>DATHOT010000392.1:0-3125 GCA_035484655.1 Bryobacteraceae bacterium | reverse complement strand
GCTACTGCTTCTTGGGCGCCGGCGGAGGCGTCTTGCCCGGATCCTTGGCTGGATCCTCGGCGTCGCCGTACTTGATCGTGACGTCGCTCTTGAACTGCTTGTAGTCTTCGTACTTGACGTTCATCCGCATGCGCTGATCGTTCTCTTTGAAATGCAGCGTGGCGTTTGAGATGGTGTATGTGGGAAACCAGTATTTGCCATCGATCTGCTCGCGGTAGGTTTCGAATTTCCCATACTGATTGTCGCCTTTTCGCTGGCCCACGCCGCGGCCGTATGATTTCACGATCTGAAGGTCGTGATCGTCCACCCAAACCTCGCCTTCAAAATAGCGCTGGCCGGCTTCGAGTTTCTTGGGCTTGACAGCGAATACGTAGGTGGTGATTTCATCCACCTGCTCCCGGCCGAGATAACGGATGTAGTATTTGGGAAGCTCATTGGTAGTGAGCACGAAGGGTTGGACATCGCGGAGATCCTGAATGTCGCCTGGATCGAGCTGAAAGGCAGTCAGCGTGCTCATTGGAGCGCGAACCACCTTTTCAGTACGCTTGCCGTCCTGAGTGAAGACCACATCGGTGACTTCTTGCCATTTGCCAGTGACGCCGCCGCCATCATCGAGCGACATCACGCTAGCGTCCTGGCGATAAGTGTAATTACCACGCGCTTTCGCGAATTCAGCTTCTTTAGCGGCGAACTTCGCGATGATTCCGTCGATCTGATCGGGTGTGGGATCGGGCAGGGTTGCCGCGCTGGCCGCGCCAACCAGAAAAGCAAACACAGCGACGAGACGCATAATTCCTCTCTTCGTTCTTTTACCAGTTTACCGCCGGATTTTACCGGTCGCCAAGGATCTGTTTGGCGATAGTTAGTTTCTGCATGTTGCTGGTGCCTTCATAGATTCTTCCGATCTTGGCGTCCCGGTACAGCTTCTCCACCGGGTAATCTTTGGTGAATCCGACACCGCCGAAGATCTCCACCGCTCGCGAGGCCGTGCTTTCGGCGATTTGAGACGCGAAATACTTCGCCATGGCCGCCTCGGTGACAAAAGGCAGGCCTGCGTCGCGCATCCGAGCGCCGTTATAAACCAACAGCCGCGCGGCCTCCACATCGGTCGCCATCTGCGCCAGTTCGAACTGCACGCCCTGAAAATCGGCGATGGCCTTGCCGAACTGCTGCCTCTGTTTGGAATACGCGATGGCATAGTCGAGCGCGCCCTGCGCCAGGCCGGCCATCTGCGCTCCAATCGCGATGCGCCCTTCGTTCAGCGTTTCAATCGCGATCTTGTAGCCTTTGCCAACCTCGCCGAGCACATTCTCGGCTGGCACCCGGCATTCGTCCAGAATCAGCTCGCAGGTTGACGACGCGCGAATTCCGAGCTTGTCTTCCTTCTTGCCGACCTGAAATCCGGGGAAGTTGCGCTCCACCAAAAAGCACGTGATGCCGCGATAGCCGGCGTCCGGGTTGGCATTGGCGAAAACGAGATACAGCCCAGCCTCGGCGGCGTTGGTGATCCATAGCTTGCGGCCGGTAATCGAATAATGATCGCCGTGCTTGGTTGCGCGAGTAGCGAGCGAAAATGCATCCGAGCCGGCGCCCGCTTCCGACAGGCCGAATGACGCCACCGTATCGCGGGCGAGCTTCGGAAGATAGCGCCGCTTCTGGTCCTCATTGCCCCAGCGGATGATGACGTTGTTTGCGATGGTATTCTGCACGTCGACAATCACCGCCGCCGATGGATCTACCGCGGCCAGAGCTTCGACCGCCAGCACCGCTTGAAAGAAACTACCGCCTTGACCGCCGTGCTCCTCGGGAATCTCGATCCCCATCAGTCCCAGTTCGAACATCTCGCGCAGCAGATCTTTGCGAAATACACCCGCTTCATCCATCTCCCGAACGTGCGGGCCGATGCGCTCGCGAGCGAACCGGCGAATGGTGTCTTGGAACATCTTCTCTTCATCGCTGAGCACGGTGAGCGGCATCGGAGCCAGATGAGTGGTTTCGGCAACGGTCGGCATTCGATTACTCCTGAGAGTTCTGTTCTCAGTCTACTACCCTATTCACACCAGTCATGGGCGGGCCGGCACCTGGCCGAACAGCGGGCCAAGGCCTTCAGCCATGGTGGGGTGTGTGAAGACCGCATCACGCAGCGCGGTATAAGGCAGCTTCCCCATCATCGCGGTCTGGACCACCGCCAGAACCTCGCCCGCGTGCGGTCCCACCGCCGTGAAGCCGAGGATTTCGTCGGTCTCGTGGTTGACGAGCGCTTTCATGAAGCCGCGTGTTTCCGACAGTGACCGGGCGCGAAGGACTGCCTGCATGGGCAGCTTCGTCACGCGGTATGGGCGGCCGGCCGCGACCGCTTCGTTTTCGTTGAGTCCGACGCGGGCAATTTCCGGATCGGTGAAAAGACAGAATGGTATCAGGCGATCACGCGTGTTTCGGGAGCCACCGTGAAGGTTGGCCTGTACAATGCGGAAGTCGTCCTCAGAGACGTGCGTGAACTGAGGGCTACCCGCGCACTCGCCCAAAGCCCAGATGCCGGTGGCAGTAGTTTCAAGACGTTCGTTCACCTGAATGTATCCACTGGCGTCCGTCGCTACGCCGGTTTTGTCCAGGCCGATCTTCTCCGTGTTAGGAATTCGGCCAGTGGCCACGAGGATGTCGCTCCCCTCCAGGAGCGACTTTCCCTCTGAGGTAGCGAGTGTCAGGCGCACGGAGTTCCCGGACGAGCCTTCCACCTGCGCGACCTTCACGTTCAAACGAACATCTACGCCGTCAAGATGGAGGAAATCAATAAGTGAATCGGCGACATCTTTGTCCTCGCGAGGAAGCAACTGCGGCCCACGCTCCAGAACGGTGACACGGCTTCCGAAACGGGCGAATGCCTGCGCGAATTCCAGGCCAACATAGCCGCCGCCCAGAACGATTAAATGGCTCGGAAGGCGATCGAGTTCGAGCGCCTCGACGTGCGTGAGCGGTTTGGCGGCGCGCAGTCCGGGTATATCTGGGATAGCCGCGTGAGTGCCGAGATTCAGGAACACGCGCTCGCCTTCGAGCGTGCGCACGCCGCCATTGTTCAGTCGAACCTGAATGGTCCTCGGTCCGACGAAGCTGCCCTCCCCGAAAAT
>DATHOT010000391.1:0-3871 GCA_035484655.1 Bryobacteraceae bacterium | reverse complement strand
GTGCACCGTGGAAAATGCGTAACAATTCGCGTCCGCCGGGCAAGGCCCAGATATGGGCGACACCATCGCGGGCGCCAGCCGCGAGCAGCGAGCCGGAAGAGTTGAAGGCCACGGAAACGGCTGAATTGTTGTCCAGCGAAGCGTCTTGGGACGCGCCGGGGAGTTCGATGCTGGCCGCGGGCTGTTCGTCCCCGGCGAGATATCCGATCGGCTTTTTGTTTACGACGTCGATGAGTTGAGTGGAACCGTCGTCGCGCGCTATGGCGAGGGTGGCGCCATCGCGAGAAAATGCCATGTCGCGAACGCGCTCAGCTGCGTCTGAGCTTTCTGGCGCGTAGACTTGCGCGCCCGCCGGTAGGAGGGAAACCGCTGCCCGCAACGAACTGTTTCCTTCGAAGGAAGGGTTGATGCGGTTTGATTCGATAGCCAGAAGCGCGGCCTCGCGAACTCGATCAGGACTATCGGAGAGCACTTTGGCAGAGTTGGCGGCGAGGCGGGCGGCGAGATTTTGCAGCGATTTTTCGTGGCTCACGCGAGTTTGACGAAACGCGAAGATCGAGGCCAGAAGAATGGCGATAAGGCCGCCGGCGGCGAGGAAGCGGGTGTGCCGCTGGTTGCGAATGTCCGCGCCGTCGAGTTCGTCTTTGGGACGATTGTGTAGGGTAGCAGCGAGTTGGAGGACGGCTTCGTGAAAGCGCGGCTCGCGCAAGCGGAGAGGGGCGGCGCCGTCGCGCGCCCAGCGAAGATCGAGGAACAAAGGCTCCTCTGGAAAGCAGCGCAGGAGGCTCGCCGGGAGAGCGGTGGTGTGCTCAGACGCGAAAGAGGCGGAGGAATGATCCCACTTCAGCGTGCCCCCGGTAAGGACAATCAGGACGTGCGACGGCCCGTTTCTGCTGATCCAATATTCAGCCTCCTTCGCAACCCAGGGCGAGGCAGCCGCTTCAGACGAAGCAAGGAGGATGAAGAACAGCGATTGATCGAGGGCGTCGCGAATACTAGACCAGAGGGCAGGATTTACCGCGAGGTTGGTTTGATCTCTGAAGATGTGTAAAGCCCGCAGCTTGTACCAGGGTTTGGCAAAAGAATGCAGGGCCGATTGCAGGGCGGCTGCAAGGGTGCCATCGGCAGTGTGACTGTAAGAGATGAAGGCGTTGTAGGCCATCAACTTTATGAAGATACACCAAGTGGCACACCGCCGGTCGCGGTCGAATCGCGATAACATTTCACTTGCAAGATCCAGACCTTGGACTGCGCCGTCCGAAACGAGCATCTCCTGCCAATGCCCCGCTCGACGTGGGCCAAGCACAACGACCGTGTAATATTCATTTCGGGTGGCCTGTCGCTTTGCGACGCGCACGGCTAGAATCTTGAACCCAAGTGTGGTCGGTATCGACTTTCCAGGCCAGAATGTCTGGCGGAATCCATTGAGGTTTGGAACAATTATTTACAGGACATACGCGCCTGGGCGATACCTGCTAAACCGGAAGCAGTAAGCTGCGCCCGATTACTCCCGTGAGCTTGTCTTGACTTTCCAGGGCCAAGTCGCGGCTCATGCCTGTCAGGTTCCGAAGGTGATCGGCGAAGTCCCAAGCCAGATCGCGCGCAGCGCGGACGTTCCAGATCGCCAGCAGACGCCCGACCTTTCCCGTGTCTTGCGCCAATTCACCTACGATCCCAGTGGCTAGAAGGTTCAACGCCGACGGGAGCACGTCTTCCAGCAAGCTATTCACGCGCTCATAATCATCGTGCTCCGGGCTCTGCAGCGCTGGCGTCAGACGCAACTCATCATCAGTCTGCAGCAGGGCCAAGGCAAGATCGTGATTGATATGAGCGTTCATCCCCGCCAAGGCAAACTGTATGCGATCGACACCGGCACGGGCTCGCGCCTCAAACAAAGCGTCCCATGAGCTGGCGGTATCCCCATTCTGCTCCAGTGCACCGGCAATCGCCGCAAAGTAAAACCCGGCAAAAACTACCTCGAGCCGCGTCAGCCAGGTGGCATCTTCCCAACCGTTTGGCGGAGGCTGAGCGCCGATCTCTTGGGTCACCATCAGATAGAGCCTGTTGAACCATTTGACGCCGTCGTTGCTCGGCAATACTCCATCGATACTCTGCATCACCGCAATGACATCGCCGATCGACGCCGGGGACGCGCCACTCACGATTTGAAGAAGTTGCGTGTCGATGGAATTGAGGTTCGGCATCTGCGCCCCTCAGGGAAAACGGATTCTGCAGCAACCCGGCGACTGGCGACTCTTTATGATGCCCGTTTTGGCTCGTCCAACCTTCGTTGAAGGATGTTCGCAGTGCCGACGGGAGATTAGACCACAACTCAACTGCCCGGACAACGGCGTCGATTGAGCCGACGCGAAGAGCTAGACCTTACGACCAACTACTCGGCCTAGCGGGACGCACACCGACGTGACGGCGATCAGTGCCGATCCCCTCGAAGCCGAGTTCTAGCCCAAAGAATGATCTCCTCGAAGCTGACTTCTGGCCCCGTATGCTCAAGATCGCGGGGTATAATCACGGACCATCCTGTTTACCTACGCTCGGAGGTGCTTTGTGAATTACCTTCCGATGAATAGTTTGGGTGCGCTCGAAATATCACCCAAGGTCGTCCGGTTCGGAATTTATCTGCCGGGAGTTGATTCAGCCAAAGGATACGCTGTTTCCGTGAAAATCATTCACGAAACGGACCAGTATCTTCAGGCGGTCCAGCCAGCGCTGGTCACACAGGCTCACGCTGTCGATCCTACATACGGCGATTACTGGTCCGGCCAGATCGATCTCAACACCGCGCTCGCGCCGCCGGGGTCGTCCGTGTTCGGGCAACCCGGACGTTACGTCTATCGTTATCTCATTCACAGCCCCACCCGCGGCGACATTGATTTCATCATCGATCCATTCTCCCGCGAAGTCGGCGTCGGGCGCCTGTCTGCGATTACTGTCGGAAGTGCACCCTACGCATTTTCTACCAACGAAACTACGTGGAAAACGCCGCCGCTTAAGAATGCCATTATTTATGAGCTGATGATCACCGAGTTTCGGGACGATCTTGGTCGGACTATCAGGCAGCTTCCTTACCTGGCAGATCTTGGAATCAACTGCATCGAAGTCATGCCGCTCTCCAACGTTCTGAGCACCATCGATTGGGGATACGATCCGATCGGCTATTTCTGTGTCGCGGAGCGTTTTGGCAAAGCATCTGATTTTCAGCAGTTCGTTGATCTCTGTCACCAGAATGGCCTCGCCGTGATTGTGGATTCGGTGTACGGACACACCGGCGGCGACTTCGCGTACACGCAGCTTTACGGCGCCCTGCAGGGCGATCTCCCTAATCCGTTCAACGGGGGCAGCGGACAGTTCGGCACGTTGAATGATTTCACGAAGAAGCTTACTCAGGACTATTACTACTCCGTCAATCAGTTTTGGCTCGACACGTTTCACGTGGACGGGTTCCGATTCGACGATGTGCCGGAGTATTGGGACGGTCCCACCGGAGCAGGTTATGCCAACCTGGTATTTACCACCTTCCAGTATGTCAAAGCGAAGGCTGGGGCGACGGATCACTATCAGCGCTTCTTTGATGCGGCTGGGAATATCAATCTGATCCAGATTGCGGAATATCTTCCAGATCCTCCGGCTATTCTTTACGGGAGTTACAGCACCGGCACATGGCAGGACGGCACACTGGGCGCGGCCGCTAACTGCGCTGCTGGCACGGGGGGCGCCATCGAGCAACTGGGACTACAACTTGGACTCAACGGATATCCAACGTCGGTGACTGTAAACGGGGACGCTCTGCCCAAGACCGGGCTTCAGTACATAGAGAATCACGATCATCAGCGCTTCATCTGTAACTTCGGTA
>DATHOT010000390.1:0-28060 GCA_035484655.1 Bryobacteraceae bacterium | reverse complement strand
AACTCCGGCAATCAAGGCCGCAGCCAGCAGTGCTTGCAGTAAATGTTTCATGGTTGTTCTCCTTGCTTGGTCTGCGTCCTTACCGGCTTCCCGTAGCTTTGGTCGAGCCTGGTTGGAGAATGTATTTCTGCACTCGCCAGGATTCGATTTCGCCGAGGACGATCTCGTTCGGATTGCGGCAATCCATCATGTGAACCACCTGGAAGCCAGGCGCCAGCTTGCCAGGATGACCGAACTTACCCAGTACGCTCCCGTCCAGTTCCGCCTTGTAAATTTCTCCGGTGGTTTCCCAGGTTCCCGGCATATTTCCATTCGGGTTCGAGTTCGACAGGAAGGCATACTGGTGAGACCCCGACGAAACGCATACTGTCCAGGCGGTGCCCAGGTTAGTGATTTCGCGCATGGGCTTCAGGTTGTTATCGAGCACTTGGTAGCGATTGTTTCCACGGTCGGCGACCCACACATTCCCTTGTCCATCTACTTGTAAACCATGCGGGAGATTGAATTCTCCCATAGCTTTTCCTACCTTCTCGCTGCCAACCTGCGCCAGGAATCGTCCGTTCTTGTCGTATTTAACCACGCGGTTGTTGCAATAGCCGTCGGAAATGAAGATGTTGCCCTGCGGGTCCCAGCCCACATCCGTCGGCCGGCAGAAAATATACTTCTTCGCCGGGACGTTCGGGCCCACGGGGTATGAAATCGGATCTTCCACTGCCGGAGGCCTGCGGCCGAGCACCATCAGCACTTTCCCGTCAGGGCTGAACTTGGTGATCATGTTGGTACCCTCGTCGACGGTCCAGATATTGTCGTCCTTGTCGACCCGCACCGAATGGGCGAATTCGAAGCCATAATAACCAGCGCCGATTTCCTTGATGAATTTGCCGGTTTGGTCGAATTCAAACAGGCGGGTATTGGCGCTGCGGTGATATACGAAAACATGACCCTTCGAGTTGGTCGCTACTGCGACCGATTCGCCAAGATACTCGCCGGACGGAAGTTTCAAAAAGTTCGGCACCGACGAAAACTCAATATCAGGGACATTCTCGACGGTTGCCTTGCGCTGCGCCAACGCGGATGCGGCCGCCAGGACCGCCACAACCAATGACGACGTTAAAATCTGTTTCATAAAGTCTCCTAGCCTTTCCAACCGGAGTTTCTATTCTACGGGAATCTGAGGAAGCCTGGGGTGCAGACCAGTATGAACCTCAGCCCATCCATTCCGGATGCTGAGCAGTTCCGTCGAACTGCGTGGTGGTCTTGAAAAGCTCAAATTTCCCGGTCAGCGCGGCTTCCCTGGTCTTCGAAACAATCGCCTGCAGTTGCTGCTCGGACATCGGCTTGAAGGTCCGCACCGCCTCGAAAGCCTGATCCAGGCGCTGCATCGAGTCGCATCCGTTGATCACCACCGACGTTGGCAGATTCAACGCATAGTGCAGGCATTCGATAGGCGTGGCTACGCCGGCTTTCAGAACGTCGCCAAACGCGAGCGGCTTCATCCCGAGCACGGCGATCCCTTCCTTCACCAGGCGCGGCACCACCTGATGCGTGAAACTCCGAAAGTGATAATCCAGCACGTTCAACGGCATCTGGCACGAATCGAAATGAAACTTGTTCTGCGCCGCTACGTCCAGCATTCGCAAATGCACCGCCGGATCTTTATGCCCGGTGAATCCGATATATCGAACCTTGCCGGCCTTTTTCGCGGCCATTACCGCCTCCAGCGCGCCTCCCGGAGCGAAGAAGCGATCCGGATCCTCCATCCGGATGTTCTCGTGGAACTGAATCAGGTCGATCGTTTCCACCTGCAGGCGCCGCAGCGATTCGTCAATCTGTTTCGCCGCCATCGCGCGCGTCCGCCCGTTGTACTTCGTCATCAGGAAAATGCGCTTCCGGTATCCGTCCTTCAGCGCCTTCCCCATGCGGATTTCGCTCCCGCCATCGTGGTAATCGCACGAGTTATCGAGGAAAGTGATGCCTCGATCGATGGCGCTTCGTACGATCCGGATACTCTCGCTCTCGTCCTTAGGCACGCCCATGTGATAGCCGCCCAGGCCGAGAGCTGAAACACGCTCGCCGGTAGTCCCCAGGTTTCGGTAGATCATCCCGTTGGATGTCTGTGCATGCAGCTTCGCAGCGACCTGCAGAGCCGCCAGCATGGTTAGAAATTCGCGCCGTTCCATGTCTGATAGCTTATCCTCGTTCGCGCTCAAGCGCCAGCATGATGAACTCATCGATCAGGTCTTCGACGCTGGCCGGGATGTTTTCCATGCAGCGCAGGACGATGTCGTGCTGCGTGTCGCGTTCCTTCGGGCTCATATATTCGAGCAAAGATTTCCCGGCTACTCTCGCCATTAAACAGCCGAGCGTATGCCGGACCGCTCGTACCGAAACGTCCGTCAACTCCGGTATTGACGGCAAACCGCGCCGGTATGCCCGCCAAAACTCGTGCGCCCCCGCCCGCAAGCGTTCTCTGTGCTCCGGCAGATGGAGCGCTTTACTTAGAAAATGCGTCAGCCCGAATCCGACATCAAAGGTCGGTTCCCCAAAATTCGCAGCTTCATGGTCGAGCAGGACCAGTCGATCGCCGCACACCAGAACATTCTTGGGGCTGTAATCGCCGTGCACTAACGCGAAGCGGCGCGACTGCGTTTCGCGGACTAGCTCGCGGAGAAATACCGCCGCTCTAGGTTCGTGGTCGGCCGCATAAAGGTAGTACGCCTCCAGGCGAAGCGCTAAGAAAAACGATTGATCTCGAAAGATTGGCTCGACTTCTGCACGCTCCAGGTAGCTTCCGCGATGAATGGCAGCCAGCAGTTCGCCGAACTTGGAGAAATGCTCCAGATGAATCTGCCCGGACATCAAAAGCCTCTTCCATTCGTCGTGCGGCTGCGGAACCGCTTCCATGGCGAGAGTGTGATTGGCCGTGTCGAGGAAAAGGAGCCGCGGAATGCTTCCCGCGGGCGTCCAGCGGCTGATCCACTCCATCGCCAGGGCCTCTTGCCGGATTCGCGCGGGGTCGCACTTCCACTCGGCCGCCGACTTCAGCTGGCCCCTGGCTTGCTTCACCACAATCGAAGACCCATCTGTCAACCGAACCAGCACGGTATAGTTCGAAACACCGCCCGGCAGAGTGTGACTTTCCTCCATCGCGTAGCCGCGCTGAGCGAGGTAGGACGACAGCCTTGCGGGCTCTTCGAGATTCATGCGGTCATCATTCCGGCGACGAAATTTTCACAGGTAACGCCGAACATCCCGCGAACCTGGCGCCCGCGCCAAGCGCCTCTTCGATACGCAATCCCTCGTTCCACTTCGCCATCCGTTCGGAGCGCGCGAAGGACCCGACCTTCAAGTGCCCGATATTCCATCCGACGGCCAAATGAACGATCGCCACGTCCTCGGTTTCACCGGACCGCGCCGAGATAATTGTTCCGAAACCCACGTCCCGCGCGGCTTGGAGAGCGTTTAGCATCTCGGTGATGGTCCCGGCTTGATTGGGCTTCAGTAGCACGGCGTTGCACGCGTTCTGCTGAGCGGCGCTGATAATGCGCTGGGCATTCGTAACCAGGAAATCGTCTCCGATCACCTGAATCCGGTCTCCCACCGCGGCGGTGAACGCCTGCATGCCTGCCAGATCGTCTTCCGCAAAAGGGTCCTCCACCGAAAGGATCGGATAGCGGCGCACCCAGCCGAGCAGGACCTCCAACCATTCGTCCCGCTCATACTCGCGATCATCCAGATTTGTCCGATATCGGCCATTGGATCCGAGTTGCGAGGCCGCGATATCCAGTGAAATTCCGACTTGACCCTTACCGTAGCCGGCTTTTTCGATGCATCGGGTGAGAACCTCCAGAGCCTCCTCATTGGAATCGAACAGCGGCCACCAGCCTCCCTCATCCGCGACTCCCGCCAGACGATGCATATCGGCCATCGTCTCGCCCGCGATGCGGTACACCTCCGCCGCCATAACCAGCGCCTCATCGAAACTGCGCGCTCCGATCGGCACTACCATCAGATCCTGAATGTCGAGACGTTTCCCGGCGTGCGCACCGCCTCCGAATACTTGAATCTCGGGAAGCGGCAGACTAACTTGAGTTCCCTGCGCCAGGTAGCGCCACAGCGGTAGTCCCTGCGACGCGGCCGCCAGTTGCAGCGCTGCCATCGATGTCGCGATCGTGGCATTTCCGCCTAAGCTCGCTTTATCCGGCGTGCCATCGATTTCAATCAGGACTTGGTCGATGGAGGATTGATCCGTCGCATCCATGCCGGCCAGGGCCCGGCTAATAGGACCGTTGACGTTGGCGACGGCTCTATTCACTCCCCATCCACCAAACTCCGGACCGCCGTCCCGAAGGTCGACCGCTTCGTTGCTTCCCCGTGAAGCGCCCGCCGGAGCGCTACTGCGCCCGATGTGGCCGGCGCTGGAATGCATTTCGACTTCGACTGTAGGCCGCCCTCGCGAATCCCAGACGCGACGGCCGATCAATCGATCAATAGTGCAGGGCATGAGTTGGAGGCTTCATTCTACCCAATAGCTATGGCAACTGCTATTGAAAACAAAGGAGGAACGATGGATGCGAGTTCGGGACCTTCAGGGGAAAAACACGTTTTTCTCGGGAGTATTCCGGGAGCTATCCGGCTTAGAGCCGAGTCGAAGGCGCGAGAGAGGGTAGCGGCACGCCAAGCCGCGGTTGCCTCACGATTGGGGCACTCTTGTGTTTTTTTTTGTGGCGTCCCCAGCGGCTGCCGAAGTCGCTCCTAGGATCGGGAGAGCGCCGCTCCTCTTGAGATCATCCTCACCGCCACAAAGAACAGCCATCCGATACTCAGCAATGACGCAGTGGAAGGCTCCGGCACCTCCACCAGTGTGAAGGTGACGTTGGAGATGGGGTTTCCGGATGGGTCAAAAAACTCAAACGGTCCATCGAAGGATGCATCGGCTGAAGTTGATACGAACTCCGCGCCGCTCGTTGATCCTTCCATATGGATGTGAACGATTTGAGGCACTCCAAAAGTGAAAGGTATCGGAGAACCAAAAGGATTCGACTGACCATAAAGACCGCAGGTGTCGGCTCCGATGAAAGGAGCGTCGAAAACTTGTGCTCCGATACCATCAACGGCCATCGCCGCCAATCCGATCCCGCGAACATGAAAACAGGGAAAGAAAGACCCATCCCCGGTTCCGCCGAACACGGTAAACACGTAATCGGCGTCGAGTACTGCGTCTGCTAAACCGGAACCCGGGGGAAAGCCGAATATACCTGCTGCTACCAACACATTGAAAGCAGTTAGATCCGGTCCGGTCGCTGAGTCCACAAACGACGGTGCTCCAAGTTGTGCATCCGCGGAGAAACGGCCGTCGTTGCAATTTGCCGATAATGTGAAGGCGGAAGGGGTGCCGACAGTGGTCACCCCATCGCACGTCGCACTCGCACTAATGGTTGCGGCGGATGTGGAACTCACCGCGAATGTGAGGGAGAGAACGTACTTGAACATCGGGTTCCTCCTGAGCCTGCGACACCACGCCACACGCTTGGCGGTTTGACTCCGATGAGGGTCGACATGTTTCATCGATGCGGGCGAGAAATGACCGTATCCAGGACTTGATCGATCGAGGATTGATCCGTCGCATCCATGCCGGTCAGAGCCCGGCTGATAGGACCGTTGACGTTGGCGACGGCCAATCAATCGATCAATAGTGCAGGGCATGAGTTGGAGGCATTATACCGTCCGGTTTGTACTCTCGGAATCCGATCAATCTATAATTGCTCTATGCAACCCAGTCGTGCAGGCTTGACGTGTATCTTCCTAGCTCTGTTTTGTCTGCCAGCCATCCCCCAGGCTCCGCCGGCACGCCAACCTGGAGCCGCGATCGTCCTTCGCGCGCCGCGCATGTTCGACGGCGAGGCCATGCATGAAGGCTGGGCCGTATTGGTGAGAGGAGACCGGATCGAAGCCGCCGGCCCCGCCGCGAGTATCGACACCTCGGGCGCGAAGGTTGTGGATCTGGCGGGCGCGACGTTGATGCCGGGTCTGGTCGAAGGTCACTCGCACGTTCTGTTGCATGCCTATAGCGAAACATCCTGGAACGATCAAGTTGCTCACGAGGGGCTGGCTCTGCGGGTGGCGCGCGCGACCAATCATCTGCGCGCGACGCTGATGGCCGGGTTCACCACCATCCGCGACCTGGGCACTGAGGGCGCCGCTTACGCCGACGTCGAGCTAAAGCAGGCCGTCGATCAAGGAATCGTTCCCGGCCCTCGCATGCTGGTTTCGACGCGCGCCATCGTGGCCAGCGGCACCTACGGTCCGAAAGGCTTTGTGCTCGAATGGACCGTGCCGCAGGGCGCCGAAGAAGCCGATGGCATCGATAGCCTGACGCGCGTGGTGCGCGATCAGATCGGGCATGGCGCGGATTGGATCAAGCTGTACGGCGATTATCGCTGGGGTCCGCATCCGGGCTCGCACCCGACATTTTCGCAAGAGGAAATGAAGCTGGCAGTCGAAACTGCGAAGAGCGCGGGCGTTCCGGTAGCAGTCCATACCAGCACCGTGGAAGGCATGCGGCGCGCGATTCTGGCCGGCGCTGAAACGATCGAGCATGGCAACGAAGGGACGCCCGAGATCTTCAAGCTGATGGTTGAGCATCACGTGGCGCTTTGTCCAACGCTCACAGCCGGTGGCGGAGGAGGACGCGGCGGGCGCGGTCCCCAATCCGAGTCGCCAGCCATGACACGCAAGCGCGCTACGTTCAAGGCCGCGCTGGATGCCGGCGTAACCATACTAAGCGGCAGCGACGTCGGCACGTTCCCGCACGGCGACAATGCGCGCGAGATCGAAACGATGGTCGATTTCGGGATGCCGCCGTCGGATGCCTTGAAATCCGCGACATCAGTGGCGGGCCGGGTCCTTCACATGGATATCGGGATGGTGAAGCCGGCGATGCTGGCCGATCTCATCGCGGTCGATGGCGATCCTGTGAAAGACATCTCAGCGCTGCGCCGCGTCCAGTTCGTCATGAAGGGCGGCGTCGTTTACAAGCAATAGTGCGCATCACTGCCGCGGCAGTGTGAATGCGACGATGCTGCTTCCCGAGGGCGCGTCGTTCTTGCCGCCTCCGCATACGATCACGACGTACTCACGTCCGCCGATTTCATAAATCGCGGGCGTGGCGTTGCCGGCCGCAGGCAGTTCAGTTTCCCAGAGAAGCTTTCCCGTGAGCTTATCGAAAGCGCGGAATTTCTTATCGAAGTTCGTCGCGCCGATGAAAAGAAGTCCACTAGCGGTGACCACCGGCCCACCATAATTGTCGCTGCCGGTGTTCTTGATTCCCTTCGCGACCAACTCCGGATATTCACCCAAAGGAATCCGCCAGCGAATCTCTCCCTGGTTGAGATCGATCGCATTGAGCGTGCCCCAGGGCGGAGTAATGGGCGGATATCCGTCCGGATCGCGAAACAAAATATAGCCTTCGTTTCTGTACTTGAGCCAGTTGGGATCTTTCGCCGCCGTGGCCAGGTCAACCGCTCCCGTGTCCCGGCCGGTGATCAGGAAATCGACGATCTCATTAATTCCTCGGCCCAGATGGCTGAAGCCAGGCATGCGGCCGGAGCCTTCCCGAATGATGCTCGCGAGCTCAGCGCGAGAGCGGCGTTTGCCGATATCGACCAGCGACGGAAACGTTGGTGGCGTCCCTTTCAAATCGTCCCCATGACAGCTTGCGCAATTATTCTTGTAGAGGGAGGTCGTGTCGTGGGTCACCATGCGGATGATCCAAGGCTGTTCATTGGAATTAACGTAGAGCAATCCCGTTTCCGGATCGAAAGCCGCTCCGCCCCACTCGCCGCCGCCATCGGTTCCCGGAAAAAGGATCGTGCCTCGCCGGCTGGGCGGCGTGAACATGCCATTCGAATCCAGGCGCTTGAATGTTTCGAGGACGGCGGCGTGCGCTTCCGGAGTGCGGTTGGTAATCATGTCTTCGGTGAACGCCTGGCGCGTGAAGGGTGGAGGTTTCACCGGGTACGGCTGTGTTTCGGAAAGCTTCTCGCCATCCAGCGCCGATGCTGGCGCCTTGCGATAAGCGATGGGGAACAACGGCTCGCCCGTTTTTCGATCAAGCACGAAGACGTAGCCGGTCTTGGCGATTTGCGCGACGGCGTCGACTTTGCGGCCATTGCGCGTGACCGTGACCAGGCTCGGAGCCGCGGGGAAATCAAGATCCCACACGTCATGTCTAATGCCCTGGAAGTGCCATATACGACGTCCGGTGCGCGCGTCCAGCGCGATGACACAGTCGGCGAATAAATTGTCGCCGATGCGATTTGCGCCATAGAAATCAAATGACGCCGAGCCAGTGGCGCCGAACACCATGCCGAGTTTCGGGTCGACGCTCAGGCCGGCCCATGCGTTCGCTCCGCCGGAGATCTTGTACGCCTCCGGCGGCCAGGTATCGTAGCCGAACTCGCCGGGATGCGGAATGGTATGAAAAATCCAGCGCTGCTTACCCGTGTTAACGTCGAACGCGCGAATGTCGCCGGGCGAACCGGGCAGGGTCTCGGGAACAGTGCTGCCCATGATCAGCAAGTCTTCAAAGATCACGCCCGGGCTGCTGGCGCTTACGGTCATGTTTTCGGGCGGACGATCGAGCCCTTTCCGGAGATCGATGCGGCCGTCGTCGCCAAAGGCCTGAATCGGTTTGCCGGTGCGACGGTCGAGCGCCCACAGGTAATTGCGATGGCTGACGAAGACGCGGTCCTTATATACGGTGACGCCGCGATGCCGGTAGCGCCGTTGTGGCTGGTCGCCCTGATTCGGGTCGAAGCTCCAGATTTCGCGTCCGGTCTGGGCATTGAGCGCGATCACGCGCAGCTTGGGCGTCGTGGCATACAGAACACCATCGACGATGATTGGATTGCTCTGCATCTCCGAATCTTTGAAGGCGTCGTGCGCGTCGTAAGACCAGGCCACTTGAAGGTGCCGGACGTTATCGCGATCGATCTGCTTCAGCTCGGAATAGCGGATGTTATACGGGCCGCCATTGACCGGCCACTCGACGTCGGCGGCGTGAACTAACCAGGCAGAAAGCAAGAACGGGAGCAGCTTCGATACAGGAACACTCACGGCGTACAGATTCTAACCCATCCAAAGAAAAGTTGTCAGGTCGGGGACCTGCCCCACGTTTGCAACAATGCCATAGGGAGGTAATTTATGGCAAGCACTGTAAAGCCGATTCCTGAGGGTTTTCACACCGCGACACCCTATATAGTCTGCAAGCGCGCTGCGGACGCCATCGAGTTTTATGAGAAAGCGTTCGGCGCCGTCGAAGTCATGCGCATGGCCGGACCGGACGGGCGGATTGGCCATGCCGAGATTAAGATCGGCGACTCGCATATCATGCTCTCGGATGAACATCCGGAAATGAGCATTTACGGTCCGCAGCATTACGGCGGCTCTCCGGTCAGCGTGCTTCTCTACGTTGGCAACGCGGATATAACCGTGAGCGCCGCGGTCGGCGCAGGGGCTAAAATCATCCGGCCGCTAAAGGACGAATTCTACGGTGACCGGGCCGGAACTATTGTCGATCCGTTCGGACATCAATGGTACATTCACACTCACATCAAAGACGTCTCGCCGGAGGAAATGCAGAACGCCGCGACGGGCAGCTAGCGTCTTTAGAAGCTGTACTTCAGCCCGAATTGCAGATTGCGCGCGCCTTGCGAAGTGTTCACAACACCTTCGTTGCTGCCGCCAAAGATGTCGACCACATAGCCCGAGACCACGAAGATGGGCGTATTGAAGGCATTGATAGCCTCAAACCGGACTTCGATGGTCTGGCGTTCGGTGATCGGGAATTTCTTCGAGAGTCCCATATCCACCTGCTTGATGCCTGGCCCTCGTTCAGTGCCCACGCCACAAGTCCCGAAGTGACCGGGCGCCGGGGCCGCCATGGTGCTGGGGTCGAACCAAATGTAGCCGCCGCCTGAGAAATTCTTGTAGGGCGTCTGAATGGACGGGGCAATGCAATCAGGCCGGGGTTGGAATGATCCAGTTCCTGGATCTCCGCCGAAATCAAGCATGGAAATCGGGAAGCCGCCATGCACCGTGAAGACGGTGTTCAGTTGCCAGTCGCCTACCACGGCGTTGACGAATTTGTTCGTGTTTTGAAGGAACGTCCGGTGCTTGCCGAACGGCAGCTCATAAGTGAGATAGCCGTTGAAGACGTTGGTGACGTCGTGATCGCAGAAGCCGTAATCCTGACGGATGTTGTACGCGTATTGTTGGAAGGACACGTCGGCGCTGGCTTGGCTGGCCGTCGCGTCGCCGTAGCGGGCGTAGTAACCCTGGTTGTCAGTCAAACATTTCGACCAGGTGTAGTTGGCTTGGAAGGCGAGGCCAGTTGCGAGCCGTCTCTGGAACGACAGTTGGAGGGCGTTGTAATTCTGAATGCCTACAGTTGAGTTGAGCCGGACCTGCCCGGTTCCAATATTCTTTAAGGTCGGGTTCCCGGACAGATAGGGTCCTGGAGTAACGCTTCCGTTCGCCAGAAGCACCTCTTGCCCGGCGTTCACGATCGTCGCCAGGTGGTCAGTGTGCTGTCCGACGTAGGCGGCCTGGAATGTCGTGGAATTCCCGAATTGCCGCTGAATCGAGAAATTCCATTGATTGGAAACCGCCGGCCGATAATTGGAGTCCTGCATGTGGATGCGTACTCCGGCGAAGCACGACGCCGGTGCGGAAGTGACGGTAGTGACGTTACACGGGACGCCGCCTGTGGAGCCCAGCCCGCCGAAACCTTGGTCGAGCGTGATCTGATTCGCTGGGATTGCGCCGTTCGGGCCGGCCACTGGCTGGCTCACGAGATCGACGTTCCAAGGAGCGTTCGTCGCCAGGCGATTGTACTCGCCAGTGCCTTCCTGGAAGCTCGACCGGCTGAAAGCCGCGCGGATCACTGTGTTCTGCGCCCACTTGCCACCCGGACTCCATGCCAAACCCATGCGCGGCAGGAAATTTGCGATCCCGTTGTACTGGTTGTACAACGCGCGGCTGTTTCCATTCACGCCCGCCAGTTCAATCTGGCCGTTGATCTCGCCGAAGTTGGTCATGCGATTACCAACCTCGTAGATCGGCGTGAAGAGTTGCCAACGCAGCCCCATGTTCAGAGTCAGGTGCGAGTTTACTTTCCAATCGTCCTGGAAGAATGCACCGAAGGCGTTGTTGCGCTGCCCTACTGTACCGGAAAAACCTTGCCCGTATCCCATGTAGGAAGGAAGTCCCAGCAGAAAATCGGCTTCTGCGTTGCCGGTGTATTGTGCGTTGAACCCGATCTGGCCGGCGGCGCCATCGCTCGTGACGGAAGGAACATAGTCGTTCCGATAGCGGATTCCCTGGAATCCGAATTTCATATTGTGAGAGCGATGCGTGTAGGCCAGCGTGTCCTCAAACTGGATCGCGGTCTGGTGGAAGATCTCCGGCGAATCGACGGTGCCAAACGCAAATGGTCCGTTGAGTGCGCCACCGACGGGTGCGCCTGCAAAGGACAGGCCGGGGAGGAACGGCGTGGGCTGCCCGGGAATCAGGCCGGCCGCGCTGGTCGATCCCGCTGTCTGCACGTTGGCTTCGGCTGGAAAATAGTTCACGCCGGCGCGGAATTCATTGACCAGGTTCGGACTGATCGTTCGCGTATAGTCGATGACGCCGCTCCACAACGGAAAGACATTGTTTCCCGTGGAGTTGTACAGCAGCGGCTGGCTGTTGACTATCGGATTGAGAACGGACTGTTGCGAATATCGCACGGAAAGATGGTCGCGGTCGGACAGGTTGTAATCAACTTTCGCATCGCCCTGTTGGCCGTGAATATAGCTTTGCTGGATATTGGGCGCATTGTTGAGCAACCCGGGCAGCGTGGCCTGAGGAAGCGCGCCCATAATCTTGAGCGCCGTCGGACTCAAGCCCTTGATGCAGGGCGACGATCCAAAAGTCTGTCCGGGGCCGCAAATCGCGGCGTTATTGAGGTTGGCGGGCATTGCGACTGTCGTGCCCGGATAGTGCAGCGAGATACCCGGTATGTCGGAAAGGTTCCCGGTCCGTTCCTGATTCGAAAAAGTGTTGATAGTGCCAGGTGTGGCCGGCGTATCGAACCTGGAGCCCTGATAGTCAACAAAAAAGAAAAGCTTGTTCTTCTTGATAGGTCCGCCAAGCGTCCCCCCGTACTCATTCCACTGCAGGTTAGGGGGAGCGCTGTTGACCGTCGGATCGGAACTGAAGTTGCGCGACCATTCGTTGGCGTTGAAAAAATCATTGCGCGCGAACTCGAAGGCGTTTCCGTGATATGAATTGCTGCCCGACTTCAGACTCACGCTGATCACTCCGCCCAGAAATTGTCCGTATTCGGCGCTCGGGTTGTTGGTGACTACGTTGAATTCCTGGATCGCATCCACGTTGGGCGAGTAGGCTACATTGTTGTCGACAAACTCGATGTTCTCCATGCCGTCCAGTAGATAGTAAGTCGCCTGCTCGCGGTTGCCATTGATGTAAGGGCGGCCGGAATTAAAGGTCGCCTGGCCGGTGTTGAAGGCCGCCGGACTGGTGGTGACCGTTCCTGGCATCAGCAAAGCGAGCTGATTATAGTTGCGGGTCTCGAGCGGCAGGCTCTGGATCGCGGCGGCTTGCATCACGGTGCTGATTTGCGCATTTTCGGTCTGCAGTATCGGCGCTGCGCTGGTCACTTCCAAAGTCTGAGTGACCTGGCCGACTTGCAATTGGAAGTCGATCTTCGCAACCTGGTCGATCACCAATTGGACCGAGCGCTGAATCGCCGTCTGGAATCCTTTAGCCTCCGCGCGGACTTCGTAATTGCCGATTGGCAGTCGCGGAAGGCTGTAATAACCGCCATCGTTGCTCACCGTCGGCCAATTCGTCCCATGGTCCAGGTCCTTCGCCGTTATCGCAACGCTGGGAACAGCAGCTCCCGATGCGTCAGTCACCTGGCCGGTGATAGCCGCGGTTGGTCCCTGGCCCCAGCAGAGCGCCGTCGTTACGAAAAGACAGAAAATCGTCCCTAACAAAATTCGTGTGGATAGAGCTTTCATGGCAACTCCTTCGCAATCGTCGATACGCTTTCGGTTGAGCAACATGCCGTTCTCGTCATGCTGCGCGTGATTTCGAGCGGTGTCTAGTTCAGAACGGTTGTCCATATGTTACGGATGCGTTCATTACAGATCGAACGCACTCAGATTCAATGCTTTGCCCTCGATCTCGCGGACTGATCGGTCTTGATCCCCGGCCTCGACACCGCATCCAGCAGCGCCTTGACGGGACGCACTGCCGCCAGCATGACCTCGGCTTTGGGTTGCTCCATTTGGTTAAGTGCCAGCTTCTGCTCAGCCAGCCAATTCGCCGGAGCCGGTTCTCCCGATTCCAAATATTGGAGCGCTCGGAGCCCGACGCTACCAAGCTTGGAAAGGTCTTCTGAGAGCGGCGCAGCTTCTTCTAACAGGATGCTGGAAGCCAGAAGCGGGCGAAGCCGGCGATCATTCACACTCCATTGGCTCATCGCGAGCCGGATCTCTTCGCCTTCCTGACGATGCTGGCCCCGATCGGCCACAAGTGGATCGGCCACAAAACGGTGAATCGCGTCTTCCAGCAGACGGACAGTTTCACTTTCCGGTTGCGCGGCATCTACCAGCCGGTTCAGCGGAACGTCATGGCTATAAGAGCGCGCGGCCTGCCGCTGGTCAATCCCCAGTGGTTCTACTACGTCGACGAGCACGCGAAGCGCCGGAGCAGGGCTTCCGCCCGCCAACCGATCCAACATGCGTTGATAACCGGATCGATGCTCCACTCCGCTCCACTCCAGCCACCGGCTAACCGTGGCCAGCCGCTGATACATTGACTCGACCCCGGTGACATTTGCCGGCGACCATAATCGTTCAGCAATCGCCGCGGCGCGGGGCCACAATCGCGAATCGACCGTTTCTTCTGTTACGTATTCGGTCCACATGCATGCTTCCCCGCCGAGAATCAGCGCGGCCTGCCGCTCATTCAGTTGATTTGCGGCGCCGCCCAACGGATCGAACTGATAGTGATACGACGCCGGGTTCAAATGGTCCAAGTAATAGCCAAACGAAAGAATTCCACGGTAGCCTTTGCGCGCCGCGTCGGCCAACGATTGCTGCCCGCGCCAGGATTGGATCACTAGATCCTTCGGCATCCCGGGTTGCAGCACCTCGTCCCATCCGATCATCTGCTTGCCGTGCTTGGTGACCAGCTCGTGAACTCTTTCGTTAAAGTAGCCATGCAGCTCGGCGCTGGTTTTGAATCCACGCTTTTTGCAAAAGTCCTGGATAGCGGAGTTCTGCTTCCACTCCGCATCCAGCACTTCATCGCCGCCGATATGGAAATACGCGTCGGGAAAGAGCGCGGCCATTTCACCAATGAAACGATCCAGGAACGTGTAGACTTCCTGGCGTGTAGGATCCAGCGTAGGTTCAAATATGCCCCACTTCCGTTCGATCTGAAAGGGCCCGTGAGCGCTGCCAAGTTCGGGATATCCGGCCAGCCAACTGGTGGTGTGGCCTGGAATATCGAACTCGGGCACCACCCGGAGGCCGCGCGCCGCCGCGTAGGCGACGATCTGGCGCACTTCGGCCTGCGTATAGAACTTACCGTCGGAACCCAGTTGCTGGAGCTTCGGAAAAACCTTGCTCTCTACGCGGAAACCCTGGTCATCGGAAAGGTGCCAGTGAAACACGTTCATCTTCACCGCGGCGAGGGCGTCAATATTCCGCTGGATCACCGGCAGCGGCATCCAGTGACGGGAGACGTCGAGCGAAAGCCCGCGCCAGGGAAAGCGCGGACGATCTTCGATGTGCAGCGCGGGTACGGAAAACGAATCCGCGCCGGGCGCGATCAATTGCGAGAAGGTCTCGAGTCCACGGAGCGCGCCAGTGACGGTCGCCGCCGACAAGCGCGCTCCCGAGGCAGCGATCTCGAGCTGGTAGGATTCGTCCTCGCCGAGAACGGGCACGTCCGGAGAACCGGCGCGGCAATCGATGGTGAGCGCCGGCCGTGCTCCGCCAGCCATTGGAATCCCGGTCTGGCGAGAGAGGCGCGCGATGAAACGAGCGACGGCATCCTGAAGACGGCGATCGGTGTGCCCGGTAATGCGCACGCCAAAACTGCCGTCGATAGTCAACTTTCCCTGATCCATCGATACGTGCGCGGGCGCCGGCATCAGAGTCAGAACCGGCTCCGCTTGTATAGCCGCAAAGAGCGGCAGGATCGCGATCAGGGCTCTCATCGGGGGAAAATCTCCTCCAGCTCGGCCGCTGACGGACGACGCCCATATTCGCAGAGCTCGAATGCTTCCGCATGCTGGATTTCGCGGGCTCGCTCAGCGCCGTATCGGCTGGCCAGCGCAGCTCGGGCCGGCCCGCAGGGCGGATGGCTCCAGTTCGCACTCAGCCACTCGCGGCGGGCACTGGGATCTCGCGGCACTTGATCCGATACGCCGTCTACCCACGGCAGCCATTCGTAGAACTGTGAAACATGGGCATCCAGAGCGTCCATTTTGAGCTCCCAAACGTCGCCGATGTCTACCGCGATGTCGGCTGCGAATGGAATAGGCCGGCGAAAGTGGTCTTCCAGGTACAGGAAAACTGGATTCCGCCGGAGCGGAGCGGTATCCGGGCAGACGTTCGGAACCACCACCAGATACGCCGAGTCCTGCACCAGTTGAGCCGTATAGCGATGATCGGGATGGTAGTCGTAGGGGCGGTGCGTCAAGACCAGATCCGCCTGCCAGTTGCGAATCTGCCGCACAATCTCCCATCGCGAATTCACGTCCGGGACTAGCTGGCCATCGTGGTGATCCAGCACCTCGGACGCGTCGATGCCCAAGCGCCGGGCTGCTTCCCCCGCTTCCTGCGCTCGTACTTGCGCCAGTTCGATTCCGTTGAGCAACGCATGCCCTGCATCGCCGTTAGTCACGGCAACGAACTTGACGGCATGTCCAAGGGACACGAACTTCGCGGCTGTTCCACCGAATTGAAGCTCGCAGTCATCCGGATGCGCCCCGATACAGAGAATCCTGAGCTGAAGATCTGGCACGCGAGGCAATATTCCGATGGAATCGGCGGGCTGTCCAGTTCAAAACGGTTGTACCGTTGTTCGGTACACCATCGAACGTATTTGTTGTCAGTATGTTACGGGTGTCTAGAAAGTGATCGAAAAGCCGACTGAAACTTCATTCTGCTGCGTGGTGGTGGTGAAGGCGTGGAAAGCCGGATTCATCCAGCGCGTGTAGCGCACTTCCGGAACGACGCGAATACCGAAAGCATCCGTCAACTGCACGCCGACCCCGGCAACAATACCGTAGGAATTCGGATGCGCCGGCGCAGTGGGTGTGTTCGTGCAACAACTAAGCACGCTACTGGCGTTCGTAAAATCAGTTGAAGTTCGGATGGACTCGGGTTTGCGCCAAGCGCCACCGCCCTCGAAGAACCAATGAGCGCCAGGAGGGTCGTGCCTGCCGTGGGCATAATATCGGACCATGGCGGGGACGTCGATCAGCCTGGCCCGAGTGTCTTCATGCAGAATCGTGCTGGTGGTGACGCTAGTGACTACACCGCTCACTACCGCGGGGACGCTGGTTGTGACGGTGGTGGTCATTTGGTATCCGAAGCGCCGCAAGACCGGTTCAAAGGCGATCCCAAAATGCTCCGTCAGCATCACTTGCGCAATGATGCCATAACCGATTCGCGACGATGCATTACTGGTCTGATACATGGTATTCACGGTGGACGAGTTGGTAACAGTGTTGCTGCCGCCCGGCACGAGACTGAGGCCTAACACCGAAAGAGTCGCCCCGGCCGAAAAACGGCGCACAAAAGTCTTCTGGTCAGTGGACGAAGATGTGCTGCTCTGGCTGGTGCTCGTGGTCGCGGGGTTTTCGTTGGGTGGGTTCTCGTTGCCGGCGGTGGAGGAGGTGTTGCCGGTGTTGGAAGCCACAGTTCTCCGTCTGCAAAAGAAGCATGGGACCGAAATCTCGCTGGGATAGAGCCGCAGCGCGGCGTACGGGCCCATAAGCGTGGCGCTGAAATATTCCGCGTTTTGAGTGGAAGTTTTGAAGTGATAATACTTGTCGGCGACAATCAGTTCGACACCGCGCAAACGGTAGCTCAGAGAGCCTTCGGCGTCTCCAATTACAGCGTGATGGGGAATAGCGAAGCCGGACGCATTCGCCTGGACCAGCAGATTCCGCGTCAGGTGATATTCGGCCGCCAGTCCGAATGTAGGGTATATCACATAGCGGCTGCCCGAAACGTTGTTCACCACGGCATTGCCCGAGCTATCGGTGGTAGGGGCGAAAGGCGCGTTCACGTTGGTCTTCACGCTGGTATACTGCACCTCCCACAAAGTCTTGAGATTCCACTTTTGTCCGGCTTTGCGAGGGAACGGGTAAAACAAATCCTGAAATGACAATTTGAAATTCCGGATGGTGTAGTCGGCCGTTAGAAAGTCGCCCGACGCAAAGGTCGTCCCAAACAGATCCAGAGCCTGGTTCGCGGTGGTGCTGGTAGAAGCCTTGGTTTGGAAACCGGAAAAATTCAACATCGCCGTTTTCGAAACGGGGATACTGATCCGGCCGCCAATTGTGTAATTCCCATTGCCAGGATAGTTCAGATTCTCGAAGTCGAGCGCGGCGGCTCCTCCTCGGAGCGATGGAGTGGTGTGCGTTATCCAATAGAACGGCTCGATCGACCAGGGATTGCCAGGGTAGGGCGGCGTAGTAGTCGTGTCACTTTGATGTTGTACGACCGGTTGCGACGGGGTCGACTGGGGCGCCGGAGTGGCCGGTGGCGGCGGAGAGGTCTGGGGCGCAGGCGTGGTCTGGGGAGCGGCAGTCGCGGGCGTGCCGGGCTGCAGGGGAGGCTGCTGTCCTTGCGCGCAAGACACCACCAGAAGTGCGATGATGGCAGAGAGACGAACGGGTGCGAGCAGTTTCTTCAAAAAATCCTCCCAATGAAGGGTCCGCCAAAAGGGATCAGCAACCTACGCAAGATTTTTATACGGCGGCGCAGGGCCGCGTGAGTACACTGTGTCATGGTATTTACTAAAGTTTACGCAAGGGAACGCGTGGATGCCACGGGTCGCGACCGGCCAGGCGTGTCTGTGGAACTTTTCACCCCGAAGGGCGAATCACCTATAGGTGGCAAGCGCCCTCAGTTCCACCGTCTCATATTCGAAAAAAACCCGCAACACATACAATACATAAAATGTTGAAACCGACACAACTAGCTCTCTTTTTGATGGCCTCGTTGAGTGGGCCTCTGGCCGCTCAAGTATTTGACAACACTGGGAACGGCATGTTGAACGGGCCCTATTATTTCCGCGAAGTGCTGTTCACTGCGAGCGACGAGGTGGCTGTATATGGCAGTGTTAATTTCTCCGGGGGAAGCTACAACATCTCCAGCGCCCAGATTTTGGATTGCAACCAGAACGGCTGCTCCGGCCCGTCGCCCTACTCCACTTCAGGGTCGTATTCGATCTCGGCCAGCGGCTTCGGCTTTATCTCCGAGCAGCTCATCAGTAGTCAAATCTACGGGGCAGTTGGCGCAAACGGTGTCTTTATCGGCAGCAGCACGGAGAGTGGTGACTGGGATCTCTTCATTGCGGCTCCGTTAACCTCTCAAGGTATCTCGACGCTGCAGGGGCCGTACTCGCTGGCTTACATCGATGCCTCGGGCGAATTGACGAATGGTACACCTTACGACGCGCTGCTGCAGATGAGTCCAAATGGTTCCGGCAGCATCGGCACTGTGAACCTGAGCGCCTACGCAACCAGTTCCAGCCCAACCACGCAGTCCTTCTCGGGAATCAAGTACATTGCCAGCAATGGCGCTTTTGTTCTTACGTTTCCTTCCAATTCGAACACCGCGCTCATCCAGGGGCAAGAATACCTCTACTCCACGCCGGACGGCAGCTTCGTCTTTGGCGGTTCACCGCTAAACTTCGACATGATTGTGGGAGTACGCACCGGTTCGGGGCCCGGTTTGGGAGGCTTCTATTACCAGGCAGGTATGGATTTGGATGACTCTCAGATACTGACTACCGGTTCCTCGGGTTTGGACACTTATTATGGATCCTTTAGCGCCAACGCCGGGACGCTGGTGGGACATCAGCGGATTCAATCAGGGTCGGGTTCCGCCCAGGGCTATACGTATGTTGACGGCTATCAGGCCGGCTCAACGAGTTACACTGACAATTTCCTTTCTTCGCAATACTTTATCGGCCCGAATGGGGTACGCGTCGGTATCGGAATCGGTCCTTTTCCGAGCATTTCGGTTGCTATTCCGGCCCAAAATCCTAGCCAATCGGGTGGCGTCTACATCAATCCGATGGGCGTAGTGAACTCCGCCAGTTCAGCGCCCTTCACCGCCGGTGTATCTGCTGGAGAACTGATCACAATAGGCGGCGCTAATATCGGGCCAAGCACGCTTCAGGTGGCGCCCGTCGTCCCCCTACCAACAACGCTGGGCGGCGTACAAGTGCTGATCAACAACATTGCCGCGCCCATTTACTACGTGAGCTCTACTCAAATCGCGGCGATCGTGCCTTACGAAATTACAACCTCGGTCGCACAGATCCAGGTGATGTACAACAAAACCCCCTCGAACGTGATAACGGAGTTAGTGACTAACACCACTCCCGGTGTTTTTACGAATCCTGCGGGCGGTATCGGTTATGCGGCGGCTGTGCACCCGAACGGTTCTTTGGTGACGCCATCAAGTCCGGCGCAAATAGGCGAAATCGTCGCGGTCTTCGTCACCGGGTTGGGGCAAGTATTCCCGAGCATCATGGACGGGGGGCTGGGCGTGTCAGGGTCCACCAGCAACACAATCACCGCCGATGTGCAGGGCACGGCTGCGACGGTAGCTTATGCCGGGCTGGCGCCTGGAGAGGCTGCCTTATATCAGGTGAACCTGACAATTCCCAGCGGATTGACCTCCGGCGACAATTACCTGGACATCTCCGGGCCGGACTCTTATACGTCGGAGGCTCTGATATCGATCGGCACCGGGAGTACAGCAACACCCGCGCTGGCGCCGCGCGCCAATACTTTCGACCAACGAAAATCTCCGAAGACGTTTCGCCCTCTTCGTCGCCCGGTACCCGTGGCGCCGCAGGAATAATCCGCCGTCAGGCGTAAATATTGATCGTGATGTTATTGGTGGCGGCTAAGCTGCCGTTGGAAGAGCTGTCTGTGGAGTCACTCGTGGATGTTGAGCTTGCAGTGCTGGATTCGCCGCCGCCCCCGTGGTGATGATGATGGTGGTGTCCTTTCACTATTTGACTTAACCCTTGCGTTAAACTTTGTCCCGTCGATCCCGCCGCTTTTTGGGCAGTCTGGATGTCGTCCTGCAATTGCGAGAACGCACTCTGCGCTTGCGTCAAATTGCCGGATGAGAGCGCCGAGCCGAGGGCGTTGAAATCGTTCGTAATGGTGTCGGATGCGGAATTCGTGGTGGACTGGGTGCTCAGGATGGGCGCGCTTTGGATGGGCGTGGTCTGGACGGGTGCGCTCGGGGTGGGTGTGCTCGGGATTGGTGTGCTCGGGACGGACGTACTCAAGAGGGGTGTGCTCACGATAGGCGTGGTCTGGACGGGTGTCTGGACTGGTGTCGGTGTACTCAGGATGGCTGTGGTGAGAATGGGAGGGGTCTGGACGGGTGGGCCCTGGGTGATTGCGCCCTGGATTTGGAGAGCCTGTTGCAAGCTTGCAAAGGCCGACTGTGCCCCATTCAGGTCGCCGGACTGAAGAGATTTACTGAGTTGGGCGAAGTCTTGCTGCACCTGCTGCGTAAAGCTGAGCGCTTGTTGCTGCGATGTGCTCGGCACGTACTGATCCTCAGCCGGAGGCGCCGCGCTCGGAGTCTGCCGAAACGCCAGCAAATCTTTCTGCATTTGTGAAAACGCAGTCTGCGCCTGGTCGATGCTGCCAGACTGTAGCGCTTGCCCCACGGACGCAAAATCGTTCTGGATCGTAGTAGCCGGAGTCGAACCGGTGTTCGATGTCGGTCCGCTTTGCCGGGCCTGCAGCAACTGCTCCAGGTTCGAGTAAGCTGACTGCGCAGTGGACAGGTCGCCGGATTGAAGTGCGCTGGCGAGTTGGCTGAAGTCCTGCCGCATCTGCTGGAATGGATTCTGTCGCTGTTGTTGCGAGAGATCGGTGATTAGATTAGAAGATAAAGCTGAAATCGACATCGTTCATTGCTCCCAACCTACCTATCGTCGCTTTAGGACTGAAGTTTAAGAATCCTCCTAGTACTTCCACAAATATTGACAAATGGCCGCTCAGTTTTTTTTGGGCCTGTGTTCTCAATCTGTTACCGGCGTAGGTGTTAGAATTGAAGCCACGGGGAAAAAACGCATTTGACGGGCGAAGGACACACTGCCGGATTCGCCAACCGCCTAAACGATCACAAGGTCGATCCGGCCCAGGTTCGCGGGGCGCTCGATCGAGTCTTCGAGAGTCAGGGTTTCCGCGCCAGCCGGCGCTCCCAGGACTTCCTGCGATACGTGGTGGAACGCACGCTGGACGGTCAATCCGAGAGTCTCAAGGAACGTAGCATCGGGATCGACGTATTCGGCCGCTCAGCCACCTACGATCCGAGCGACGATGCCACCGTGCGGGTCAAGGCGGGCGAAGTCCGCAAACGGCTCGCGCACTATTACGCGACCGAAGGTCAACACGAAGAGATTCGTATCGAGCTCCCGGCGGGAACTTATGTGCCGGAGTTCGTTCGCGCGGAACCTCCCGCGGCCGCGGCCGAGTCCAAACCTATCGAAGTCCCCGCCAGCCCACTTGCTCCTTCCTCGAAGCGGCACATATTTCTGCTAATTCTGGCGTTCGTGGCGATCATTGTCTCGGTAGCTGTCTGGCTCAAACTGCGCACTCCCGACACCGTCGTAGATCAGTTCTGGGCGCCGGTCTTGCGCGGCTCAGCGCCGTTGCTGTTGTCGACAGCTTACGTACCGGTTTATGGCGTGAATCCGAAGATGACCCCCGAGCGGCCGACCCGATTCGAGGATTTCGTCCCGCTGAACGACCAGTTTGTGGGCGGCGGCGACCTGATGGCCGTGGCGCGGATATCCGCCATGCTCAACCGCACGCACCATCCTTACCGTGTCAAGATCGGCAGCGACGTTTCCTTCCAGGACCTGCGCACCGGGCCGACTGCGCTCATCGGATACTCCTACACGCGCTGGCGTGAAATCAGCCAGCAGCTTCGTTTTTTCATCGATGCCGAACGCCGCCCGCGCATGGTTACCGACAATGGCAAGGCGACTGAGTGGGCGCTACCCGATCTGCCCGCGGACCGGCATACCAGTGAAGATTACGCCATCGTCACACGCGTCTTTCACCCGGACACGCAAGCCATGCTGGTGGAGGTGGCCGGGATCACGCAATACGGCACCGAAGCTGCCGCGGATCTGATCACCACACCGGACTACCTGGCTGAAGCGCTTCACGATGCACCCCCAGGTTGGCAGAACAAGAATCTGCAACTGGTGCTGCATGTGAGGGTGATATCAGGGACTCCGGCCTCGCCGAAAGTGGTTGCAAAGTATTTCTGGTAGCGTTCACTCGTTCGGAAATTCGATCAGGCCTTGCGATGCAAGTCGCACCACTAATCGCAATACAGTATCCACAACATCCGCTTTCGGCGATTGTGTCTGAGCGACAACCTGGGAGACGATTGCGTCCAGGCTCTGTTGTCCGTCGAATCGGGATACAATGCCCGCTATAAGAAGATCAACTCCCAAACGCCGGCTCAAACTCCCGGGCCTTTCGAAATATAACCGGGTGCTCTTCCATTCCCTGCCTTCCTGAACGGCTTCCTGCACCAGACGAACGCCTTTCGACACGCGCGGCTTGGTCAGTAAGAGTTTCCCGCCGCCGTGCGAAAACAGTACGTCCAGGCTGGCAAAGTGCTCCGCAAGATATCCTCCAACGGATTCCGTGGGAGCGTCATCCATCTCCTCGAAGATGATCCAATTCTTGGCAGCGCGGCGTCGCATAATAACGAGTCCGCCCAGGACTTTCTTTACATGCTTTTGTTTAAAGTACTCGACACGCTCACGCACGGCATCGCCGTTCTCCTCTTCATGAACCGCAGCCGTTTCAGTAACTCGCCGTAGCGTGTAATCCAACGGGTTAGCTTCATACGCTTTCAAGACTAAGACGTCGCAGCCGGAGGGGCCGAACCAACCCGTCAAGCGATTCTGCCAGGGCTCATCCTCATATTCCACCCACTCGCACACCACGTGAAAAAATCCGCGATCGTTCAGAAACTTGGGCGCGGCCCGAACCAGACTCTCGACGAAGGAGTCCAATTCAGACGGGTTCTCCGTAAAAAGCATCCGCGGCTTGGGGTTGAGAAAGAAAGGTGGATTGGAAGCAATCAGATCGAAAGTTTTGTTCTCTACCGGGTCGAACCGGTCGCCACAACTTACGGTTACATTACTTATGGCATTGAGTGCGGCATTGAATTGCGTAAAAGCCAGTGCGCGGGGATTGATGTCGGTCGCGATGACGCTGCGGGAAGAGGCCGACAGCACCAGGGCCAGAATGCCGCAGCCGGTGCAAAGATCCAACGCCTCCGAGTTCTCTTGGATGACTAGAGACCGCGCCACCCATAATCCAGGCGTATTGACGCCAACAACAAGATCGGCTAGTTCGCCACTCTTGAGCCTTCTAACCGAATCGCAAGCCAGCAGTAGTCCGCCGAAATGAGTGAGCATGCACTCCGGCGTAAAGGAGTTTTCCTCGCGCCCAAGCATCCCGCAAGCCAGCATTTTCTCAACGATGGGGCGCGGGAGAACCGACGACACAACTTGAGATTCAACAGCTTCTCCAAAATGAAAGAGGCGCACGAGCATCGCGAGGGCCGGATGGTCCTGAAACTTGTACTCAAGCGACGTTTGAACCAGCAAGCCTCGCCACGGTACTTCCGTCAGGCCATGCTCCTTCATCGCGGCTTCGGTGTACCCGGAGTCGATGACGAAGTTGCAGATCTCCCGCGCGAGATCGGGCTCCTGCGCGCACGGCGGTGACGACATCTTAATTAGCGCTGAAATAGATTCTCAGCCAACCATTTTACGTATCGCGTATTTCGCCGCTGAACTTCTTCCACGATCGCGCGAGGCAGGTGATCGAGACCGTCCTTGAAGAAGCGGCCGCTCCCGGCGTCACGGCTGCCGACCATATTGCCCAGCCAAAATACCAGAAACAGATTTCCGTCCACCCGGCCGCGCCCGGCGTTGCCCAGATAAGAACCTCGACCGGCGGCCCGATATTCAGCGGCCAATGCGCTCTCTTCGCCGAAAGCCCCGGCAGCGGCGAATTGCTCGCATGCGTCCACCATCCGATCGAACAGCTCACGTTCCGGCGATCCGGCAGGCTGTTCGGACAAGACGTCGAAAAGCTGAAGTTGCAGCTCGCCCGAGATCTTATAATTGAGACGCCCGCGCGTCGCCGCTCCGATGGATTGCAGAACTTCCGCCTGCTTGCCGCTTCCGGAATGGATGCTCAGCGTGCCATCAAAAAACCGCGCCACATCGGCCAGCTCGCGCACGCGGGCCTTGAGCTCAGGAAGCGGCTGCCCCTTAAATTCCCGATCTACAGCGGAGAGCAGTTCCGGCCACATCTTATGACTGGCATAGGCAGCCAGGGCGTCGCGGCTTTCCGGATAGGCCTGGCGCTTCTTGAATCCGAGATTGGGAGGAACAAGCTGAGCCGGCCGCCCGCGCTCGCGCAGCCAATGCATGTAGAAAATCAGCTCTTTGGGCGTGGTCAGCGTCTCAGCCTCGTCGAGCGATGGCTCAAAATCGAACGTAGCGCCGCTCTTGGCCTGCCGGATCGCATCGAATAGCTCTTCGTTCAGCTTGAGACTTGGTGCGAACTTGACGGCGAGGCGTTTAATCTCCCCCTGCTGGAACGAATAAACGACCCCATCACAATCGAACGTTCGAGAGAACTCGATCATCACCCAAGCCCGCTCCTTGGCGTTCAGGCGTTGATCGAACAGGCGATCGATCTCGACAGCCGACCAAGGCGCGGGATGCCGCGGATCGGCCCGCAGATCGAAGACCCTGGAAGTATCGGTCGTGAACTTGGTGTAACCGGCAGCGTGGCGGATCGCTTCCTTCACCCACTCGACCGATTTAGCGATCTCGCGGTCGTTGGCGCCGCTGACGATGAAGTGGTCGGCTTCGGCGTTATAACCGGATCGATAGCCGGAGCGGATAGCGGCCCACAGCCCGGCATGATACAAATGCCGGATGCTGACGCGCGTGTGGCCGGCAGCGGTAGGGTTAGAGCCGTCGCGGCGCGCGACCTCGTCGTCTGTGGTCATTTCGCGCGTGGCCGAGAGCTGCACCGTGGATGCGACGTTGAGTCCCCGCTCGACGAGAATCTCCCGATACGCTTCGAAGACCGCCGGGAGACTGATCTCAGGATGGCGGTTCCCGGCGGCGATAGCAGGCTGGTCGCGTTGGGGCCGCGGCAGGAAAGCCCGGTCGATGCGCTCGGCAAAGGCCGCGATGTTTCCGTGATCGGTGGAGGCGAATGGGTAGACGAAAGCCTGGGAGCCGTTGCCGTTCACATTAAAGCGGTGAATCGGTTCAGACAGACCGGACACCCTGACCGCTCCACCGAACTGGGCCAGGAAAGGCGAATCATGGTCGTCGATGGCAAGGAACAATGCGTCGCCGGCCTGGGCGAGAGAGCGTGAGTGGAAGGTTATGCCGTCGCGAACGGCGTCGGAGTCATTCAGGCGGCTGCTTTGAGCCAACGTCGTCGCGGCAAACGCTAGAGCTTCCTGCAGCGCGTCGCTAGGCTGCGCCGACAAGTCCACGCGCTCCTCGCAAGCCGCCAAACTGCTCGAAATTAGACCGGAACAGCCGGGTGATATCGCTTCGGATGTCGGCAGGCGTGACCGGGCGGCCATCTTCGGCCAGAAGACGATAGCTGTTGGCGAGAATCGGGGCCAATGTCCGGCGTGTATTGCGCCACTTGTAAACCACCTGCTCCAGCACCCGGGCATCGGAGTGCTGCGGGATAAAGCTGGTCCCCAGCATTTCCAGACGCTCGCGCGTAATTTCCTCGACAACCGATGGATTGTTCAAGAACCACCAGCATCCGAACGGCATCAGATTATTGAATTTTCGCGCGTAGACGCACAATTCGTGCTGGTTTTCGCGGCTCAGAACGCTTATCAGAAAGCGATTATCCGGATATGCGGTGCATAGGCGCTCGACCGCCCGCAGATCCGCCTTCCCCGCCCCATCGCCGGCCAGCCGCAGGGCAGGATTCACTTGATAGCGAACGCCGATCATAAGTGAAAGCGGAATCCCGAGTTCCCGGCACGCCGGCAGTACAGCTTCGCTCAGGAGGCGCGCGCGAACGCTTTGCTCGGGGAACTGGAAGGTATCGGGCAATGAAACGGCCATGTAGACCGGGCGCATGCGCTTCGACCAATCGGCCAGAAACCGGCGCACCGAAGATACAGATTCGCCGGATGCGTCGGCGGTGACGGCATAGCCTTGCGCCGCCAGCACGCGGCAGTGATCGGTCCACTTGTTCAGGATGCGATCGAGACGCAGCACCGGATGAAACTGCGGATCTGATTCGGCGCCTTGCTCCCAAAGCGGAGCTTCATCGGGGTCGAGCGGATCGTTGGTCATTACCACCTCGCTTATGCCCGCCAGTTCGAACACCTTACGAATGTGCGTGTTCAGCTTTTGGGCAGCGAAGAACTCACGGGCTTTAGTGAGATCAGGTCCGCTGGTGGGCAGCCCGAAGGCATTCAGCACCGCGACAACGCCACGAGTGGCCTCGGAAACCGGCGCATTTTCGACGAAGAGCGCGCTCCAGATGGCGTCGGCCTTCTCGCGCTTGGACATGCTCCAGTAGTGCTCGGGCTGAATGTCCGACGAGCGAAACAGTTCGGCTTCCAGATAATGATAGGTGATCAACTCGTCGATGCCCCACAGGCCGAGCTTCCCGAGTGAAGGCATGAACAGGTGAGTATGGACGTCGATAAAGCGCGTTGCGGAAAGCTCGTCCTCAACGGCACGGAGTATCTCCTGCGGCCCAAGAACGGCCTGGCCGGCGGAAGCGGTCGGGTTCTGAACAATCGTGGAACTCATAGACAATTGATATGATAACAGCGCTGATGCTAAGAATCGGTCCGATGGCTTTCGCAAGCGGTGCGGTCTTGATCGGGCTCATAGTCGCGCCGGCACAACTCAATGAAGTGCGCGGCAATGCTCCGGGCAATGTGCCGCAGGCAACATTTTTCGCGCATCGATTGGGTGCCGACCACGCCGAAGGAATCACCACCATCGACATGAATGGAGATGGCCGGCCCGATCTGGTGAGCGGCGCCTACTGGTATGAGAATCCGGGACCTCAAGGCGGCGAATGGAAGCGGCATCAGTATCGGACTGTCGAGATGACCGGCGAATTCGTTTCCGATTGCGGCGAGTGGGCGGTGGATGTCAACCATGATAGAGCGCCGGACATTGTCACGGTGGGTTGGATGACCGACGGGCTGTGGTGGTTTGAAAATCCCAAGAAGCCCGGCGTGATGTGGGAACGCCATCTGATTGCTCACACCATCGAGACTGAAGGTGGCTGGATGGCCGATCTCAACGGCGACGGCAAGCCGGATCTGGCGCTGGCTCATTATGGCCGTTCGGGAATCTTGTGGGTCGACTTCGCCGGAGCGGAGCCGGTGGTGCATCACGTTGGCGGGCACGACGAAGATGGCCATGGGATCGGCATGGCGGACATCGATGGCGATGGTAAACTCGACCTGCTTACGACGCATGGCTGGTTTAAGAACATCGATGCCATTCATGACAAGTGGGAGTGGCATGATGACTGGGACTTGGGCGAGGCCGGATTTCCGATCATCGGTTACGACGTGAATCAGGATGGCCGCACCGATATCATTTATGGCCGAGGGCATAGCTACGGGCTGTACTGGTTGGAGCA
>DATHOT010000389.1:0-3815 GCA_035484655.1 Bryobacteraceae bacterium | reverse complement strand
TCCAACGAATATCGAGGGGACGAGCCCGGCGAGACCGCGGAGGCTCGGCCGCCAGCCGTGCTTCCAGGATCGTGTGCGGAAAATCTTGGAGGCGGAACTAGACCGCCTGACTGAACAGCACGCGAACCCGGAAATGCGCGCGGCGGCCGCGCGCCGGCTGGTCAACTTCGAACCGATGCATGAGGGCGCCGTGCGCAGTCTGATGAGGGCTTTTGCGCAAATGGGCGATCGCGCTCAGGCGATCCGCGAATTCGAGCGTTGCCGTCAGGCGTTGCAAACCGTGCTCGATCTGCCGCCTTCAAAAGAGACCACCGCCGTTTACGAAGCAATCCGGATCGAATCGCCCCAACTGGCTCCTCCGATGACCTCCGAGGAACGTCGAGGGGACGAGCCTGGCGAGGGCGCGGAGGCTCGGCCGCCAGCCGTGTTTCCGGTTCCATGGGAGATCAGGAAGCACAGCGAGCCCGCTGCCGCTCCGCTGTACGATCCGGCGCGCGAGCCCAGGCGCGGACCCTCGATTGCAGTGCTGCCTTTTCGCAACCTCACCGGCGATCCGGCGCATCACCTCATTGCCGAGGGGCTGGCGGAGGATCTTATCGAAGCACTGTCGCGGGTTCCGAATTTTTTTGTGATTTCCCGGCTGTCGACACTGGCATTCAGAAATCAGGATCGTCATCCGCGCGAGATCGGCGATGCGTTGGGGGTTCGTTACGTTCTCTCCGGCAGTATGAGAATCCTGGAAGATCGTCTGCGTTTGACCATTGAACTCACCGATACGCAGTTGGGCGCGGCGCTCTGGTACTCGAAGCTCGATGAACGATTTGTCGACCTCTTCGAGGTTCAAGATCGCTTGTCCGAAATGATTGTCCGAAAGGTCGCGCCCTACTTGCACGCAGCTGAAATGAACCGGATTCGGGTCAAGCGGCCGGACAGCCTGGAGGCCTACGACCTCTTTCTGCGCGCCCAGGAGAATATGCACAATTCCGCGCGCTCCGTCTTCGAGACGTCGGAGGCGCTGTTCGATGCCGCAATCGCGAAGGATCCGCATTACGCCGCTGCTCTCGCTTGGCGGGCTTACTGGCATGTGCTGCGCGTCGGACAGGGCTGGTCGCCCGATCCGGCCGACGACGCAATGCAGGCCGACCACTTTGCGCGGGGGGCAATCGAATGCAACAGTGTGGAACCGATGGCGCTTGCCATTCACGGCCACATTGCGTCCTATCTGTACAAGGATTTCGATCTCGCATTCCGCCGCTTCGAGACGGCGCTGCGCATCAACGCCAACGCACCACCAGCGTGGCTGTGGAGCGCAGCGGCGCATGCCTGGATGGGCAATGGTTCCCGCGCCATCGAGGAGATCAACAAAGCGATGGCTCTGTCACCCTACGATCCGCTGATGTATGCTTATAGCGGCATCGCTGGAATTGCTTATCTTGTTGACGGCCAGTGCGAGCGGGCAATCGAGTGCGCTCTGCGGTCCTTACGCGAGAACCGCACTTACACGCATGCATATCGGCTACTGGTGTTCGCGCTGGTGCTGGCCGGCCGGGGGGACGAAGCCCGCGCGCCGGCACGGCGTTTATTGGAACTGGAGCCGGGGCTGACGGTGGCGGGGTTCCGGCGCCGCTACCCCGGCAGCGACAGCCCGCATGCCGACCTCTTTTGCGATGCCCTCGCGCGAGCCGGGATTCCGCTTTCTGGTGCCAGCGCAACCGAAACGGCGCGCGAATAATCCTGCCGTAAGTCTTTAGCCGAGGCCGGCACCGGTTAGCCGGCCTTCCCGCCGCGGATCCAGATCTAGGGCGGGTGCTCGGGGGTAGGTGTTTCCGCTCTCGACGCGAAATGATCAGCTCTGCGATCGAAACTCGCCGCGAGGTTGAGCAGCTCCCGTCTGGCGCCGGGAAAGTGGCACTGGCGGGCCAGGTCGCGCAGCTTTTGTGCGATTTCTCGATAATGGGCGCCGTCACGCCGGGAGGCACTATCCGGTGTCGCGTCCACAAACGCCCTCAATCGGCCAATTTAGCAATGCGGAGCGTGACCCTTGCACGACGCCGCGAGCGATACTGCTGAATGCGAGTAGCGCGTAACCCGGCAAGACCATGAAGCTCGAACGCACGGTCCCAGGAGAGGAGCTCTTCCTCGGACAACTGGTAGACACGGCAAGCCTCCTCGATCGTGAGGCGGCCGCGACGCACGGCAGCGACCACCGCAGCTTTGCGGCGCACTACCCATCTTTTGGTGTTCGGGGGTGGCAGGTCTTGCATGAGCAGTGCCCTGCTCAGTGACTTATCGGAAGCGTTCCCATTGGGCAGCGCGAGGATCCCGAGGTCCGCTCTCGTATCAGCGACACCCGCCGGTACCCGATCAAGTCGGCAGATAGCTGCATTCCGCGCGCTCCTGTTCTATCGGACAGGCTTCTTTAACGCCGGGCCAATTCCCATTCCGCTCACGATATTTTCACGATTTCACGCATGTCGCCACTAGTTTTTTCCGCTTCCTGAAGGTGTCCCAAGTTCGGTTAGCGGGGTGCCAAAGCGTTGACGAATCGAGGATCGAGCCATTTGCAGCCGGGGAGTGGGTTTCGGTGGGGATGTCGCCCGACACATGCAAGGCGCATGCCGACGCGTGGAGTTTCACGCACTATTCACGATGTGAATGGAGTTTTTTCACGTTTATTTCTTGCGCTTTCTGCGAATCTCGGCCTCGTTGAACGGGAGCGATCTTGCTCTTAACGCAATCGAGGAGACCACCAAATGAATTCGACCGAACGACTGACTTGCGGTCTAATGCTGATTAGCCTCCCACCACTGCGGCAGCCCAAGCCGGAGATCGCCGATCGCGGCGTCGTGCGGCTCGGCAGCGGCTCGATCACCGGCGGTTTCCCGCCGCTGCGGCAGCCCAAGCCGGAGATCGCCGATCGCGGCGCGGTGCGGCTCGGCAGCGGCTCGATCACCGGCGGTTTCCCGCCACTGCGGCAGCCCAAGCCGGAGATCGCCGATCGCGGCGCTGTGCGGCTCGGCAGTGGCTCGATCACCGGCGGTTTCCCGCCTCGTCGTTAGAATCGCCTATGGCCGCCGCGGAAACCGGAGTGTCAGAGATGGTCAAGCAGCCCGAATCGGTCACCTGCAGATTTTTTCGCCTCATCCCTGACGCTCCGGCACCGCGGCCGGCCGATCGCTCTGCCGATGGCATGCTCCCCACCCGAGGTTATCGTTATTGCGAAGCGCTGACGTCGGCCTCGGCATTCGGGTGGTATATTTATCCGCCGCTGAATTTCAGCTTGGTGTGGGACGGCGTCGAGATAGCGTGGACCTATGAAGGCGCCGAGGACTGGTACCCTTTGCGGGGGGCCCAGTTTCCCGGATTTCGCCAGCTATTTGAAGAGCTTGCTCCCGATCCGGTCAAGCCCCTGGCGCCGACTTTTCTGGCCGTCGCGCGCGACCCCGGTGTCGTGCAGATCTGGAGTGGTTACCTGGCGCGGACGGCGCCGGGCTGGGCATTGCTTTCTCGGGGCCCCGCCAATATTCCGCGGACTCAGGGTTACGAGCATTTCGAAGGCATCATCGAGTCCGAAACCTGGTTCGGTCCGCTCTTCACCAATATCCGGTTAACCCGCACGAATTCGCCGGTGGAATTCCACGTTCGCTATCCGCTGTTCCAGGTGCAGCCGCTGCTGCGCCAATGTTATAGCGAGGCGTCTTTCGACGTCGTCGGTTGGGCGGAATTGAGTGAGGCCGATTGGGAAAACTTTGAAGCGACCATGAAACCCAATGCCGATCAGATGCGAAGATTGGGGCATTACGCGGTGGATACCC
>DATHOT010000388.1:0-6029 GCA_035484655.1 Bryobacteraceae bacterium | reverse complement strand
GAGATGCTCGACGATCTTCCCAAACACGGCGATTGGGGTGTCCGCTTCGATGAGCGGGGTCGCAAGCAACGCTGGAAGGGCTATAAGCTGCATTGTGATCTCAGCGATAGCGGCCTGCCGCTGAGTTATGTGCTGACGTCGGCCTCCCTGCATGATTCCCAAGCCGCGATTCCGCTGGCCACCCTCACCAGCCGACGCGTGACCGCTCTCTACGAACTGATGGATGCCGGCTACCACAGCTACAGCATTCGGCACTACTGCGAACAACTCGGCCATGTGGTGCTCATTCCCCACGTCCCCCCGGCGGGCCAACCCAAGCGAGCCTTCTCCCCGGCCCAGCGCCAACGCTATGAACAACGCCGTCTCATCGAGCAATTCTTCGCTCTGTTGAAGGACCACTTCGGATTGCGATTTATTCGGGTGCGCGGCCACGCCAAAGTTCTGCTCCAGGTCCAACTGGCCATCCTGATTCTGACGTTGGAACGCGTCCTGCGGCTCTCTCCCTGAAGCGGCTGGCTTCCCGGACCGCCATTACGGGGCGCCCCGCGTCTCATGAGAGGGACGTGTCTGCGCACACCGCCCGATGGTGAATGACCGCACTGCTGGGGGCCCATCCTCATTGCTTCTGGCCCTCACTTGCCTTCCGGAGCACGCCTGTGCGCGAATTGTGCAAGTGGCTCGAGTGCACTGTCCCTAATTTCCTCGGTATAATTCAATCGAATGGACATCTACGACGAAGTGGTCCGCCTGCGCCGGCTGGGCCAGAAATGCGCCCTCGCCACGATCGTGCAGGTTAACGGATCCATTCCCAGCTACGAAAGCGCCAAACTGCTGGTGCGCGAAGACGGCTCTATGATCGGGACCATCGGCGGCGGCTGCGTGGAGGCTGAGGTATGGAACGCGGCCCGCGAAGTCATGCAAGAGGAACGCCCCCGGCAAATGAACTTCAGCCTCGGGCAGGATGCCGCTTACGACAACGGCCTGATCTGCGGCGGACAACTCAGCGTTTTCGTCGAGCCGGTGATCCCCCAGCCGCGCCTGTTCGTTTTCGGCGCCGGCCACATCTCGAAGAGCATCTCCAAAGTCGCCAGCATGGCCGGATTCGCCACCGTGATCGTCGACAATCGCGAGGCCTTTGCCAATCGCGACCGGTTCCCCGAAGCCGACGAGATCCATTCCGAGGAGTACGAGGAAGTCTTTCCTAAGGTTGCGATCCGCGATACGAGCTACATTGTCATTGTGACGCGCGGCCATCGCGACGATATGCGCGTGCTGCGCTGGGCTGTCGAAACCAACGCCAAGTATATCGCGATGATCGGCAGCAAGCGCAAGGTGATCGGCGTGGTCAAGGAACTGGAGAAGGAAGGCATCTCGCGCGCGGCGTTCGAGCGTGTCTTCGCGCCCATGGGTCTGGATATCGGGGCCATCACGCCGGAGGAGATCGCCATCTCGATTGTGGCCGAGATGATCGCCATGCGGCGCGCGCCCGAGTCGGACTGGCGCTCGCTTTCCAAATCCATCTTCGCCACCGAGACGTCGCGAGCCATCCTGAAGTGAACCTGCGCTGTCCGATTGCCGGCCTGATCCTGGCGGGCGGTGCATCGCGACGCATGGGCACTCCCAAAGCGCTGCTGCGTTTTCAAAACGAAACTTTTCTGGATCGCATGATCCGCCTGTTCTCGACCGTGGCGAGCCCGGTGATCGTCGTGCTCGGCCATCAGTCCGATCAGATTCGTTCCGGCATCGTACGAGCTTCGGAAGCTAGTTTCGCCGTGAACCCCGATCCCGAGCGCGGCATGCTCAGCTCGCTCCAGTGCGGTTTGAAAACTCTACCGGCCGGCACGGAGGCGGTGATGTTCACGCCGGTGGACCATCCCAATCTCCAGGGCAGCACGCTCGAAAAACTGGCCGGGCTATTTGAAACTGAGGGGGCGCCTGTCATTGTGCCGACCTATGAGGGGGCGCACGGTCATCCTGTTTGCATCGCGCGAGTGGTTGCCCAAGACCTCCTGGAGCTTCCGGCCAGCGCGATGGCCAGCGACGTTATTCACAAATATGCCGGCCGGACGTCTTACATCGAAGTGGACGACTCGGCGGTCACTACCGACGTAGACGATCCCGAAGCATATGCCGGGCTGGTGGGACAACGCCCATGAAGAAAGTCCGGCGCGCGCTTTGGATCGCTTTGCTCGTTGTGGTAGCGATTGGGTTCATCGCTCCCAAACTGAATGCGGATCGCTTGCGCCCGCGTATCAAAGCGGCCCTCGAAGCGGCTTTCAACCGGCACGTGCAGATCGAAGAAGTTCATCTGAATCTTTTCAGCGGCCCTGGCTTCACGGTGAAAAACGTCGTGATCGAAGACGATCCCGCCGCCGGCATCGAGCCTTTCGCGCACGTCGAATTCATGCAGGCACGAGTCCACTTACTCAGCCTGTTGCGCGGCAAACTGGCCTTTTCCAGCTTGCGTATGGATTCGCCCACTGTGAATCTCGTGAAGCCGCAAATGGGGCCCTGGAATATCCAACAGTTGCTCGACCACACTTCTGGAATCGACACCTCTGGAATAAACTCAGGCGGCGGCCGCAACGTCCCCGATATCCAGATTCGCGATGGCCGATTGTACTTTAAATTCGGCGACACCAAGTCCGTGTTCTATATCAGCGCCGCCGACATCGATGTCTACCCTAACGAGAGTGGCGACGTTGTAATCCGGTTTTCCGGCTCGCCCGCCCGTACCGATCGGGGATCGCAGAACTTCGGCGAGTTGAGCGCGCGCGGTATACTCCATTCCTCTCCGAATTCTGAAGACCAGCTCAACATGGGCCTGCGCCTCGAGCGGACCGCCATCTCCGAGTTGGCCCGGTTGTTCAACGGACGCGACATGGGCGTGCATGGCTTCGCCGTTGCGAATGCGCGCTTGGCTGGTCCGCTTTCGCGAATCGCTATCAACGGCGATCTGAATATTACCGACGTTCATCGGTGGGACCTGATGCCGCCTAAAGGCGAGGGCTGGACCCTCAATTATCAGGGGCTCCTCAATTTGCCCGGCCATCAGCTGAATGTGGAAACCACCGCCGGACAGGGACAGGTTCAGCCCGTGGCGGTGAAATTGCGGCTGGCCGATTATCTTGCTTCCCCAAAGTGGGCCACAAACATCACCTTTCGCGATCTTCCGGCCGCCTCGCTGGTGGAAACCGCGCGTCACATGGGCGCCCCCTTTTTGCCGGGAGTTCAAGTGGACGGCCGAGTGAACGGTGTGATCGGGTACTCGAACGTGGGCGGCCTGGAGGGAGAACTGGCGCTCGACAATGCTTCGGTGAAATCCACCCACGAGGCTTCCGCGGAATTCGACTCGGCACGCGTCCTGTTCGAGAACAACGCTATCGTGTTTGGTCCGGCCGACGTGACCATGGAGAACGGCCAGTCGGCGCAAATCGAGGGCGTTTATGCGCTAGACAACAGCCGGGCCGCGCTTCGCATCAGCACCCGCCAGTTGACCATCGCCGAAGTGGAATCGAGCGCGGAGCATGTGGTCTCGGCCCCGCCTATTCCATTGCTGGAGAATCTCCGGCAAGGCACCTGGCGCGGCTCCATCGCTTATCAACGCACAGACGACCTACCGGGTGTATGGTCCGGCCAGTACGAGCTACAGAATACCGTGATGGAGATCCCCGGCCTGGCTACGCCGATCCGTTTCGCGAATGCATCGGTCGAAATCAAAGACGGGCTGATCCAGATCAGCCGGATTCACGCGCGCGCCGGAGCGGTGACATTGGAGGGCGATTATCATTACGATCCAGCGGCCGGCCGCCCGCACCGCATTCACTTGACGATCCCTGAGCTGCAGCTAGCGGAACTCGAGAGTCTGATGTTGCCCACGCTGCGCCGCAACGAAGGTTTCCTGGCCCGGACGTTCCGCCTTAGCAAAGAGACGCTGCCCAAGTGGCTTCTGGAGCGGGAAGTGGAGGGCGATATTCATGTCGCGAGGCTGCTGAACGGCGACGCGCCGATCGGCGAGATTCGCGCGCGGCTGGTGTGGGACGGACCGAGCATCCTGTTGTCCGCGCTCGATTGCCGGCTCGACGATATGCATGCGCAGGGCAAGCTCAGACTGAATCTGGACAAGCCGTCACCAGTCTACAATTGGACGGGCGCCATCGAAAATCTTCAGTACCGCAACGGCCGGCTGGATCTGGAAGGTGAGATTGAGACCAGCGGCACAGCCCAAAACCTGCTGCTCAATATTCGATCGCAGGGCACTTTCGAAGGGCAGGGAATTGAGCTTGGCCCCGATACCGAAGTGAGCGCAATTACCGGCGGCTACAAGTTGGCGCCAGTTTCCGGTATCCCGCGTCTGGCACTTTCCAATATCCAGGTGGAGCAGGGGACGGACACGTTCTCCGGCCAGGGCGCCAGCCAGCCGGACGGTCACATTGTGTTGGAATTAACTAGTGGGCACAAGCAGTTGAGGCTGACGGGGATGCTGCTGCCCATTCATCCGGATGCGGCGCCGGCGCGCTAGTTTTCATCAAACTGTAGTCACGAGGCCTCTTGTCCGATAGAATACTATTAGACCCCGGCATCACATGAAAGATCTGACGCGCGCTTTTCCCGCGGATACTCGCAATGCCGCGCGGGACCAGATCGAACGGATATTTGAAGAACGATTGGCCGAACTGAGCGCCGGCGTGGTCCAGGCAGTCGCGGAATCGCTGGCCGGTGCGCGCCGCGAACTCACCTCGAAATTAAACCAAGCCGTCCGGCGTCTGCGCGCATCGGAAACTGAAGAGCAGTGGAGCAAGGCGATAGTCGACGCCACGCAAGGCTTCTCGGATCGTGCGGCTTTGTTCTTCCTTCGTGATGGTGGGCTTGAGTTTGCGGCCGCGCGGAATATTCCTGGCGGGGATCAATTGCCCGCGACCCCGCTCGATTCGACGCCCGCTTTTCGAAGCGCGGCACAGTCCAGGGACACGGTAGTGGCATTGCGAACAAAAACTGAGATGTCCGAGCCTATCGCCCGCTGGGCGGGGGAAGACACCGCTCGCAAGTTCTACCTGTTCCCAATCGCCGCCAAAGACCGCCTCGTGGCATTGCTTTATGCCGACGCAACGGAACACAATATCGAAACCAACGGCCTGGAAATCCTGGCGACGGTGGCCGGCGCGGTGATCGAAGGCCGGACCTTGTCAAGCCCAACTCTGGTGAACATCCGGCAAGACCAGGACCTGCACCTCAAAGCGCAGCGCTTTGCGCGCAATCAGGTCGCCGAGATTAGGCTTTATAAATCTGAAAGTGTGAAGAACGGGCGCGCCGGGAGCAATCTGTATACGTCTTTAAAGGCAGAGATTGATTCAGCGCGTGAGGCCTTCCGGCGGGAGTTTTTGACCACCCCCGGCAAGATGCCCGATTATTTGCACCTGGAATTGGTGCGGTCGCTTGCAAACGATGATGTCCAGATACTTGGCCCAGATTATCCCGGTCCGCTGCTTTAGTTGGCGCCGGCTCGCCGTGTTGGCGTGCCTGTGCGCCGCGAGTGTATCCGCGCAATCGCTCGAGACGCTGGGGGCCAATTACCGCAAGACGCCTACTCCGCGAACCCGCGCCGCCCTGCTGCGCTATGCCAACGCGCATCCTAACGATAAGAACGGGGCGCTCGCAATGCTGGCCCTGGGCGCGACTGAAATCGACGAGCGGCAGTTCGGCGACGCTCTGCAACACTTAACTGGGGCCGCCAAGCGCCTGCCCACGCTGGCTGATTACACGGCTTACCTGAGCGCCATCTCTCAGTCTGAGCTGCGCCAATTTTCGGATACGGAGAAAACGCTGCAGCCGATCTGGCAGGCTACGCCCGCATCCCCGTTTGTGGCGAAGTCGGTGACGCTTCAAGTGAACTCCTACTTGCAGGATTCCAAGGCCGCCCTCGCTCTGGAATTGGTCCAGAAACACTTGACGGACTTCACGGCGCCGCAGGCCGAATTGCTGCTAGCGCGCTGCTACGAAGCGGAGGGGAACCGCGACGCGGCGGCCGC
>DATHOT010000387.1:0-12401 GCA_035484655.1 Bryobacteraceae bacterium | reverse complement strand
CCGGACGAGCCCATCGACAAACGAGTCGAGGTTGGCATCGTCCAGCGTGCGGTTCACCCAGCCATAGCGCTCGGCGATATCAGCATCGAAATCGTCGCCGCTGAGCACGATCTCAAGTGCGCGCGAGCGGCCGACCAAGCGAGGCAGCCATTCCAGCGCTCCGCCGCCCGGGACCAGTCCGACGCCGACCTCGGGGTTGCCGAACAGGGCGCTTTTCCGGCTGGCGAAGCGCATGTCGCAGGCCAGCACGAACTCGTTACCGATGCCGCGCGTGCGGCCGCGAATCTTGGCGATGCTCACGACCGGCGCGGACGAGAGGCGCAGCACAAAGTCGCGCCAAAGGCCCAGCATCTCTGGCCGTTCCGCTGCCTTGGCTACGTCGAGATGGGCGATGAAAAAATCGGGATTCGCCGACTGGAACACTACGACCTTCACGGACCGGTCGGCCTCAAGGTCGGCCATTAGCGCTCCCAATTCGACGATCGTTGTGGGAAGAAACATGTTGATCGGTGGGTTGCTGAAGGTGATCGTCCACCGGCCCGGATGGGTGCGGTCGGTGTTGAACTGCGCCCCTGCCTGCTCGCTGCCTCGCTGTGTAGCGCTGGTTTGGGTCATCATCTTCTCCTCTCTTGTGAAGAACCCTACCGCAGCGATCGGAAGCCCGCGCGAACCTCTTCTGAAAAGACTTTCGGCTGTTCCCAGGCCGCAAAGTGCCCGCCCTTGGGAAGCTTGTTGAAGTGAACGAGTTTGGGGTACGCCCGTTCCGCCCAGCTTCGCGGGGCGGGATAGAGTTCGTCTGGAAAAACGCTCACGGCGGTCGGGACAACGACGCCTTTCACGCCGAAGAACGAATAACCCTTGTTCTCCCAATAGAGACGAGCCCCCGAGAGCGCCGTATTCGTCAACCAGGTGAGCGTGATGTTGTCGAGGACGTCGTCTCGTGTGAGGCCTTCGCTGCCTCCGGCAAAGACACGCGCGATCATCTCGTAGCTGCGCGCGTCGTGGTCGAGAAAATAGGCCGCCAGGCCGACGGGTGAATCCGCGATTCCGTAAAGCGTCTGCGGTCTCAACCCCATCTGGAAGCCGTATCCGATGCCCTTCGCATAGACAAAGCTCAACCGGTCGTAAGCGAGCTTCTCGTCTGCGGAGAGATTCGCCGGCGCCGGTGCGCCGGAAAATGCCAGCTTGTCGATGTCGAGTGGAATCACGTTCGCCATGTTGGTGTGGATGCCCAGCAATTCAGGTGGCGCCTCCACGCCCATTAGCTCGGTGATGATTGCCCCCCAATCTCCACCCTGCGCCACGAATTTGTCGTAGCCGAGGCGCTTCATCAACACGGTCCAGGCCCGTGCAATGTGCGCAGGGTCCCACCCGGTCTTGGCTGGCTTGCCGGAAAAACCGTAGCCGGGCATCGACGGAACCACGATATGGAACGCGTCGGATGCGTTTCCGCCGTGTGCGGTGGGATTGGTCAGCGGATCGATGATCTTCAACTGTTCGGTGATCGAACCGGGCCATCCGTGCGTAACGATGAGCGGCAACGCATTTTCGTGTTTGGAGCGGACGTGAATGAAATGAATGTCCAGTCCATCGATCTCAGTGAGGAAGTTCGGCAGGGACTGCAATTTTGCCTCGCACTTGCGCCAGTCGTAATCGGTCGCCCAATACCGCGCCAGCGCCTGCATCGTCGCAAGCTGTACACCTTGGGTTGCATCGAGCACTGTTTCTCGCTCAGGCCACTTGGTGGCGTTAATGCGCTTGCGTAAATCTGTAAGCTCTGCTTCAGGAACACTTGCCACAGGAAACGGACGAATTGCATCTGGCTGCTCGCTGCCTCGTTGTGTAGCACTGGATTGGGTCATGGGGGCCTCCTTTGAGTGGTTTTACATTTTCTCGTTTGTACTGCTCCTGTGTGGGCTGGTGCGGTTGTCAACTGCGGCCAAAATATCTTTTGGCGCCTCAATAATAACACCATTGGACCGCCTTGCTTGATCAGAGTCCTACGCGATCTATGAAAACTGAGACCGCTTCTCTCACCGCTTCATCACCGCAAGTGTGCGCGACAACGGCATCCAAATTCGCGCTCTCGGATGGCGGTATCACAATGGTTGGACAAGCCCCCTTCTTGGAATCGCGCCAGATCGGTAACGGGAAGTCGGCTCGTCTCCGCCGACTCAGCGCGTCAACTTGGCGCGCTGGAAGATCTTGTTGTCCTCCACATCTTGCGGGAATACAGCGAACTGGGCAAACCCGGCTCGCATCGCCCCCGGTTGCCAGTCGACTACACGTCCAAATGAACTGCCGCACCCTGGCGTGTTATCAGTCCTGATCTAAGCCTAACGCGAGCCTTCCAGCAGAATGCACTCCGTTCCACTGTTTCGTTTCGCTTCGCCAACTTCCGGTTGGCGGGTGATCTAAGAGGTTGCTGAAAAAGTCTTTCAAGAGCTCACATTGGCAGGTCGGGGACCTGCTCCACAACTCCAGGTCAATGACTTAGCTCTACACGTGGCGCAGGTCTCCGACCTGCGAGAGACTTTTTCAGCAACATCCTAAGGGTTATTCGGAGACATCGGGAAACATCGGTAAATCGTTCTTGTCTTCCGACGGCCAATATTCCGTCAGGCTTTCTACAGGTTCCTGAGAAAGCTGTCGGCCATGCCCTATGTTGCGGGAACTCCGAGAAATATGCCGAGAAGAATTATCGCTAATACCATGCCGGAGATGAACGCGAAACGAAAGTCGCGTTCTCGAATGAAAAAAAGCAACATCAATAACACGCGAAGGATGGGAAGCAGAATAAACAACACGATTCCCACGCGGACGAATCGCATATTGGACAGAACCGGCGGATTCCAACTATCCGCGTGAGAGCCGATCAGCGCGAGGGCATATCCCAAGCCGATTGCCGCGGAGGCCGACCAACTGCCATACCGGAGAAGAGCCGCCAGCAATTCTTCGAGTCGCACAGCCCCGTTCATCGAGAGACCTTGATCAGGTGGACGCCGAACACTATGAGAAGCATTTGTATACCAAGGGCCACCAGAACCACAACGAACAGAACCCGAAGCTTGTCGTTCGGCACGAGCAGGAGAATGCGCGCACCGGCAATCGCGCCAAGCACTGATCCAAATGCAACCGGCCCGGCGATTTCGGTGACAATGCTCCCTCGCATGAAATAAACAGCGGCACTGGCGGCTGCGGTCACGCCAATCATGAAATTGGATGTCGCCGAAGAGACTTTGATGGGCAATCGCATCGCCGTATCCATGGCGGGAATTTTGAGAACGCCGCTGCCGATGCCCAATAATGCGGAGATCAGACCGGCGCCGTACATGAGCACCATACCGAGTGCTAGACGATGTACACGATATCTAACTTCGCGGCCAAGTTCCCGATCGTGATAGCGCGAGTTCAGGCCCAGTGCATCGCGCGAGTGGCTTGCCTCTGAGACTGCGGACGCCAGAACCGGACTACGGCGTCTCGCCAGCATTTGCTGCGCGGAAAGAAAGAGAATTACGGCGAATAGCAGATACAGATACGACACTGGTACGATTCCGGCAAGCAACACTCCCGTTAAAGCGCCCGTTGTCGTTGCTATTTCGAGCACGATAGCCAGCCTGATATTGGTTAGGCGGTTCTTCAGGAACGGCGCTGCTCCGCCACACGAGCAGGCGATGACGGAAACAATACTCGCGCCGACCGCCGTATGAATCTCCACGTGGCCGAATATTGTCAGAAGAGGCACTATGAAAATCCCGCTCGCCATGCCAAGCATGCCGCCGAGTGCGCTAGCTGCCATGGAGACTGCGAACAGCCATAAGCTGAAGCTGCCAGCCATCTCAGCGGACTCCGCCTTCCGTTCGCGGTCGGCGCGCGAGCCGTGTTATGAAGCGGACCTGGTCGCCTCGGTAATAGAGTTTTTCGTAATCGACGGGCCGATGCCCCCTGGTGTACGAAGTGCGCTCTATCAGGAATATCGGGCTGCCGGCAACAATACCGAGGGCTCGCGCTATTGTCGTGTCGGCAGATACGGCTTCCAGACGGTACTCCGCTTCCACCAAAGGGGTATCGTACTTCTGCTCGAGCAATGAGAAGATCGGTTCCGTTTCCAGATTGTTCTCGAGGATTCTCTCGCCGATCTCCCGTGGTAAATAGGTCTCATCGAAAGACAACGGAGAATTGTCCGCCAATCGCACGCGTTGAATCCGCACGACTGGAGTTCCTGCGGTGATCGCGAGCTGACGAGCTACGTATTCACTCGCCGGAACAGTCTGTTTATCAAGCAGGCGGGCGGACGCGTTACGGCCGAGAGATTGCATATCTTCCACGAATCCGCTCAATTGCGTCAACTCCTGCGTAATCTTAGGCTGCAAGACGAAGGTGCCCGTGCCGCGCCGAATCTCGACCAGTCCGCGGCGTATAAGGTTCTGAACTGCTTGTCGGACCGTGGTGCGACTGACCGCGTAGCGTTTCAGGAGTTCCTCTTCGTTCGGTAGCCGACTCCCAGGGGCAAGCGTGCCAGCCGCAATTTCAGCAGCCAGCATCGATTCGAGCTGGGCATATAGAGGAACCGGGCTGTGCGGGTCAATCTTCACTATTGACATCATGACATAATGATGTCATGATGTCAATAGTGATCGACGAGAATGGCGATCGATTTTTCGCCATTGGCACTTTGAAAGGGAAACTATGAGAACATTGATCGATTTCGTTTCTAACTTATTGACCCGATTACCAATAGCTCGATGGTCCCTCATTCCACTACGGCTGATCGTTGGATACGGGTTTATGCAACACGGGTTCGCCAAGCTGTCCAAGGGACCCGACACGTTCGCCGTGATTCTCCAGGGGATGGGCGTCCCTGACCCGCACCTGATGGCGTGGTTGACGATACTCACCGAACTGCTCGGCGGCCTTGCTGTACTGCTGGGGGCATTCGTAACGATTGTCAGCGTGCCGATGACGGCTGTATTGTTGGTGGCCATGTTTAAAGTGCACTTGCAGTACGGTTTCAGCTCGATCAAGCTCCTTGCTGTCACCGCGACGGGCGCGAAGTTCGGACCAGTGGGTTATGAGGTCATCCTCCTCTATATCGCCTGCATCGCAGCCCTCGTCATCGGTGGTGCCGGCCCATTCGCGATCGATGGACTCATCCGCCAGCGCTTCGAAGCGCGGACAAGCACTGGCACGAGGACCAGTGATGTCCAGTCGGTCGCTACACGGAAGTTAGACGGATCAGTGCCTACAATTCGAGTCAGGCCCAAGGCGGGATCAGTCCTGGGAAACGCGGTCCAACTTAGTGGCCTGACGCGGAAAGGCGCTCTTGCAGAAAATCCTGGATCAACGCAACGGTAAAGGCGGGACTCTCTTCCATCAGCCAGTGACCGGCGCCGGGCACCACTGCCTCGCGCACATTGCTTGCCACGTTTCGCATCACTACCGCTTCGGTCGCACCGAAGGATTTCTCGCCGCCCACAGCCAGCACCGGCATCGTTAACGTGGTTCGCTGGAAGATCTTGTTGTCCTCCACATCTTGCGGGAATGCGGCGAACTGGGAGAATCCGGCTCGCATAGCCCCGGGTTGGGCATACTGCGCGGCGTAGAACTCCCGGGTTGCTTCATCGGGCTTACCCGGATCGCCGGTGAAAGCGTTCCAGATGCGGTCGAGATAGATTCGTTCGCGCCCCTCAACCAGCCGCTCGGCATCCGGTCCGTTGAAAGAGAAATGCCATAGCGCAGGATTTCGCACGATGTCATCCCAAGGCGCGATGCCCGGAATAGGCGCGTCCATGACGACCAGCCGCTCGACTTTGTCGGGGTAGCGCGCCGCGTAGGCGTAAGCGACCATGATCCCGATGTCGTGCGAAACTATGGCGGCCTTGTCATATCCGAGCGTCGTAACCACTGCTCGAATGTCGGCGGCCTGCGTTTTTTTGTCGTAACCGCCGTCCGGATGGGATGAGCGGCCGATCCCCCGCAAGTCGGGCACAACGACGGTATATTGCTTTACCAGCTCGGCCGCCAAGGGGGCCCAGGAATCACTGGTTTCGGCGTAGCCGTGGAGAAGAACGACTACCGGTCCTGAGCCACCCCAACGGACGAAAATGTCTGCGCCCGCCGGGCTCGATATCGTGCGCGCCTCGAACGACGAAGGCAGCGTAGGCCGTGCGCTAGCAACCGCGGCGAGTTTTCCTGTAGTCATTCTGTCCAGCTTGACTAATGGCCGCTGGAATCGCCTCGGCGGCTGGCTTCGAACAGAAACCAGGTCCGCCGCTCCGTTTCGTCAATCCACACTTCTATCAGACTCGTCGTGGCAACGTCATGGTGGTCGTCGCAGACGTTATGAGCCTCACGGAGCCGCGCGGCCAGGGCCTTATTGTCGTCCAATAACTCGGCGAGCATATCCTCCGGCTCCACGTAATCGGCATCGTTATCCAGTATCCGCTGGTTCCGGCTGATGTGGCCGATGGACCTCAGCGTCGTTCCACCGATCTTGCGGACGCGCTCAGCGATTGGGTCGGTCATAGCGAAGAGCTGGTCGCCCTGTTCATCCAATAGCAAGTGGTAATCCCGAAAATGCGGCCCGCTCATATGCCAGTGAAAATTCTTGGTCTTCAGGTACAGTGCGAACACGTCGGCGAGTATGGCGTTCATGGCCCCGGCAATATCTTTGGTCGCCGCAGCCGTTAAGCCGGTAGGTGTGTTAAGTGGCGCCTCCTGCCTATGCTTGAGGCCATCGGTTTTCTTTGCGTCAGTGCTTTTCATTGAGTCGCTCCGCTTAAATCTGAATTATCCCCCGGCGCGCAGCGATCGTGATGGCATGTGTCCGGTCGCTCGCGCCCAACTTTCCCAGGATGTGCTTGAGGTGAGTCTTTATCGTGTGTTCGGAAACAAAGAGCCGCTCCGCGATATCGCGATTCCTATTTCCCTCGATGACCTGGCGCAGAACGTCAATCTCGCGGCTGGTGAGCTGTTCATCGCTGAGATGTTCGGCGAGCTGAGAAGCGATCTCCGGCAGAACAGGCTTCTTCCCCACGTGGACTTGCCGGATCGTATCGAGCATTTGTTCAGGAGGCATGCTCTTCAGCAGATATCCACGAGCTCCTGCTTTCAAAGCCCGCTGAATTTCGACATCACGCTCGAAGGTCGTCAGGACGATGATCCGGGCCTCCTGGAATTCCGCCCGGATCGCCATCGTAACTTCGATGCCGCCGAGATCCGGGAGATTGAGGTCCATAAGAGTAACATCCGGCCTCAGCGAGCGAAATGCATGGATCGCCTCGGTACCGTTCGAGGCCGCTCCCACGAGCGACATGTCGGGTTGGCAATTGATGATTGCGGCGATCCCCTGTTGAAACAACGGGTGGTCGTCGACGCTCAAGACTCTTATGCGGGAATCGTTCGTCATCACTTGCGATTATGGGCCAGTTTCCGCTCTTGAGAAACCCCAAATCGCGGTGCCGAAAGTGACTCTTTTGAGGTTGAAAGCTAACTCTGTCGATTTCGAAGGTCAATGCGCTTCCATCCAAATAGCCGGGCATCCACCGACCAAGCGCCGGGTCCGAGCAGCCCTAGAGCAGCGCCGATAGTCCCTAATAAGATGTCGGCCCACGGATCCGCGGGTTGTCGTGACCAGACCTTCCAGAGTTCCAGGACCGCCAGGAGCGATCCCGAGAAGGGGGTCCATAAGCCTGAGAGAAGAAGGATTCCGGCAGCGATCGCGAGCCCGTCCAGGAACGCTGAAGCAGCCCTAAGGCTTTGAGCGATAACGGCAATCGCGGCAACCAGCCGCAGCAAGAGGAGACCCACCCCAGGCCACCCTTGGGCGAATGTTGAGAATAGACGTCGCAAGAGCCTGGCTACAGCGTCTCAATTAAAGTGCGCAAAACCAAGCCCAAAAAGGTCATTTTCCCCACTCTTTTGAGTCTTTAGGCTCGATAATTCCACGCCTTACTCCTATCATCGCGGCGTGGGTTCGATCGTTAGCGCCCAATTTGGAGAGGATGTTCTTGACCCGACCCTTGACGGTTTCTTCGGTTATAGAGAGTTGCGCGGCGATATGTTTGTTGGCGTTCCCGCCGGAAATCAGCCGGAGCACATCGATTTCTCCCGGTGTCAGGGAGTCATCGGTGGCATGCTCGGCCAGCTCATAAGAGGCCTCGGCGGCCAGCACCTTTTTCCCCGCATGCACCGCTCGAATAGTCCCGAGAAGTTCTTTATCTAATAGATTCTTAAGTAGATATGCCCGAGCGCCGACCTTCATCGAGCGCATGACCTGGACATCGCCGCTGTAAGTGGTCAACATAATGATTCGCGCTTCGGGAAACTCGCCGCGAATCGCCAGCAGCGCGTCCAGGCCATTCATCTCGGGCATCTGCAAGTCCATCAAAGTGACGTCCGGACGGTGCGCCCGGAACTGCTGAATGGCCTCTCGCCCATTCGAAGCTTCGGCAACCAAACTCATGTCCGGCTGAGTGGCCAAAAGGGCGGCTATCCCGTTGCGGAAGAGGGGATGATCATCGACTGCCAGAATCCGTATTGAATCGGGGCCGGGGTTCATGGTTTCATCCGGCGGATTGTTCCGCCGAGGTCGCCTCTCGCGTGACCTGCCCTTCTGCGTAGGCGACTGCGGCGGGGACCATCAACTCGATCTCCGTACCAGAATCGGGTTGACTCCAAATCGCCAGTTTACCGCCCACAAGTTTGGCTCGTTCGTGCATGCCAGGCAGGCCGTGATGCGCGGCGCGGCCGCCTTGGTCGAGAACCTGTGGGTCGATACCCTTACCGTCGTCCCGGACGTTCATCCGAAACTGCCTTTTGTCATAGCAGATATCGACTTCAATCCGCTTGGCGCCGGCATGACGGAAGGCATTGCGCAGGGCTTCGACTGCAATCCGATAGACTTCGTTTCGCTGGAGAAGAGCGAGCTCCCTGGGTGTGCCTTCCACGTGCACACGAAAGTCGGAAGAATTCCGGCCGTTTTGATCAGCAGCGAGGCCTTCTCCGAAAGTGCCGATCGCCCGCGCAAGGTCGTTTGTGACCAGTGTGGAAGAACGCAGACCTTGCACCGTCTCGCGGCCCTCGGCGATCGCCTGCCTGGCATCCTCGATGGCGCTATTCAGCTTCTGCTGTGCTTCGGCCGGGTGATCCGGGAGCGCATACATCGCTGCGTGGAACTTTAACAGCACTCCTTGAAAACTTTGGAGCAGGGTATCGTGTAAATCCCGAGCGATGCGCGTCCGTTCGTTGACGCGCTCCTCCATGCGAATGTTGAAGTACCGTGCCGTCTGCCGCAACCGCAGTTGATAAAGAATTGCGAGCAAGGCCAGAACGGCGGCCACGCTCGACAAGCGGAACCACGCGGTCTGGTAATAGGCCGGTGCAACGGCAAAATCGAGCGCTGCGCCAGTCTCGTTCCAAATTCCGCTATTGTTGCAGGCGGCGACGCGGAAGCGGTAGTTGCCAGGAGATAAATGGGTATAGAATGCTTGACGGCGAGTCCCGGCTTCCTCCCAATCGCGATCCCAGTTTTCCAGTTTATAGCGAAACAGGACCTTTTCCGGCGCTACCAGGCTGAGCGCGGTGTAGTCGATCTCCAGATTCTGCACCAGCGGGGGCAGCCGCAAATGCCCACCGCCGGCAGTATCGGGAAGGTAAGTCTTGCGGTCAGCGGTGATCTGCTCGATGTGCACCGGCGGAAGGAGCCGGTTAAAAGGAAGGTGAAGCGGATCGATAACGCTGGTGCCGTCCGAAGGTAAGAACCATAGTTTTCCATCCGTGGACTTGGCGACATGCGGCGTGTAGCCGCCAGTATCGTCCAGGGTCCTTACTCCGTCGGAGCTATCGAAAACCATAGCGTGGATGGCAGGCTGCGCATCCACCGCGCCGGTGTCCACTGAGGCGGCCCATGCGTCCAACTCGGACCGCGCAATGCGCACCAAACCACAAGTCGTGTACAGCCAGACCGAATGGGCATTATCTTCCATCACCCAATGAACGGAATCGCAGGGCATTCCATTTTTGCCGCTAAGCGTGGCAATGCGGCCGTTCTTCAACCGGCTGAGCCCCCCCTCGGTGGTAGCCCAGAGCGCTCCGTCCCGCTCGAATTGAAGGCCGTTCACACGGCCCTCGCCCAACCCGTCGGCAGTGGAGTATGACGCGCGAACCTGACCGTCGGCGAAATAGGCGATGCCGCCTCTATAGAACCCAGACCACAAGCCCCGCCGCAGAGGATCAACTGCCAGAGCCAAGGCGTAGTCTTCATGTCCCATACCGGTCCACGGAGTCTGTTGGATTTGGCCGTCCTGGGACAAATGGATAAGCCCAAGGTCCTTGTTCGCGATCCACAGATTCCCGGACTGGTCCTCGGTGATGGAATACACTGGCCCTCCGGGGACGTTTTTCATGGAAATGAAGCGGCCATTTTCCAGGTAACCGAACTCCCGAAGTGTGGAAGCCCAGATGCGCCCGCGACTGTCCTGAAACATAGATCCCGCGTAATTTCCATTGAGCAGCCCGTTCATGCGGCTGTCGCCGAAGACCGTAATCTGTCCTTTATTCCACCGGTTCAAGCCGCGGCGAGTGCTAAGCCAAACGCTGCCATCACGGTCCGCGAGAACGGACAGGATACTGGCATTCGACAAACCTTGGTTCAAAGAAAGTGTGGAGACGGCAAACTCGCGAAAACGATCCAGGCCGCCATCGGTGGCTACCCAGATGTTGCCTTCGCGATCGATCATGAGAGCAGTAATGAAATCGCCGGAAAGCCCGTCGGCCTGGTTAAGAACATCCGTCCTTCCGCCATGAAGGTGCACAAGTCCGGCATCCGAAGTTCCAATCCATAGATTCCCATCGTGATCGCGCAGTAGCCGCGCGGCCGTGAAGTCCCGGCCGGTACCGGGTAGCGGATATGGCTCGATCTTGCCCCCGACGAGTCGCTTGATCCCAGCGCGCGGGCCGAACAAGAGCGCGCCGTCGTCGGTTTCGGCCAGACCTTGGATTCCGTTGCCCGGCCCCATTTCGGGATAGAATTTCGGAGGGCCAGGTTTCCAGTGCCACACGCCCTCCCGCACTCCTACCCAGAGATTGCCGCCACGGTCCTCGTACAAACCGCGAACTCCATTGCCCAGACTGCCGTCCTCTCCGTAGCACTGGACGCTGCCCTTTCGAATCGCGCAAAGCTTCCCCGGAGGTGGAAACGCCAACCCGCCGACCCATATCGTGCCTTCATGATCTTCAAGAATTGGCGCGCGAATCGTTTCTCCGGCGAGCTCCGGGTATTGTGTCAGCTTGCCGTCCTTCCAACTTGCGACTCCTTTAGTGGTGCCAATCCAAAGAGTCCCGTCGCGCGCGGCGTGCAGGCTGAAAATGGCGGCGGACGGGAGATGCTGCGCCGGCGGCGGCTGCCAGGGGACGGCCCTCACACCATCGAAGCGGAGCAGCCCGAATTCCGTGCCCAGCCAGAAATAACCGTCGGGTGTCTGGGCAATCGTGCTGATGGTGCCCTTGGTAAAACCATCGCGGACTCTCCAAGCCGTATGCGCGTACTGACTGATGTCGAGCGATGTGTCTAACGCGAACGCGCAAGGGTGCGCCGCCACGAGCATCCCGGCCAGGAGAATGCTTAATCTGACAGCCTCTGGTCTTCTGCGGGCTTTCATCATGAGCCGCACCCGTTATTTATTGCATTATCGCACCGATGTTGTCGAAAACCGCGGCCAGAGCGGTCCGCTGATCCATCCTTCTATCACTCGCCGCTTATGGATGAATGAACGCGGGGCGGGCTGCGATCGTGATCGCATGGGTACGATCGCCAGCTCCGAGCGGGTGGGCAGCCCTCAGAATGCTTTCTTCTCAATCAACAGCAAGCCGCCGCTTGAGGATTAGCGAATGCATCGCTGTTGTCCTCGCCGCTCCGATCGAGGCATGCAAAGTCCTTCTCGACGATGACTGCGAGTGAACCTGCTTCGCCGATATCGATCGTGCTATAGACCCCAACTCCGCTCTCTGCTCCCCAAATACCGCCCTGATCCTCGGAGAGAATGACCCTTACTCTCTGGGATTCATACTGCACTCTAACCGGAGCGACCTGTACGGCAGATTCCAGAGCATAGGTCAGAGTGGCCTCAGGCGCTCGAGTGAAGTGGATCGTCTCTTCGATCCGCTCTCCATCAAGAAAGCGCGAGAGCTCGGAACGCGAGACTCGGAGTCGCAATGAATTTCCCTTAATTCGTAGTTTCATAAGCCCCTACCCGTTCGCCGGCTCAATCCAGATTTTTGGTTGGCTGCGAATGTAACGCTTTGCCCAGAAGCTCCAAAAGACTCACAGCAGCCGCCATTCCCCGGCGGGCATCTTTGGAGGCCGCCTGTTTACCAATGGCGAACAGCGATGGCGTTTCTTT
>DATHOT010000386.1:0-16152 GCA_035484655.1 Bryobacteraceae bacterium | reverse complement strand
CGATCTCAACCAGGTGGTGGACAAAGCTCTTTCGGTCTTCGACGGACGTCTGGATGGCATCCGCGTCGACAAGCAGCTCGCCTCTACGCTGCCGGCGGTCAGCATCGATCGCGAGCAGTTTAAGCGGGTGGTGGTGAACCTGGTGGACAATGCCGCCGAGGCCATGCAGGATTCTTTCCTGAAGCGGCTTTATATCGGTACTCGCGCCACCGATGCCGATTCAGTCGAGCTCGTGGTGGCTGACACCGGCTGCGGCGTTTCGCGTGACGACAAAGAGAAGCTCTTCCTGCCATATTTCTCAACCAAAGGTCGCGGGACCGGCCTCGGCTTGGCGATCGTGAACCGAATTCTGGCCGATCACGACGCCACCATCCGGGTGGAAGACAACACGCCGGCTGGCGCGCGCTTCATCATCGAAGTTCCGACGCTCGCTGCGACCGATCGCGATGCCAAAGCGGCTGAGCTTTCCGCCGCGGAGAGTCGATCTTGAAGGCGGCGCGAATTCTAATCGTCGACGACGAGCCGCTGATCCGCCAGTCGCTCTCAGGCGTGCTGCAGGACGAAGGCTACCAAACCCATGCGGTCGAGTCGGGCGAAGAGTGCTGCGAGGAGTTGCGCCACACCGCCTACGATCTGGTGCTGCTGGATGTCTGGCTGCCCGGCATGGATGGCCTCGAAACACTGTCGCGGCTCCAGGAAATCCCGTTTGCCGACCGTCCGGCGGTGGTGATCATCTCCGGCCACGGGACCATCGAGACCGCCGTGAAGGCCACCAAGCTGGGCGCCTTCGATTTCATCGAAAAGCCGCTGACCATCGAAAAAGTTTCGGTGGTGGCTAAGAATGCGCTGCAGCAGCACCGCCTGGAACTGGAGCTGGAGCGATTGAAAGGCGACGGCCGGCAGCGCCTCCAGATCATCGGCGATAGCGTGTCGATGAAGGCCCTTCGCCAGCAGCTTGCGCTAATGGCCGCCACCAATGGACGTGTGCTGATTTACGGCGAGAGTGGAACCGGCAAGGAGCTGGTGGCGCATGCCATCCACGGCAGCAGCCAGCGGGCTTCGGAAGCCTTCGTGGAGGTGAACTGCGCCGCCATCCCGGAGGATCTGATCGAGAGCGAGCTGTTTGGACATCGCAAGGGAAGTTTTGCCGGCGCGGTGGAAGATAAGATCGGCAAGCTCCAGAAGGCTCACGGCGGAACGCTGTTTCTCGATGAAGTCGGCGATATGAGCCTGAAGACGCAGGCCAAGGTTCTGAGGTCGCTCGACGAGCAGCGTTTCGAGCCGGTGGGCGCCGAAACGTCGATTCAGGTGGATGTCCGCGTAGTGGCCGCCACCAACAAGAACCTGGAGGACGAAATAGACCGCGGAAATTTCCGCGAAGATCTTTTTTATCGGCTGAACGTGATTCCGTTCTCCGTGCCGCCGCTGCGTGAGCGCACCGAAGACATTCCGCTTCTGGCCGACCATTTCCTCAAGGAATTCACGCTGGCTTATGGCCGCAAGCCCAAGGAACTGACCTCCGAGGCCTTTGAAATACTACAGCAACACCGCTGGCCTGGTAATGTTCGCGAGCTCCGGAATCTGATGGAGCGTATCGTGATCATGAATCCCCAGGTCCGCATCGACGCGCGGCATATCCCGCTCAACCCCACCAAGCGGTCGGTCTTCGAACGGCCCATTGAGCGCTTCGGAAGCCTGCACGATGTGCGCGCCGCCGCCGAACGCGAATATATCCTGAAGACGCTCGACGAGACTAAGGGAAACGTGAGCCGGACCGCCGAGATGCTGGGCCTGGAACGCAGCAACCTCTATCGGAAGATGAAGGCGCTCGGGATCGTGCCGAAAGAGTAGCGCTGTGGTGGATCCAACGGCTTCGAAGTTCGAAGAGGCAGTAGAAACGGTTATCAGCGGCGATCTGCCGGAGCTCGAGAAGCTGTTGAGCGAAAACCCTGACCTGGTGCGCGCTCGCTCAACGCGGGAGCATCGCTCGACACTGCTTCATTACGTCTCGGCCAACGGCGTCGAGGATTTCCGCCAGAAGACGCCCCCAAACATTGTCGCGATCGCCAAGCTGCTGCTCGATGCCGGCGCCGAGGTGAATGCGGAGTCGGATGCTTATGGCGGCCGGTGTACGACGCTCGGATTGACGGCCACCAGTTGCCATCCCGAAAACGCCGGGGTCCAGATCCCGCTGATGGAATTGCTGATCGACCGCGGCGCAATTATTGATGGTCCGGACGGCTACAGCGGGGTCAATGGCTGCCTGCGAAACGGGCGCGGGCCAGCGGCCGAGTTCTTAGCGAATCGCGGCGCACGCTTAGACCTCGAAGGAGCGGCCGGAGTTGGGCGGCTGGACGTCGTCCAAAGCTTTTTCGCCGGCGATGGCAGCCTGAAGCCACCTGCGACACCAGAACAAATGAAGGATGGATTCGCCTGGGCCTGTGAATTCGGCCGAATCAGCGTCGTCGAATTTCTGCTTGAAAGAGGATTGCCGGTTGGCGCCAAGCTACGGCACGGAGAGACCGGCCTGCATTGGGCCGCTTACGCAGGGCACTCCGCCATCGTCCGGCTGCTGCTCGACCGCGGCGCTCCAACCGACGTCAGAGACGATCGTTGGAATGGCACTCCCCTGGACTGGGCGCTGCACGAGCAGCGTGCCGACAGCCGCATGATTTCGGCTCTTAAAGGCGAGTTTTGAGCTAGTTTTCGCGGCTTTTGAGAACTATTTTGCGGGTATCCTGCAGGCCCCCCCAACCGAGGGTGGCCTTCTCGCGCTGGCCGGACCTCAATCAGGCGCGCCGAAAAGCTCGGTTCTTCAACCAGTGCTAGCATTTCGACCACTGTGCGAACTAGCGGGGGGCAGCCGGGTCACGGGTCCAGATCATACAGGCTGGGCTGCATAGTTTCCAGGCCACCAAGCTTAGCTGTGGGCTGGTAAAACGTTCAGCAGCGGCAAGTAATCGAAAAAAGTTCTTGCATTCCTTTTGATAGTCGTGTCAAAATCTTTCAAGGCCAGAAGTGGTCCGAAGTGGTCGAAAGTGGAAGAGAAGCCCAAGCCGACGCCAGTAGAGCCCCCGCGCGGGTCGGTTTCCGCTCATGTCGACGACAAGGGACGGCTCAAACTGCCGGTCAACTTCCAGGAGTATTTGGGCGCGATTGGGGATGACAAGTTGTACGTGACCAGCGTGGACGACCGCATAACTAGAATCTACCCGATTTCGGTGTGGCAGCAAAACGAAAAAATTCTGGAAGAGCTGGCCACCTCGGATCCGGACGCGGCCGAGGCTCTGTTTTTCGTCACTAACGATTACGGCGCGGAGGCGAAGGTGGACCCGCAAGGCCGGGTGACTCTGCCGACCGATCTGCGGCGGGCGATGACGCTGGAGAACCAGGAAGTGCGGCTGGATTGGTCGCAGGGCGCGATCAACATCTATTCCAAGGCCGAGTACGAAGCGCGCAAGCGGCGGGCCAAGGAAGGCCTGGCCGATAAGTTGAAGGCCGCGAAGTTGAAGGGATTCAAGTAGTGGTTATGTATGCACGTCCCGGTAATGGTCGGCGAATGCCTGGAATACCTGGCGGTGCGCCCGGACGGAATTTACCTGGACGCGACGGCCGGTCTAGGCGGCCATACCGCGGCGATCGCAAAACGCTTGAGGAGTGGGCTTGTGATCGCCAACGACCGGGATGCGGAATCGCTCGAGATGGCGAAGGGCAATACGGCGGAATGGGCGGATCGAATTCGCTACCACCAGGGATCGTTTTCGGAACTGCGCTCGGCTTTGACGGCGTTCGGGGTAGAACGCGTGGACGGTTTGCTGGCCGATCTCGGCGTCAGCCGCTATCAGCTCATGGAGCCGGAACGCGGGTTTTCGTTGATGGCCGAAGGCCCTTTGGACATGCGCATGGATCGCAGCCAGGGCACGACCGCGGACGAGCTTGTGAATTTTGCAGCAGAGAAGGAATTGGCCGACTTGATTTATCGATTCGGCGAAGAAAGGAGGTCGCGGAAAATCAGCAGAGCAATCGTTCGGGCGCGGCCCATACACACTACCGCGCGCTTAGCGCGAGTGATCGAGGAAGCCGTGCCCCGGACGAGCAAGCTGCATCCGGCTACCCAGACATTCATGGCGCTGCGGACGGCAGTGAACGACGAACAAGGCGAGTTGGACCGGCTGTTGTCGATCGCCCCGGAATTGGTCCGGAGCGGCGGAAGGATTGTGATCCTCTCTTTCATGTCGCTAGAGGATCGCAAAGTGAAGCAGAGCTTGCAGGCCTTGGCGCGCGCGGGAAGAGCAATAACGCTCACCAAGCACGTAGTCAGGCCGGCACCAGAAGAAACGAGAGATAACCCTCCCTCGCGGAGCGCGAAACTCCGCGCGGTTGAGATTAGGCAGTAAAGACGAAAAATGGCAACCCTGGCAAACATATTAGATCGATTCGCAACACCGAAGGCCTTTGAGCAAACCGCGCAGCGGGCTCGCGTGCTGGAAGAGGTGGACCCGTTTGAGATTCCTCCTTTCCCGAACGAAGACGTGTATTTCTATGTGAAGCGGATCGATAATGCGAGGGTGCTGCGCGAATCGGATCCGGCGGCGCGAAGGGTTTGCTGGCGGCTGATCGGAACCTCGTTTGCGATTGCGGTGGTAGTGATCGGGCTGCTGCTGCCCACTCTCTATGGGTTGATCGCGGGATATCGGATGGAAGCTTTGCGGCAAGAGAGGCAGCGCCTGGATCTGGACCGCGCTTCGCTCGAGCTCGCGGAGGCCAAGCTGCTCAGCCCGGCGCGATTGGAAGAGCTGGCCAGGATACAGCAATTTATCGATCCGGCGCCGCAGAAGGTTGTTTACCTGGACAACAAGTCGGAGCAAAAGCTGGCGCAACGGTAAGGCGCGCGGCACGAGATCAGGTTGGGGACAACAAATGGACAAGCTGGCGACAAGGCGAGTTTATATGCTGGCACGGCTGGCATTCGTCTGGGCGCTCCTGATCGTCGGCCGCCTGATTCAGCTTCAGATCGTACAGCACGGCGAGTATCAGAGGCTGGCGCAACAGCAGCAGGAAAAGATCGTGGAATTGCAGGCCCCACGCGGCGCCATCGTGGATCGTTTGGGACAGCGGCTGGCCATGAGCTTGCCGGTGGAATCGGTATGCGTCGATCCTTTGAAGGTGCCGGACCGCGCGGTAGCGGCGGATATTCTGTCGAAGATCCTGGACATAGACGCCCACGATTTGCTTCGGAATTTGCAGTGGGCGGTCGATAACCGGCGCGGCTTCCTGTGGGTGAAGCGCAAAGTCACGCCCGAGGAAGCGGCGCGCCTTCGGGACTTGAAGGTGGAATGGATCGAGTTTCGCACCGAAAGCCAGCGCTTCTATCCCAACAAGAAACTGGCGGCGCACGTGATCGGCGGGGTGGACTTTGCCGAAAAAGGAAACGGCGGCGTTGAACAGAGTTTGAACCAGGAACTCCAGGGGCTGGATGGAGAGATGCGGGTGATCTCGGACGTCCAGAAACGCGGATTCGACGCGAAAGTCGCGAGCGAGCCGCAGGCGGGCCAGGAGATCCGGCTGACCCTGGATTCGCGCATTCAATTCGTGGCCGAACGGGAGTTAAAGAAAGCGATCGAGGAGCATCATTCGAAATCGGGAAGCATCATCGCGATGAATCCGAAGACCGGCGACATTCTGGCTTTGGCGAATTACCCGACCTACGACCCGAATGAATTGCCCACGGGCGGCGACTTGACCGCTCGCGAGAATCTGGCAGTGAGCGCGCCCATAGAGCCGGGTTCCGTTTTCAAGGTAATCACGCTCTCGGCGGCTCTCGAAACCACCCGGCTGCGTCCTGAGACGATAATCAACTGCGGGAACGGGAGCATCAAACTGTTCGGGCGCACCATCCACGATCACAACAGCTATGCGTCACTGTCGATGGAAGACGTGCTGGCGCGATCGAGCAATATCGGCGCCATCAATATCGGCCTGACGGTGGGTCAGAACAAGATGTACGAATACCTGCGGCGATTCGGCTTCGGCAAGCGGACGGGGGTCCCGTTGCCGGGCGAATCGTCGGGGATGGTTCGGCCGTTGAAGCGCTGGGAAAAAACCTCTATCGGTTCAGTTGCGATGGGTCACGAGGTGGGAGTGACGACACTGCAACTTGCGCAGGCGTGTTCGGTGATCGCAAATGGCGGCTTTCTGGTCAAGCCGCGTTTGACGCTGGACACGCCAATAGCGCAGCCGATGCGGGTGCTAAAGCCTGAGACGGCCTTTACCATGCGGCGCATGATGGAGGGCGTGATGATAAAGCCCTACGGCACCGGCCACAAGTACGCGCGCCTGTTGGAGTACACCTCCGCCGGCAAGACCGGAACCGCGCAGATTTACAACTATCGCACGCATCAGTACACGCATATGTATAACGCCTCTTTCATGGGCTTCGCGCCGGTGACGAATCCGGCCATCGTGGTGGTGGTAACCGTGAACGGCACCGAGGGAACGAGCGGTTATGGAGGCCCGACCTCGGGTCCTGCATTTCGAGCGGTTGCAGCGGCCGCGCTCCGCATGCTGGATGTTCCCAAAGATTTGCCCGAAGCAGTTCCATCCGGGGCCAGCGATCAGGCTGATCAAAATGACGTCGCGATCGCCGACCTTGGTTCTTCCATCCCTCCCCCGCTGGTCCAAGCGGGAGATGCCGTTGCCGCCGACGACCGACCGGTGGCTTCCGCAAATAGCGCTCTGGACCAGCGGACTTTTTTAGCGAAGGGAGTAACGGAACCGTCTCACGATCTGGCGGGGCCGAGGGTGCCGAACTTTCAGGGCAAGATGATGCGGGACGTAATCGAGCAATCGGCCGCACTGGGAATGCCTGTGGAATTTACGGGGAGCGGAGTGGCGCGCGGGCAATTTCCCGAGCCAGGCGCCATCCTGCCCTTGGGACAATCGATACGGGTTCAGTTCGGCCGCTGACGGCGCCGCCATGACGCTCGAAGAGATCCTCAAGGGGGTTCGGCTCCGAAGAGGGCTGAACGAGGATCTGCGGAAAATGCAAGTAACGGGGCTGGAATATGATTCGCGACGGGTGGGACAGGGATTCCTGTTCTTCGCCTTTGCCGGCGCGCGCGCCGATGGCCGCGAGTTCGCTCAATCCGCCATGGAAAAGGGAGCGGCCGCGGTGGCCAGTGACCTTCCCGCACCACCAGGATTTCCAGGAACGTGGATCGAGGTGGAGCACGGACGTCAGGCGCTGGCCCTGGCCTCGCGCAATTTTTACGGAAGGCCGGATGAGCGGCTGGGACTGACCGGCGTAACGGGTACGAACGGAAAGACGACCACGGCTTACCTGATCGACGCCGTGCTGAGATCCGCGGGCAAGACGACGGCCATGGTGGGAACGATCGAATATCGGCTGGCGGGACAGGTGCGGACCGCGGTGAATACGACACCCGAGTCGCTGGATCTCTATCGCATCTTCCACACCCTGGAACAGGCCGGCGGCTCGCATGCCACAATGGAAGTCTCATCCCACGCTCTGGCGCTGGGCAGAGTTTACGGCATCACGTTTCACACCGCGGTATTCACGAACCTCACCCGGGATCATCTCGATTTTCATGAAACCATGGAGAATTATTTCGCGGCCAAGCAGCTTCTATTCGCGTCAGAGGCCGCCGCTCCGCCGCGCTGGGCCGTGATCAACAGCGACGATCCGTATGGAGCTAAGATTCAGCCTGCCCAGGGAACGCAGGTGCTGCACTACGGATTTGGAGAAAATGCGGATTTGCGAGTATCCGGACTCGAAATGAATTTCGAGGGGTTGCGCATGACCGTGGAACACGGCCGCGAGAAGGTGGCGCTCAGCTCATCGCTGGTCGGCAAGATTAATGCGTATAACATCCTGGCCGCGTGCGGAGCTGCGCTGAGCTACGGGTTCGATTGGAAGACGATCGCCGCGGGAATTGCCGAATGCAGCCGCGTACCGGGACGCTTTGAAAGCATCGACGAAGGCCAGCCTTTCATGGTGGTGGTGGACTACGCGCACACCGACGATGCGCTACGCAACGTGATTTCAGTAGCGCGCGAATTACGCCCGAAACGAGTTATCACGTTGTTCGGCTGCGGGGGTGATCGCGACCGTTCCAAGCGCCCTTTAATGGGGATGGCGGCCGGCGAAGCCAGCGATTTTGTGGTGCTCACCTCGGATAATCCTCGCTCGGAAGATCCGCTGGGGATCATGAATGACGCCTTGGTCGGTTTGCGGCGTTTCGACACGCCGCACCTGGTTGAGCCTGACCGGGAAAAGGCCATCCGGGCAGCGCTGGGGGCGGCCAAGCCAGGCGACATCGTCATTCTGGCTGGAAAAGGGCACGAGCCGTACCAAGTTTTGAAAGATCGCGTCATACACTTTGACGATCGCGAAGTAGCGAGCGCGGCGTTGCGCGATCTGGGTTTTGGGAGACGTTAGTGGCAGGTGAATGGTGGAGTTTACGGTGCAGGAGATTGGCGCGGTGATTGGAATTCGAGCAGAGTTCGGCGCTCGAACCCCCATAGACGCGCGGATCACCGGGTGGAGTGTCGACTCCCGGACCGTAGCCCCGGGCGATCTGTTCTTTGCACTGCGAGGACCGAATCACGATGGCAACGCCTACGTGGCCGATGCGCTTCGGAAGGGCGCGATCGCGGCAATTGTCGACGAGAACGCCGATGCGCGGGAGAATGATCCGCCGAGGCTGGTTGTGCCGGACTCTTTGGTGGCGCTCCAGAAGATTGCCGCCTGGGCCCGGAACCAATGGAATGGGGAAGTGGTGGGCGTAACAGGGAGCGCCGGCAAAACATCCACCAAGGACGTGATCGCGGAGATGTTGTGCGTGAAGATGCCAGCCGGAAAAACAATCGGGAACTTTAACAACCACGTCGGTGTGCCGCTTTCGATTTTGCGTTTGCCGGCGAAGGCGCGGGTGGCGGTGCTCGAGATCGGAATGAATCACGCGGGTGAGATCCGTGAATTATCCGCGATCGCCCGGCCGCGCATCGGCGTGGTGACTAACGTCGGCCATGCGCACATGGAAGCATTCGATTCGATCGAGGGAGTGGCGGCCGCCAAGCGCGAACTGATCGAGGCTTTGCCTGGCGACGGTGTTGCGGTGCTGAATGCGGACGATCCGCTGGTGACGAAGTTCCGTAAAGTGCATCCGGGACGTACGATCACATTCGGATTGAACGAAGGCGCGGATTTTCGCGGCCAGCAGGTGGAATTAACAACCGAAGGCGTCCGTTTCCAGGTGAACGGCGTTCGATTCGAGAGCCCGCTCCTGGGGCGGCACAGCATCCTGAATCTGCTGGCTGGAATCGCAGTAGCCTCACTTTACGACATCCGGCCCGAACAGCTCAGGGATGTGATCGAAAAGCTTTCGGCCGGCTCGATGCGCGGCCAGCGATTCATACACAATGATATTTTGATTTTGAACGATTGCTACAACTCCAATCCCGATGCGGCGCGCGCCATGATCGATGTGCTCCGGGAGACACCAGCCAAGCGGCGGATTGCCGTGCTGGGGGAGATGCTCGAGCTCGGCCGCTGGGCCGAGTCCCTGCACCGCGACGTAGGTCGCTACGTCGCGAACTGCGGGATTGATGTGCTCGTAGGGATACGCGGCGAGGCTCGCCACCTGGTTGACGCAGCCAAGGAAGCAGGCCAAGCAGTAGACGCCGCGTTTTTTTCCCCCGACACCACCGCTGCCGGAGACCGGTTACGGCAGATCGCCCGCGCGGGCGATGTCATTTTGTTTAAGGGCTCGCGAGGCACGCATGTCGAACAGGCCCTGGAGAGGTTTCTCGCGCGACCAAACTGAATGCTTTATTGGCTGTTCTATGAGAAGTTGTTTCACACCTTCACGCCCTTCCGCGTGTTTGGTTATGCAACTTTTCGTACCGCATTTTCGAGCCTGACGGCGCTGTTCCTGTGCATCGCGCTGGGACCGTGGCTGATCCACAAACTGCGGGAATTTCAGATCGGCCAATACATCCGCGAGGAGGGTCCCAAATCGCACATGAAGAAGGCGGGTACGCCGACCATGGGCGGGATCCTGATCATCATCTCGATTGTCGTGCCCACGCTTTTATGGGCAAATCTGAGGAATCTTTACGTTTGGATCGCGCTGTTTGGCTTGATGAGCTTCGGAATAATCGGCTTTTGGGACGACTACGCCAAGATCCGGCGTAAACAGAACCTGGGCCTGTCGGTAAAGCAGAAATTTTTCCTGCAGGTGTTGGCGGCGCTGATCGTCGGATTCGTTCTGCTGGTGCTGCACGCCAATAAGGCATACTCCACCAGCATCAACATGCCGTTCTTCAAAACATTCAAGCCCGATCTGATCATCGAGCCGCTGGCGCATAACTGGTACACCTATCCGCTCGCCTTCGTGGGATTTTACACCTTCATGGTGCTGGTGATTGTCGGCGCGTCCGATGCGGTCAATTTGACCGATGGCTTGGATGGCCTGGCGATCGGGCTGATGATCATCGCGTCCGGCGCGATGACGGTGCTGACTTATGTGACCGGCCACGCGCTGTTCGCCGAATATCTGGATCTGGCTCGTCTGCCGGGCGCTTCCGAACTGACAGTGTTTTGCGGCGCGATGGTGGGGGCGTCACTAGGCTTTCTTTGGTACAACGCGCATCCGGCCGAGATTTTCATGGGCGACGTCGGATCGCTGGCGCTGGGCGGAGCTTTGGGCGTGGTCGCGGTATTGATCAAACAGGAGATCCTGCTGCTGTTCATCGGCGGCGTGTACGTCATCGAAGCGCTTTCGGTGATCCTGCAGGTGGGCAGTTACAAACTGCGAAAGAAACGGATCTTCAAGATGGCGCCGATCCATCACCACTTCGAGGCGCTGGGGTGGCCGGAATCGAGAATTATCACGAGGTTTTGGATCGCGGGGCTGGTGATGGCGTTGTTCGCGCTAACCACGCTGAAGCTGCGATAGGTATCTGACTTTGGACCTGGATGGCTTGACAGTAGCAGTGGTTGGAATGGCGCGCTCGGGTGTGGCAGCAATACGTCTGTTGCGGGAAAAGGGCGCCATGGTTCGCGCAATTGATGAGAAGCCGATGGGAGAAATTTTGGGATTTCCAGTTCAGCCGCAGACCGAAGACTCGTTCCGCGATGTCGATCTCGTGGTGCTTTCCCCTGGCGTGCCCTCGGATATCGAGGTGCTCGAGAAGGTGCGCCAGAGAAGCGTGCCGGTTATCAGCGAGCTGGAGTTGTCTGCGCCTTATTTACAGGGCCCCCGCATCGGCATTACCGGCACCAACGGCAAGACCACAACCACGGCTCTTACCGGCCATATCCTGAGCGAATCGAGAATCGCCTGCCAGGTGGGGGGGAACATCGGTACGCCGCCGGCTGCAATGGTCGAGACTTCGCGGCCGGATCAATGGAACGTGCTCGAACTATCGAGCTTCCAACTGGAGACGATCAAGGATTTCCGAACCGAAATCGCCGTAGGTCTTAACGTGACGCAAAATCATCTGGATCGACATCACACTTTCGAAAACTATGTGAACGCGAAGGCTCGATTGTTCGAGACGCAGGAGGTCCGAGACCTCGCGGTGCTGAACGCGGATGATCCGGTTACCGTCACGTTTGCGAAACGCACTCAAGCCCAAACGGTCTGGTTCAGTAGTACTCATCCGGTGGCCGGTGCGTGGCTGGACCGAGACGTAATTCAGCTACGCGGCGCCAAACTGCTGAACGTGCGGGAACTGCGTTTGCGGGGCAGCCACAACTACGAGAATGTCATGGCCGCGGCTCTTATCGCCGAGCGAGCGGGTGCACAACCGTCGCAGATCGCGCGGGCGGCGGCCACGTTTGCTCCGGTGGAACATCGTCTGGAACTGGTCCGGGAGGTCGGCGGGGTAGCCTACTATAACGATTCCAAAGCAACCAGCGTGGACGCGACGCTCAAGGCAATTGACGCGTTTCCCGGCGGCCTTTGGATCATTTTGGGTGGCAAGGACAAGAACAGCGACTATTCAGTCTTGCGGGAGCCATTGCGAGCTAAGGCGAAGGCTGCACTGTTGATCGGGACCGCGGCTCAAAAAATCGCGGCGCAGTTGGGCAAGGATGCTGTTCCATTACTGCAATCCGGCACGCTGGCGGAGGCTGTCCAGAAAGCGCATCTCTCGGCAGAGCCGGGTGACACGGTGTTGCTGGCGCCGGCCTGCGCCAGTTTCGACCAGTTCGAAAGCTACGAGCATCGTGGCCGCGTTTTCAAGGAGCTGGTGAACGCCCTGACGGGAGGGAGCCGCTGATGGCGCAACGATTGCGAAGCGATTGGGTACTGTTCGGGACCATCGTAGTAATGGTCTGCTTCGGCTTGGTGATGATCTACAGCGCCTCATCAGTGGTGGCCCAAATGAACCCGAGAATCAAATCGAGTTTTTACTACGCCGCGCACCAGTTGGTCTGGGCGGCGCTATCGTTTGGCGCATTGATGTATTTCAAAAAGCGCGATTATCGCGCGCTGCAAAGCCCCGGCTGGGCATTCGGGTCGCTAGGCGTAGTGCTGTTCCTGCAGATTCTGGTCTTTTTCTTCGACCCGAAAACGCATCGCTGGTTTCGTCTGGAGGGCATCGGCACGCTGCAGCCATCTGAGTTCGCCAAACCGGCGCTGGTAATCTTCTTCGCCTACTTCGTCACCGAGAAGCAAGACGCCATCAATTCCAAACGGACTATGGTGGCGGCTTCACTCGCCTTAGCGGTGATCGCGGCTGCAGTTGGGTTCGGAGACCTGGGGACGGCGCTGGTGTTGATCATCCCGGCCGCGATCGTCTTCTACGTGGCGGGATTGGAGCGCAAGTTCGTGGCGGTGGCCCTTCTCACCGGGCTGGCATTCTCGATCGCTTTCGTGGCCTCCAAGCCGTATCGCATGGCGCGCATTATCGGATTTTTCGATCCGCAATACAAACTGATTTCGATGATCGATCGGCAGGAACGGATAAAGAAATACGTCAGCGAATCGGTGACGACGCGCGACGCCGGCTATCAGGTGCATCAGTCCAAGATCGCCGTGGGCAGTGGCGGATTTATCGGATTAGGGCTCATGCAAGGCAAGCAGAAGATTCTCTATCTGCCCGAGGCGCATACCGACTTTATTTATGCCGTAGTGGGCGAGGAGTTGGGTCTTTTCGGCTGTGCGGCGGTACTGGGCGGATTCCTGGTGATTCTCTGGCGCGGCTTGCAGCTTTGTTGGATCGCGCCCGACGACTTTGGCCGTTATCTGGCGCTGGGGGTGACGTCGTCGATTGTGATTCAGGCGCTGATCAATATGAGCGTGGTGCTCGGAATGGGACCGACCAAGGGAATTCCGCTTCCCATGATCAGCGCGGGGGGCAGCTCGTTGATGAGTACGCTCATGTGCCTGGGAATGTTGTTGAGCGTCAGCGAGCGCTCGGGATGAAAAGCGGGGATACAGACTTTTTCCTCGCGATCTATGCACGCAGATGGCAACCATCGTAATGGCCGGCGGCGGGACGGGCGGACACGTTGTTCCGTTGCTCGCAGTGGCGCGCGAGCTGAAGGCGCGGGGACATCAGTGTGTGTTCATCGGTACGCGCACCGGTTTCGAAGCGAAGATGGTTCCGGCCGCGGGATTCCCGCTGGAGTTCATCGAGATCGGAGGCCTCAAGCGGGTAGGTGCGATACGCACGATCCGAACGCTCGCCCAGCTTCCTTTGAGCGTCCTGAAAGTGCTTCGAATGCTGAATGAGCATCAGCCGGCGGCGGTCTTCAGCTTGGGCGGTTATGCCGCCGGACCCGTGGTGCTGGCCACTTTGCGGAAACGTTTACCGCTGGTGGTGATGGAGCCGAATGCGATGCCCGGGCTGACGAATCGCCAGATAGGCCGCTTCGTATCGCGCGCGTTGCTGAGTTTTCCGGAAGCGGCTCGCTTCTTTCCGAGAGGGAAGTCTGAGATTACCGGGCTGCCAGTGCGCGCGGAATTTTTCGCCATCCAGCCCAAGGTGCGCGAGGCCAAGATGACCATCCTGATTACCGGTGGAAGCCAGGGCTCGCGGACACTGAATCAGGCGGCCGCGGGTAGCTGGCGTTATTTTCGGGAGGCTGGATTTCCAGTGCGATTCATTCATCAGACCGGAGCGGCGATGCATGAGGCTCTGGTGAAGAAATTCGCGGAGAGCGGCATCGAGGGCGAGGTTCTGCCGTTCATCGACGACATGCCGGGGGCGTTCCAGCGTGCCGACCTGGTGATTTGCCGGGCGGGAGCTGGCGCAGTGGCGGAGTTGGCCGCGGCCGGCAAGCCGTCCATCCTGGTTCCACTGCCGCACGCCGCCGATCAGCATCAGCTTCGCAATGCCGAAGCCTTCGACAAGGCCGGAGCGGCCAGGCTGATTCTCGATCCGGAGATGGACGGCGGCCGGCTTTTTGAGGAGGCCGGCAAGCTCAGCACTCAGCCGGAATTACTGAAGCGGATGGGCGAGCGGGCGCGTACTTTTGCGCATCCCGATGCCGCGCGGCGGACGGCGGACGTGGTGGAGGAGCTGACACGGTGAGAAAGCCATTGACATCCGCCTCGAAAGCCGAAACAATACGAGTTTGAAATGTTTTTTAAGATACAACACCTCCACTTCGTCGGCATCGGCGGAATCGGCATGAGCGGAATCGCCGAGGTGTTGCTCAATCTGGGCTATCGAATCAGCGGCTCGGACCTGAAACTGAGCCCGACTACCGACCGGCTGGCGCGTCTCGGCGCCCGAATCAGCGAAGGGCACGCGGCCGAGAACGTGGCCGGCGCCAAAGCAGTGGTGGTGAGTTCAGCGGTGGATGGCGCGAATCCGGAGCTGGTGGAAGCGCGCCGCTTGCAGATTCCGGTGATTCCGCGCGGCGAACTTCTGGCCGAGCTAATGCGCCTGAAGTACGGGATCGCGATCGCCGGAAGCCACGGGAAGACCACTACGACGTCTATGACCGCTGCGATGCTGAGCGAAGCCGGGCTCGATCCCACGGTGGTGGTGGGCGGCAAGGTCGCCTCCATGGGCGGCTCGAACGCGCGGGTCGGCCACAGCGACTTTCTAGTGGTGGAATCGGACGAGAGCGACGGATCGTTTCTGAAGCTCAGCCCCATTCTGGCGGTCGTAACGAACATCGATCGCGAGCACCTGGACCACTACGCATCGATTGACGAGATCCGGGCGGCGTTTCTGGAGTTCATCCAGAAGGTCCCTTTTTACGGCGCAGCGATCCTGTGCCTGGATGACGAGAATGTGCAGCAGCTTCTTCCGGCCGTGAATCGGCGCAGCATCACTTACGGGCGTAGCCATCAGGCGGTGCTGACCATTCACGATGCGGACTGCGGATCGTTTGAAAGCCACTTTTCGGTGCGCATGCGCGGCCACGATCTGGGCCGGTTTCATCTGCGTGTTCCAGGCGTTCACAACGTGCTAAACGCTACCGCCGCGATCGCCGTAGGGCTCGAGCTGGAGATAAAGCTGGACGCGATTCGCGAAGGCGTCGCCGCATTCACGGGCGTGGACCGGCGGTTTCAGGTCCGCGGCGAAGCGCGCGGCGTCACGGTCATCGACGACTACGGCCACCATCCCACCGAGATTCGCGCCACGCTGGCAGCCGCGCAGTTGTGTAAATTTCATCGCATTCACGCGGTGTTCCAGCCGCATCGCTATACGCGCACGCAACACTTGATGGATGAATTCGCCAAGAGCTTTCATCAGGCCGATGTGGTGTACGTGCTCGACATTTATGCAGCCTCCGAGCAGCCCATCGAGGGCGTCACGGGTCGCGCGTTGGCCGAGCGTATTCGCGACTTTGGCCATCGCTCGGTCGAATATACCGGAACCATCGAGCGCACGGTGGAGATGGTAGTGGCGCAGGTCCGCGATAAGGACGTCGTATTGACCCTCGGCGCGGGAAATGTGTGGCAGGCCGGCGAGAAGGTCCTCGAAAAGTTGCGGGAGGCTGCGTAAATGGCCCCGCAGGCAGCCGCGAAGAAACGCCGCGCGCCGGGCATCGGCACGATTCTGCGCTACGGGTTTCTGGTGATCGCGATCAGCGTGACGCTGGCTGGTGGAATTTACGCGTCACAACAATTTCAGCAGTTCCTGATCCGGGACCCGCGGTTCTTT
>DATHOT010000385.1:0-5346 GCA_035484655.1 Bryobacteraceae bacterium | reverse complement strand
ACGTGTTTCATGACGCCGAGCCGGAGGACATGATCAAGTACGGCTTGATTCCGGAGTTCGTCGGCCGCTTGCCGGTGGTCGCGACGCTCGAAGAATTGGACGAGGACGCACTCATTTCGATCTTGATGCAGCCGAAGAACGCGCTGACCAAGCAATATCGCAAACTTTTCGATATGGAGGGCGTGGAACTGGATTTCCGCGAAGAGGCACTGCGTTCGGTGGCGCGCAAAGCCATGCAACGCAAGACGGGCGCTCGGGGTCTGCGCACCATTCTCGAGAATGTGCTGCTGGACACGATGTATGACCTGCCGTCGTTGCGCAACGTGCAGAAAGTGGTGGTCGACGAACAGGTGATCGAAGGCCACAACAAGCCCTACATTATTCATCGTACCGAGGAGACCCGTTTGGTGGCCCCGGTTGAGGAACAGCGGCGCCCGACGGGCTCGGACCATCTTTGAGCCGAGCTTGAAACCAACCTGGCGGGCCCGCATGTACTCAAGGGCGAAGTGTCGATGTACGTGCAACAACTTAAAAGGCCAGCCTAGTGAGCGATGAACCGTTAGCTTTAGTCCCCGAAATCGTGCCACCCGCAAGCGGCACGCCGGTATTACCGCTGCGCGACGTAGTGGTTTACCCGCATATGGTCATTCCGCTGTTTGTCGGGCGCGAAAAATCCATTGTCGCATTGGATCTGGCCATGAAGGCCGACAAGCGGATTCTCCTGGTCGCCCAGAAACAGGCCGATGTCGACGATCCGAAGGCCGAAGACTTGTACCGGGTGGGTACCATTGCGACCATCCTGCAGCTCCTAAAGCTGCCTGACGGCACGGTCAAAGTCCTGGTCGAGGGGGTGGATCGCGCGGTCATCGAAAAGCTCACCGAAGGCGAGTTCTTTTCCGCCGAGATCACGCCGCTACCGGACCAGGAGCGCTATGAAGAGCGCGAGATGGACGTCCTGACCCGTTCGGTGATCACGCAGTTCGAACAATATGTCAAATTGAACAAGAAGGTGCCGCCGGAGATTCTGACCTCCCTGGCGGGCATCGAACAGGCCGGGCGCCTGGCCGACACGGTCGCGGCGCACATGTCGCTCAAGCTGTCCGAGAAACAAAAGGTTCTCGAAATCCCGGACGTGCGCAAGCGCCTCGAACACATGCTGGCCGTCATTGAAGGCGAGATGGATGTGCTGCAAATCGAGAAGCGCATCCGCGGCCGGGTCAAGCAGCAGATGGAAAAGAGCCAGCGCGAGTACTATTTGAATGAGCAGATGAAAGCCATTCAGAAGGAGCTGGGTGAGCTGGACGATGCCCCCAACGAAATCGGCGAACTTGAAAAGCGCATCAAAGCGGCCGGCATGCCCAAAGAGGCGCGTGAGAAGGCCAATTCCGAACTCGCCAAGCTGAAATTGATGTCGCCGATGTCGGCGGAAGCCACGGTGGTGCGCAACTACATCGACTGGCTGGTGAAATCACCCTGGAAGAAGCGCAGCAAGGTGCACCTGGACATCGCCGCCGCCGAGAAAGTGCTCGAGGCCGATCACTACGGGCTGGAGAAGGTCAAGGAGCGGATCGTCGAATACCTCGCGGTGCAGCAGCGCGTGAAGAATCTGCGCGGCCCGATCCTGTGCTTGGTCGGTCCCCCGGGCGTCGGCAAGACCTCGCTTGGCCAAAGCGTGGCGCGTTCCACCAATCGCAAGTTCGTTCGCATGTCCTTGGGAGGTGTGCGCGACGAAGCGGAAATCCGCGGCCATCGGCGCACCTACATCGGCTCCATGCCCGGCAAGATCATTCAGAATCTCGCCAAGTGCGGTGTCCGCAATCCCTTGTTCCTGCTCGATGAAGTCGACAAGATGTCCACGGATTTCCGGGGCGATCCTTCCTCGGCGCTCCTTGAAGTGCTGGATCCCGAACAGAACAGCACGTTCAACGATCACTACCTCGAGGTCGACTTCGATCTGTCCGAGGTGATGTTCGTCTGCACGGCAAACAGCTTGAACATTCCTGCGCCGCTGCTCGACCGCATGGAAGTCATTCGCATCCCGGGTTACACCGAGGATGAAAAGCACAATATCGCGCGCCGCTACCTGCTGCCGAAGCAGGTCAAGCAGAACGGGCTGAAAACTGACGAACTGGTGGTCGCGGACACTGCGATCCAGGACATGATCCGCTACTACACGCGCGAAGCCGGGGTGCGCAACCTCGAGCGCGAAATTTCCAAGATCGGCCGCAAGGCCGTGAAACAGCTGCTGCTCGCGCCCGCGGAAAAAACCGTGACCGTCGATTCGAACAATCTCGACAAATACCTGGGCGTGCGCCGCTTCCGCTACGGCAAGGCCGAGGAAAGCAATCGCGTCGGCCAGGTCACGGGTCTCGCCTGGACCGAAGTGGGCGGCGAACTGTTGACCATCGAGGCGGCCGTCGTGAACGGCAAGGGCAAGCTCACGCACACCGGTCAGCTCGGCGAAGTGATGCAGGAGTCCATCCAAGCCGCCATGACCGTGGTGCGCAGCCGCTCCGCCTTGCTGGGGCTGGACGTGGATTTCTATCAACGGGCCGACGTTCACATTCACGTGCCCGAGGGCGCCACCCCGAAGGATGGCCCCAGTGCCGGCGTCGGCATGGCCACCGCGCTGATTTCGGCGCTCACGAAGATCCCGGTTCGCTCGGATGTCGCCATGACGGGCGAGATCACCCTGCGCGGGGAAGTGCTGCCGATCGGCGGTCTCAAAGAAAAGCTGCTGGCGGCGCATCGTGGGGGCATCACCACCGTATTGATACCGGACGACAACACCAAGGATTTGGCCGAGATTCCCGACAACATCAAGGAAAAGCTCGACATCCGCTCGGTGAAGTGGATCGACGAGGTGCTGCAGGTGGCCCTGACGCATATGCCGACGCCGCTGGGAGCGCCCGTGGATCCGGCGAAGCCGCCGGAGGCGATCGCAGTGGAGAAAAAAAGGCGCGTCGCACGCGTCAAGAATCAAGTGCGGGCGCACTAGCCCGCCGCTCCAAAAAAAAGCCGCCCAATCGGCTGACTTTGCGCCACAAAGCGCTTGAACGCGCTGAATTTATCGTGCGCCACCGCCCCCCCGCGCGAGCGTCGGCGCGACGCGTCGTTTGTGCTTGCGCCCAGACCATGGAAATATAGCGGGGGTCGGACGGTTCGAGCGCTAAACCCAGGGCATGAAAACATTCAACTTCGCAGTACTGTGCGCTTCGGCGCTGGCAATCGCATCGGGAGCCGCATGGGGAGCGGGCGTGAGCGCCTACATACCCCTGAATCTCGAGCCCGAGATGGAGCGGCAAATCGAGAGGGTACTGATCCTTGCCGATGAACCGATCCTCAAGCGACCCTATGCGGTGGCCCTGGTGGAGCTGGCGCTGCCGGCGGCGTGCAAAAAGGATGAAGCGCTCTGCGCGAAGGTAAAAAAATATCTGGAGCGCTATTCCCGCGACTATGCCCTGACACATGCCAGCCTCACCGGTTCGGTTTCCCACGGCGGCGCGGCCGATGTGGTTCCCAACAATCATGGCCTGCCCGTGGACAGCAAGTGGGAAGCGTCCGCTCAAGGCTTTGTGCAGCCGAACGACTACATGCTGGCGAGTGCCGGCGTCATTGCCTACGAGGGACGAACCCGCCCGACCGGTTCGATGCTGAGTTTCGGCTTCAACTGGGCGCAACTCGATCTCGGTTACCGCGACCATTGGTTCTCGCCGGCGACCGACAGCACCATGATGATCGGCACGGAAGCGCCCACCATGCCTTCCGCGACGCTCTCGAACTATGAGCCGCTCACACGCCTGGGATTTCAATATGAACTCTTTTGGGCGCAAATGGCGCGGTCCGATCACATCCTGGGCGGCGGCCAAGGCACGACGGTACAGTCGAGCGGCAATCCGAAATTGTTCGGCGCGCAGCTCTCCATCGAGCCGTTCAGCGGATGGTCGCTCGGCGTCAATCGGCAGCTGCAATATGGCGGCGGAGGACTCCCGGATTCCGCCCGCTTTTTAGTGCGCGATTTCTTCAAGCCGGGCGGCCAGTCGCAGACGCAGGGAAATCAAGAAGCCTCGTATGTCAGCAGGTTCATCTTTCCCGGTAAGACCCCGTTCGCGGTGTACGTTCAATACGCGGGCGAGAACACCTTGGACGGCGGCAGCTACCTGCTCGGCGAGTCCGCGCTCACCATGGGCATCGACTTCCCCGTTCTTTTCCGCTACTTCGACATGACCTATGAAATATCGGAATGGCAAAATGGGTGGTACGTCAACAATCCTTTCTTGGACGGCATGACCAACAATCACCTGGTTCTAGGCCAGTGGGGGGCCGACCAACGGGTGTTCAACGACGGCCTCGGTGCACGCAGCCAGATGTTGCGCGTAGGCTGGGAACCCTCCTTCGGCGGCTACCTCGAAGAGCGCGTCAGGTACGTCGTGAATCAGGAATACGGCGTCGTTCCGTATCGGCATTATTCGGAATTCACACTGCGCTATTCGCGGCCCTGGAATGAGCTGACCTTGGGCGGCGAAGCACTGGCCGGACACGATGTGTTCGGCAAATCCTTTTTTCGTCTCTCCGGCTTCGTGCGCTACGGCGGCGACCAAAACGCCCACACCCGAGACGCCGACGATGACGACTCGTCGGATTCGACGGAAACGCCCGGCAATGAACTGTTCGTCGATGCCGGTGTGAACGTCAATCAAGTCAAGGCAAACCTGCAGCAGGGGTTCCCGATCGTGACGTCCAAAGTCGGTACCGGGCCCCATATCGGGTTCGGTGCGCGCCGCGCGGTCTCCGAAACGAACGATCTGGGGGTCCGCGTGGAAGATGATCAGGTCGACGGGCACAACCTGTTTGGCGTGCGTCCGGTGGACTACCGGCATCGCTTTGGCGATTCATTTGCGCTCGGGCTGTTCGCCGGGGTGGCGCGCTATGATCTGGCAACGCCGGCCTATTCGCTGTATGGCGGGATCGGTGCTCAATGGCGCAACGTACTGCCCAAATGGGATATCGGTGCAGACTTCCGCTACGCGCAGAACGTGGCCCGTAACCATGTCCTGGCCAGCGATGCGCCCATTGCCGGCGTGCGGCCCGACAGCTTTTACAAGATCGAAACCGGGCTTTTGTATGTCACACGGCGGTTTTGAGGGCGCCAGACCCCCAATGTGCGCGCCAATTGCCAAGCCGTTTGGCCTCGCGTAGACTTCGGCGCCTCTTCCAGGGGGTGCTTAGCTCAGCTGGTAGAGCATCGCCTTTACACGGCGAGGGTCGGGGGTTCGATCCCCTCAGCACCCACCAACAGCGGAGTGGTAGTTCAGCTGGTTAGAATACCGGCCTGTCACGCCGGGG
>DATHOT010000384.1:0-9936 GCA_035484655.1 Bryobacteraceae bacterium | reverse complement strand
CACGCGTCCCTTGACCACCAGCACTTCCAGGCAATTATCGTGATCCAGGTGAACGTGGAGCGTAGAAAGGATGTGATGGAAGTGCGAGTGCTGAAGGTCGGTTAGTTTCTCGTTAAGAAGCCGGACGTGATGGTCGTAGACGAGGGTGACAGTTCCGACCACGTTGCCGTCGGGACGCTCCCAGGTTTGTTGTACGAGCATGTCGCGGATCAGATCGCGGAATGCTTCGGAGCGGTTGGTATATCCGCGAGTTCCGATCAGGTGATCAAACTTCTTCAGCAATTTGGAATCGATGGCCACACCAATACGGCTGAGTTCGCTCATTTGTATAGCCAGAGTAACAGGAGGGTGAGCACATTGGAGGCGTCACACGCTTTTGAGAATCGTGCTACTTTGAAGCGTCGGTCGAATGCATATCCCGGACAATTTTCTGTCGACGCCGGTATGGGCCACGCTGGATGCAGCGGCCATCCCCGCGGTTGGGTTCATGGTGAAGCGGGCTAGCCGTGAATTGGAAGACACCAGCATTCCTCTCTTGGGCGTGATGGGCGCCTTCGTATTCGCGGCCCAGATGATCAACTTCCCGGTCGGCATCGGAACCAGCGGCCACCTGGTTGGCGGCGCGTTACTGGCTTTCACACTGGGCGCGGCGCCGGCCACGATTGTGATGACTGCCATCATCGCCATTCAGGCCTTCGTTTTTCAGGACGGCGGAGTGCTGGCGCTGGGAGCGAATGTCTTTAACATGGCGGTGGCCGGAGTGCTGGCCGGATATTTGCCGTTTTGGATGTGGGGAGCGGGGCGGCGCCGGCCTGTGATCTTTCTTGGCGCGTTTTTGTCCGTAATGGTCAGCGGTTCATTGGCGCTCGGCGAACTGTTGATTTCAGGCGTCGCCATGCCCCGGCCGTTGGTGCTGGTGTCGATGGCCCTGTTTGCGATGAGCGCGCTGATCGAAGGCGCGATAACTATTTCGGTGTTTCAAGCCATCGAAAAGCTCAATCCCGGCTTGGTTCAAAAGCCGGACGCACCGAACTGGCGCGCGCTCTTTGTGTTTAGCGGAGCCGCGCTGGCGCTTGGACTGGTGGGATTTCTACTGGCCTCGTCGGCGCCGGATGGGATCCAGCGGCTGGGCATCCAGCTCGGTTTGGCGGCGAAGACGGGTTTTCACGCGCCTTTCGCCGACTATGCCGCCGGCCACTTCGACTCGGCATGGCTGCGCCGAGCCACGGCCGGGCTCACCGGGCTACTGGTGGTTTACGCAGTTTGCGTGGCATTCGCCAAAATGATCGGCCGGCGCCGGAGTGCTTGATGCATCACGTCCTGTTGGATCAGTGGAGCCAAGGCTCCAGCGCGCTGCACAATCGTGATCCGCGTGCGAAGATACTCGCCCTGCTGGCATTGCTCATTGTCCTGGCGACAACAGCGCCGAACGCGTTCCTCACGTTGGCGATCGACGCGGCTGTGCTCGGAGCGGGAATCCTGATCGCGGGTCTGCCGTCTGGAAGTCTCTTGCTACGCGCCATGGCGGTCTTGCCGTTCTCGCTCACCTTCGGACTCATCAGTTGGCTGGCCGGCGACCGGCTGCGAGCGTTGGGCCTGGTGGAAAAGAGCTATCTTTCGACCGTGGCAGTTTTGCTGATTGTCGGCACAACTCCTCTGCCGTTACTGCTGAATGGGCTCGAAGCGCTGGGAATACCGCGCCTGCTGGTGCTGGTGGCGCAGTTTCTATATCGTTATCTTTTTGTAATTTCAGAACAGGCGCAGCATCTGAGATTGGCCGCGTCTTGCCGCCAAGGATCAGGGCGGCGGCGGCGATTGGGCTTTCGGGCGGCGGCCGGGGCGCTGGCAGTTTTGTTCGCGCGCTCCTATTACCGTGCCGAAGGGATTCATCGCGCGATGATGGCGCGCGCATTCTCCGGGAAATTCGCGCTGCTCAGACGCCTGCAGTTCGGCCTGGCGGACGGTGTGTTTACGTTGGCGATCGCCGCCTTCCTCATCCTGGTGCGCATTCAATGACGCCGTTGATCGAAGTCCGTGACCTTTGTTTCCAGTACGAGGATGGAACCAAGGCCTTGGATGGCGTGAATTTCACACTGAACGCCGGAGAAACAGTAGCGGTTTTCGGCGCCAACGGCTCTGGAAAAACAACCTTCGTCCTGCATTTGAACGGCATCTTGCGGGGGCGAGGCAGCGTCACGGTTTGCGGGATGGAAGTCAATAAAGATACGCTCGCGCGCATTCGCTCCAAAGTGGGTGTGGTATTTCAAGATTCCGACGAGCAACTGTTTATGCCGACAGTGCTGGAGGATGTCGCTTTTGGTCCGCTCAACCAAGGCCTGCCCCCTGACCAGGCCGTCGCGGCAGCCAAGGCTGCCCTGCAGCAAGCTGGCATGGAGCATGTTCTCGCCAAAGCGCCCTACCATCTGAGTGCGGGGGAGAAACGCAGAGTGGCTCTGGCAGGCGTACTGGCCATGCAACCGGAGATACTGGTGTTGGATGAACCGACAACGTTTCTAGATCCGCCCGCGCAACGCAACTTACTTCACTTACTCGCCAGTCTTCCGCAGGCTAAGCTAATCGTTACTCATCACACGCGCTTTGCCGCCGCGCTGGCGACCCGCGCTGTTTTCTTTGAGAAAGGTAAGTTAGTGGCGGACGGGCCGGTGGACAAAATCGTTCAGCGCTTCAACTGGATCTATCCGGCTTTGGACGCGGTCGACTTACGATACTCGGCCCAACGCCGTTTTTGAGCAGCCGCGATCCGGCGACGCGCAGCGGTACTCAGCCGGCTGGCGCCACGCTGATGGTTGGAGCCCGGCGGACGGCCTCGTCGCCCCTTCCCCAATAGGGATCGCACCTCTTGTATTTGCTCATCAATGCGCTTCTTCTGCAGTTCCAGGCCTTCCAGCGCGGCGGTCAGAAGAGCGTGATTTCGGATTGAATTTGTACTAGGCATTCCAGCTCCTGTTTCGATGATACGAAAGCGGTGGTCATTCAGGTGGCATTTGCCCGTCCGGTGAATCGAGAACGAAGGTCACCGGCCCATCATTTACCAGGTGGACTTGCATCTCGGCTTGAAAGACGCCGGTCTTGACAATAACGTTTCTCGAACTTAATCTTTCGACAAAATATTCATAGAGTTGGCGCGCCTGTTCGGGTGGCGCTGCCTGATCAAAACTCGGCCGGCGACCCTTGCTGCAGTCTCCGTACAAGGTAAATTGAGAGACGACTAACAGGCTGCCTCCCGCTTCCAGGATACTCCTATTCATGCGATGCTTGTTGTCCGGGAAAATGCGCAGGTAAATGATCTTGTCCGCAAGATACTCGGCATGTTTTCTTGTGTCGGAGGAAGCGACACCGATCAGGATCAGCAAACCGGCTGAAATCGAGCCCACGGTTGCGCCGGCGACGTCGACATGAGCTTCCTTCACGCGCTGCAACACAATTCTCATGAGATGGTCATCGCCGGCCGAAGACTGTGCTCGGCTGGCAAACCTTCAGTATTACACTGAACCAGTATTAAACTGAACCAATATTAGACTGGACCAGTATTAAACTGGACCAGTATTAAACTGGACAATGTGACGATCGAGACTTACGCCTACGCCCGAGCGGGTCTGCTGGGAAATCCTTCCGACGGCTACTACGGCAAGACAATTTCGTTCTTAGTCAGGAATTTTCGCGCACGCGTCCTGCTGTATCCGAGCGCGCGACTGGAGATTCGCGCTTCTAAAGCGGACATGCCGGTCTTTGAAAGCCTGGACGACCTTTACGAAGCGACGCGCTGGCGCGGGTATTACGGCGGGATCCGCATCATCCAAGCGTTGATCGTGCGCTTCATGGATTATTGCCGCGAGAAAGGAGTCCAGTTAGAGAACCGCAATTTTACTATCGAGTATGAATCCACCATTCCGCTGCGTTTGGGGATGGGCGGATCCAGTTCGATTATCACGGCGGCGCTGCGTGCGCTCTGTCAATACTTCCACGTTGAGATCCCGTTACCGGTGCAGGCTAATCTGGTTTTGGAGACGGAAACCAAGGAACTGGGAGTCCCGGCCGGCTTGCAAGACCGCGTGATTCAAGTCTATGAAGGCCTGGTCTACATGGATTTCTCGAAGGATCTGATCGATATGCAGGGCTACGGAAATTACGAGCGCTTGGATCCCGGTTTGTTGCCGAGTGTTTATATGGCGTATCGCACCAGCCTCAGTGAGGGAACCGAGGTGTTCCACAATAACGTTCGAGAACGGTGGCGCCAGGGTGATCCGGAAGTCTTACGCGCTATGAAGACTTGGGCGGGTTATGCAGAACAGGGCCGGGCGGCTCTGCTCGAACGCGATTATGAGACGTTGAATCAGTTGATAGACGCCAACTTCGATTTGCGGGCGAAGTTGTACAAGATCAGCCGCGGAAACGTGGAGATGATCGACGCTGCGCGCAGTGCTGGAGTTACGGCGAATTTCGCAGGGTCGGGCGGCGCCATTACCGGTTGCTATCCCAGCGAAGAGATTTATCAGGCGTTGACGGAAAAGATGCGAGGGTTGGGCGTGGCGGTGGTTAAGCCGGTCGTAGCCTAAGGGCATGAAGGCGCGTAGGTAAGTGCCACGCAGAGTACTAAGTAAATCAATCTATCCCAAATCGTTACTAAAGCCGTGATAATGGAGGTGATGATCCACAAAGGCATCTTTAAGCGCAAGCGGGTTCACACCAAGATGCCGGGGGGCTTCTTCAATTTTGAAGAAGAATCCAACTCCACGCGTCTCTACGGATTTGGGCACGGCGATCATCTTCGTCTACGCGACGAGTTTGGCAACGTCTGGCATGGCACCGCGGAAAAAATCTCGGACGATCAAGTCCGGTATACTTTCCGCGATCCCAATGGCCGCACGATCACCGGCGTTTCCGATAGCTTCGGCATTGTGCTGCGGGATGGCCGGGGCAAGACCTGGCGCGGATTCATCGATTAGTCCGACTACACCTGCTGCGTTACCGAAAAAAGGCGGGCTGACCGGCGCGGCATTGTGCCGAACCTGATCGTGCCCGCCAATGACCAATGCTGCTACTGGAGGATCTGCCTACTTGCCGTACGGAATATAGGCATTGACCGTCCGCTTATCGCTAATCACCTGATCCATCCTGCGGTTCGCCTTTTCATGCTTGTGCATCCGGGTGGGATGGACGCGAGGCGATTGCGATTCGAGCGCCAACCGTTCATTGTATGAAACACGGTCGGTAGTCACGTCGTTATTCTTGGCGGCAAAAAGAAGGCCGCCGGCGAGTAAGGAACCTAAGAGTACTTTTTTCATAGTTGTCCTCCTTCCACCGGAGGAGACTGCAATTTCAGTGCCCCGGAGGTAAAACACTCTTACTGCGGAAGATGGCCGTTGTAACGGAAAGTTCACTCCTGTAAAATCGACCCATGGCGAGCTACTGTACCAACTGCGGCTCACCGGTCTCCGGTTCATTCTGCGGGAATTGCGGGCAGAAGTTGCAAGCTTCTGTAAGTCCAGCCCCGCCTCCACCACCAGCTCCGCTGCAGCGAACCAGTTCGCGACAACCGCTTTTGATCGGGTGCGCGATTGTGATGATCCTGTTTGCCGCAGGTATCGCGGGCACGGTGTACGGTTTCTATTGGTTCAAGAGCAAGGCCATGGCGAAGGTACTGTCCTACAGCGGCGGGATGGCCGGGTCCCGGGTCGAATCGCGTGTGATACACGGGGGAAACAGCTGTGCGCTGCTTTCCCGCGAGGACATACACCAGGTGCTCGGCGTGACGATCGAAAAAACTGTAGAAATCATGGAAGGCACCGCGCCGGGCTGCGCGTACTACACTAATCCGGCAGGCTTCGAACAACTGCGCAACCGGGCCATCGAGCAGGCGCGCAAGCAGGCCGAGGCAGCAAAGAACCAGCCTGCGACGAAAATTGATAATCCACTCACATTATTGAAGGATGTGAACCAGCTCGAAGGGGTGGTCAAGGCCCTGAGCTTATCGCAAGGCGGCGATAAAGAGGGGCGTGCTTTTTCGTTCACCGTGGACCGAAGCTTCGGAAGGGGAAACTGGGCCGGGCTTCGAACCACAGCGGCGCTGCTTCCGGGCTTCCAGGAGGTGCCAGGCATCGACGATCGTGCCATGGTCGGCTCCTTCGGGCACGTTCTCCATGTGCTCCACGGAGACAGTCTCATCAGCCTGGAGCTGACGTGGGTGCCGGAGGCGCGGACTCGCGGGGGCGACATCGCGCGCAAGATCGCATCTCATCTATAACTATGAACTCGCTTCAGGAGCCATGAACTCGCTGCAGGATTTCCGTTACGCCGTGCGTATGCTGCGCAAGAACTTGGGCCTAAGCGCCGTAATCGTGCTGTCCCTCGCTATCGGCATTGGCGCCAACAGTGCGATCTTCAGTGTTGTCCACGCGCTGCTGCTCCGCCCACTTCCCTACCCTGAACCCGAACGGCTGGCCAACATCTGGCTGCATTCTCCCGGCATCGGCATCTTTCGCGATTGGCCGTCGCCAGGCCAATACGTCGATATTCAAAACGAAAATCATTCCTTCGAAGAGATGGCCATAGCGCAGGCCCGTGGCATGACGCTAACTGGCCGCGATCAGCCGGAGAAGATCGATGGAATGGGAACTTCGTCGACGTTGCTTCACATGCTGGGCGCGAAGCCGCTGCTGGGACGCTTGCTGCTTCCCGAAGAGAACAAGCCCGGCAAGGCGCACGCCGCCATTCTTAGTTACCGGTTGTGGCGGCGGCTGTTCAGCTCCGATCCGCAAATCGTGGGCAAGAGCATCACGCTCGACGCGGAACAATACACCGTTGCGGGAGTGCTTCGCCCAGAATTTTCGATCAACTCGGAGACGATGCCGGCCGAAGTGCCCATGGACAAGGTTGATGTGTTTCTACCGCTGCCGCTCGGCGCCGATGCCGCGCAACGGCGTGGAGACGAAAACTACAACATCATGGTGCGGCTGAAGCCGGGTATTTCCGTACAGCAGGCTCAAGCGGACATTGATCTGATCGCCAATCGCATCCGGGTGAAAGACAAACGCGATCGCACGTACGGGATGACAGTAACCGGATTGCAGGAGCAGGTGGTGGGCGACGTGCGGCGTGCGTTGCTGGTGCTGCTCGGATCGGTGGCGCTGGTTCTGCTGATTGCCTGCGCCAACGTGGCGAACCTCCTGCTGACGCGCGCCGCGGGACGCGAGAAGGAAGTTGCCATCCGGACGGCTTTGGGAGCAGGCGGGCTCCGGATCGTCCGGCAGTTGCTGACCGAAAGCATTCTGCTGGCAGTGCTTGGCGGCGCGGCCGGGCTGGTGATCGCGCAATGGACTCTCTATCTGGTGCGCACCATCAATCCGGGGAATATACCAAGACTGGACGATATCGAGATCAACGGCGCGGTTCTGGCCTTCGCGTTCGGAATCTCGATCGTGACTGGCGTCCTATTTGGCGTGGCGCCGGCGTGGCGGGCCATGAAGGTGGATCTGAATACGTCGCTCAAGGCGGGCGGGCGTGGCGGACAGAGCGACGGCGGTCTGCGGCTGGCGCGAAACCGCTTGCGCGGTCTGCTGGTCGTTTTCGAACTGGCGCTTTCCTTGATATTGCTGACCGGTGCCGGGCTGCTGATCCGAAGCTTCGTGCGGCTTCAAAGCGTCCCGCCGGGGTTCGCCACGGAACATATTCTTTCGATGCAAGTAGCGGTCAACGGCCCGAAATACCAGAAAGGGGCTGCGGCTGTTCAGTTTTTCCAGGAAGCCGGAGATCGCATTACTCACCTGCCCGGTGTGAAGAGCCAAGGCCTGGTTTCCGCGCTGCCGCTGACCGGGTCGGTGGGTTGGGGTCAGATCAATGTGGAAGGGTATACGCCCCCGCTCGGGCAGGAACTCCAGGTAGACATACGCGTCGCGAGTACCGACTATTTTCGTGCCATGGATATTCCATTACTGAAAGGCCGGTTTTTCAACCAGCATGACACCAAGGACAGCCAGCAGATGGCCATCATCGACGAAAAGTTCGCTCAGCGCTTCTGGCCGCACGATAATCCGATAGGAAAACATCTTTGGTTCGACCATCCGGAGAAGCCCTTCACGATCGCCGGCGTCGTGGGAGTCGTCAAGCAATACGGTCTAGACAGCCACGGGAAGATTGCGGTGTACTTCCCTTATCAGCAGGCGCCCGACCGGCGTATGTACCTGGTTGTTCGCACAGCTTCCGATCCGGCGGGACTCACAGGCGCGATCGTCCGTGAAATTCACACTGTCGACCCGAATGCGGTGGTATATGAAGTTCGCACCATGCAGGATCGGCTCCACGATTCTCTCGCCCGGCAGCGCTTCGCCACTTTGATGTTGGGCGCGTTCGCGGCGCTTGCCTTGTTGCTGGGGGCGGTGGGAGTCTACGGTGTCATGTCTTATCTGGTTTCGCAAAGCACGCACGATATCGGCGTGCGTGTAGCTCTCGGCGCGCGGCCGGGGAATATCCTGGGCCTAGTGGTCCGGCAGGGAATGGAACTGGCGGCGATTGGAATCGCGGCGGGCTTGATCGGCGCTCTGGTGTTGACGCGCGCGATGGCCAGCCTGCTGTTTGGAGTCACCTCGACCGACGCCGTTACCTTCAGCTCCGTTGCCGTGATTCTAGGGCTTGTGGCGTTCGCGGCAACGGTAATTCCTGCTCGGCGCGCCACCAATGTCGATCCGATAGTAGCTTTGCGAGACGAATGACCGCTAGATAGCTGTCAATTGGCCAGCGGATCGGGCCTCAACTGGAAGTGCAGCACCTTGCTCATGGTGCCTTTCCCCGTCTCGGTATGGAACATCGTCCGAGTCGCGTACGTCGACCAAAGTCCCTTGCCCTTCCATCCCGCCTTCGGATCATCAATGCGGCCGTCCAGACCCTTGGCGAAGAACCCGATCGGATACGGCACGCGCAGCGTGACCCACTTGCCATTGGAGAGCGCCATCAGGGCATCCTCGCCGTTGCCCGTAGCGATGGGAGTGTTCTTTCCGAGGCCGAACGTATTGAACTGGTCCACCCAGTCGTAGTAACTGGCCTCGGCGCTGCCTGAGTCCTTCACGTTCTTGAACTGCGGCGCCGGGAACGGATAGAGCGTCCAGCCCTCCGGACAATGCTGTCCCGTCGCGGTGGGCCCGTTCAACACTGTGCACTTGCGCCGGTCAAAACTCGCGAAGTGGCCGCTGGCGAGCACGGTCCACACGACGCCGTTGGTATCGATATCGAGCCCGCGCGGCGAGAAACCTTGCACTTGCGCTTTGGGATTATTCCAGGGCAGCTCGTAGCGTTCAGCCAGCGCGGTCTCCGGAGGATTCGATCCAGGATTGAGCCGGACAATCGCGCCAGGGAACCCGAGTACCGTTCCCCAGACCGAGCCGTCCGCCGGGCTCACTGTCACGCCGTAGAAAGATCCCGAGATCCGCATGTCCTTCTTAGGATCGACCGGCTGGCCGGGCTCGACATAGGCATCGCGCTTGCCATTGCCATTGGTATCGAGAATGAGCGCGGTCCAGCCCTGCGACTTTTGCTCGTCATGAGTCTCCTCGAACATCTTGACGTTCAGCCATCCGACCACGTCGCCACCGCCGCCGCTGGAAGTCCACAGCGTGTGGTTGGCATCTTCGGCGAACTGCAGATGATGCGTGCTGAAACAGGTGTCGATGAGCGTGAATTGTTTGGTCTTAGGGTCGAACATCGCCAACTGCCGGCCGCTCCGGTTCACCGGAAACAATTTCGCGGACAACAGGGCCGAGCCTTCCTTGCAATAAGAGGGATTTTCCGGCGGCCTAATCACCGACGTCAGCCAGACCCGGCCTTTCTCGTCGAACATCGGATTGTGAATATTCGTCAGGCTGTCCCAGATGGCTTCATCGCCCCAGTACGCCGAAGGCTTCAGCGGCGGCGGCGGCCCTTCGG
>DATHOT010000383.1:0-2709 GCA_035484655.1 Bryobacteraceae bacterium | reverse complement strand
AAGTACGTGCGCGGCTATCAGAGATCGATGAGGCCATGCGGGCGGCTCGCCAGGTGCTTGACCAGGCGCGCGATCACCGCGGGGAACTGGCCGCGATTGCCGCCAAGCTTCAGTCCGATGCGCAATACATGGCGGAGTCCTGCCTGAACGATCTGGGCGTGCAGCGTCACGAATTGATGGCCGACCCGACCATTCCGATTGTCGCCGGCGAGCAGCTTGCCATGGAAGACCAGGCGTACCGCGAGATGCGGACGCGCCTCGACAACATGGGGCCAGTCAACATGATGGCGCTCGAGGAGTACAAGGAAAGCGCCGAACGGCATCAATTCCTCGAAACCCAGCGGCAGGACCTGCTCGACTCCATCCAGAACACCATCGCGACGATCAAGGAAATCGACACGGTTTCGCGCCAGAAGTTCGAAGAGGCGTTCCACAAGATCAACGAGAACTTCCAGCTCACCTTCCGCAAGCTGTTCGGCGGCGGTCACGCCTTCATGCGCCTCACGGACGAAGAAAACAGCGCGGAGAGCGGTATCGATGTGGTGGCTTCACCTCCCGGCAAAAAGCTGCAGAGCGTGCTGCTGCTCTCCGGAGGCGAGAAAGCCCTGACGGCCCTCTCTTTGCTGGTGGGAATCTTCCAGTATGCGCCCAGCCCATTCTGCATTCTGGACGAGGTGGATGCCCCGTTGGACGAGGCCAACATTGGCCGCTTCACCGACCTGGTGAAGGAAATGAGCGTCCAGACCCAGTTCGTACTCATCACGCACAGCAAGAAGACGATGAGCATCGCGCCGGTACTGTACGGAGTGACCATGCAGGAACCGGGCGTGTCGAAACTTGTGTCGGTGCGCTTCGGAGCGAGTGCGTAAAATTCTTGCGGTAGTAAAAAGTAGCGCCGCCGTCCCGGCGGCTGTCGGGTGGGCGTCACGCCCGCCAGTTTGGCCGGCAAGATGCCGGCGCTACCAATTGAGTCCCTGATATCCACGCTCTTCCTCAGCTTTTCCACATAGACGACTCCTTCAAATCCCGTATCTGGCGGGCGTTCTCGCCGCATGTGAAAGCTGTCAACGTTTTTTCGGTCAACGGGATGGGAGCGTCACAATGAGCTATGACGTAAATCGTTGACAAATATTTATGGGCAGCTAGAATACGCCACGTTTTTTGCCTGTAAAATTTTATCCATGAGCCCATCCGTACTTGAATCCGTCCTGCTCCGTACCGAATTCCAAGATCTCCGACTTCATGCAAGCGGGAAGGTCCGCGACGTATATCGGCTGGATAGTGACCGCCTCCTGTTTGTAGCCACGGACCGAATCTCCGCGTTTGATTACATTCTCGCGACTGGTATCCCGCACAAGGGAAAGGTACTGAACCAGATTTCGCTTTTCTGGTTCGACTTTCTGAAAGATATCGTGCCCAACCATCTGATCACCGCTGACGTGAGGCAGTATCCGGCGGAGATCCAGAAATATGCGGACCAGCTTCGTGGGCGTTCCATGGTGGTCATGAGCGCCGATATGGTGCCCGTGGAGTGCGTAGTGCGAGGCTACATCTCCGGATCCGCCTGGAAAGAGTACAAAGCCACAGGCAAGGTGTGCGGAATCGAACTGGCCAAGGGCTTGCGCGAATCAGACCAACTTCCAGAGCCGATCTTCACGCCCTCCACCAAAGCGACCACCGGTCATGACGAGAACATCCCGTTCTCCGAGATGGTTCGGCTGGTGGGTGCGGAGGTTGCCGAGGAACTGCGTGATCTGACCCTGAAGGTGTACAGGAAGGCGGCGGATTACGCGCGCACGCGGGGCATCATCATCGCCGACACCAAATTTGAATTTGGCCGGACGGCGCGGGGGATGACGCTGGCGGACGAGGTGCTCACGCCCGATTCGTCGCGCTTCTGGCCGGCTGACAAGTACCAACCCGGGCGTGCCCAGGATTCTTACGACAAGCAGTACGTCCGGGACTACCTGGAGGAGATTCACTGGAACAAACAACCGCCGGCGCCAGCGCTGCCGGCGGAAGTGGCACGCAAGACCAGTGACAAGTATCTGGAGGCGTATCAACAACTGACGGGACGCACGCTGGATGTGTAAGCGACTCGGGCTCGGCGAGAGCGGTCCATGAACGTCGCCGACTGGGCGATCCTGGGAGTGGTGTTGGTGTCTACGTTGGTAGCGGCGTCCGAGGGATTTTTTCACCAGGCATTTGGAATCGCAGGCCTGATCGTGGGCTACCTGTTGGCCGCCTGGCAGTACCACCGCCTGGCGGACCGGTTTGAACCCCATCTGAAGTCGCCATGGCTGGGTGAGATCGCCGCTTTCGTCATTATTTTTATCGCGGTCGTGATCGTGGCGGGCATTGCTGGCCGCATTGTCCGCTGGGCCATGAAGGAAGCGGGGCTGAGCCTGCTTGACCGTCTGCTCGGAGCATTGCTGGGAATGGTGAAAGGCTCTTTGTTCGTGTCGATCATCCTCATGGGCATGACGGCCTTCGCGCCAACGTCGAAATGGTTGGACGGTTCGGAGCTCGCGCCTTATTTCCTGGTCGTGGGAAGGGCGGCTATTTGGGTAGCGCCCGCCCAGTTGCGCGCAAGATTTTATGAAGGGCTGGACATGGTACGCCGTGCACATATGCCGGCGGTTCCTGATCTGGCTCCCAAGGCCTCACAGTAAGAAGGCCGCTGCAAGATTGACTACTGACGCTTTGTTT
>DATHOT010000382.1:0-3100 GCA_035484655.1 Bryobacteraceae bacterium | reverse complement strand
CGACGATCTGAAAGGGATGCACGCCACCGAGGTGGCCGCAGGCTACGAGTGCTCCGGCAACAGCCCCCGGTCGGTGGAAGGCCTGTGTTCCTGCGGAATGTTCAAGGGCGTGAAGTTGAGCGACGTGTTGAAGCACGCCGGAGTGAACAACAAGGCGCGCGAAGTAGTCTTCTTCGGCGCGGACCGCGGGCCGCAAGAGGTAGTCTTCCGGCAACAGACCTTCAAGGTGGACCAGCAGTTCGGACGCAGCATAACGCTCGAAAACGCCATGAAGCCGGCGCCGATGTTGGCCTATTCACTGAACGGCGATCCATTGACGCTCGCGCAGGGAAAGCCGCTGCGGCTGATCATGCCCGGTTGGTATGGGGTATGCAATGTGAAGTGGCTCGCGGAAATCCATCTGCAGGAAGACCGCTATCTGGGAAATTATCAGGCGCGTTGGTACCGCTCCGTGGTTGGAGAAGGCGGGAATGGCGAGGACAACGATCCAGGCACGCAGTGGGTGGAAACGGAAATCACGAAGCAGCACTTGAAGTCGGTAATAGCGCGCGTGCGCAAAAAGGGCGGATCGTATGATGTCTTCGGCTTTGTGTTGAACGACGGGACGCCGCTGAAGTCGGTGGAAGTGAAAATCGACGACGGGCGGTGGCAGAAAGCCTCGCTGGCTTCCACCAACACCCAGTACTCCTGGAAGCTGTTCAACTATCGCTGGGATGGCGCCACGCCGGGCGAGCATACGCTGGTCTCGCGCGTCACCGATATGGAGGGCCGGGTACAGCCTACCTTAGACGAGCTAAAGCGGAAGAAGACATTCCTGGAGGACAACTCGCAGTTCCCTCGCAAGGTCATGATCAGTTGAGTAAACGAATACATCCCATGTCTGGGAGGATCCCGATGTTCCGGAAAAACTATTCGTGTACATGGTGCCTGCTGGGCGCGATGCTGGCGGGAGGCGTGTCTCAGTCCTGGGCGCAGCTCGCGCCCCGCAAAGCTGAAGAGTGGGAGAAAACGTTAGAGTCGCCGAATCGGACAGCCACGCAGAAGGTCGCCGAAGTATTGGCCGGCCTCTCTTTGAAGCCTGGAATGATTGTGGCCGACATCGGCGCCGGATCGGGATTTTTCTCCAGGCCCTTGGCGAAAGCTGTGGTTCCGGGCGGCAAGGTGTACGCGGTGGACATCCAGCAGGGCCTGCTGGACTACATCAACAAGCGGGACGCCGAGGAGAACATTCACAACGTCCAGACCGTTCTGGGCGAGTTCGATGATCCCAAGCTCCCGATGCGAAACGTGGACCTCGCATTTATCAACGATGTCTTGCACCATATCGAGCATCGCGCCGTTTATTTGAAAGCGCTCGGCACGTACATGAAGCCGGCCGGACGGATCGCGATCATCGAGATGAACAAGGATGATCCAAAGACGGGGCACAAGAATCAGCCGGAATTACTGATTGGGCGAGAGGAAATCGTGGGATGGATGTCGGATGCCGGTTTCAAGCTGGTTGAAGAACATGCCGACTTGTTCCCAGGCACGAAGTGGTTCTTGATATTCGGAAGGAAGTAGTTCTAGCCGCGACTCTCGTTTTCGCGGCGCAGGCCCAGACGCCGGTTGTGAATGCCGGAGGCGTCGTAAATACCGCGAGCTATTCCAGTGGCGGTGTTGCGCCGGGATCGATAGTATCCATCTTTGGCACTAACCTGGCCAGTCAACAGGTCACCGCTGACTCGGTCCCGCTTCCCACCACGCTGGGCAACGTGATCTCGGTGACTTTTGATAGCATTCCCGCTCCGTTATACTTCGTTTCCTCCGGTCAGATCAACGCGCAAGTCCCCTGGCAAGTGCTTGCTGACGGCAGCAGCAGCGCCAGCGTGAACGTGATTGTCACCACCAGCGCGGGGTCTTCTTCGCCGCAGACCGTGCAAGTGGCGGCTGCGCGACCGGGCATCTTCACCACTAGCGCCAATGGCGCCGGACAGGCGATCGCCACTGATAATTCCGACGGACTAGTCGCGGCTCTGGCCGGCGCAATCAATATACTCACGACGCGTCCCATCCAGATCGGAAGCTATCTCATTATCTGGTGCACCGGACTGGGCGCGGTGGACGCGGATGTGCCCGATGGCGCAAATACCGGGGGCGCTATCGTGAACACACTGGCCACGCCAACCGTTTTGATTGGCGGCGTCCCGGCGACTTTGGTTTATTCGGTGCTCTCGCCCCAATTCGCCGGCGAGTATCAGGTCGCCGTGCAGGTGCCGGCCAACAGTCCTACCGGGAACTCGGTGCCATTGCAAATTCAGATGAGCGGCGTGACCACTCTGGCCAATGTCACCATTGCAGTGTCCGGCGATACGCCCGCATTTGAGCCGCTCAGCAAAAGTTGCACATTGACCTCGACCGGCTGCACACAAATCAATATTCGAAACGATCCTTTCAGCAACACCGGCGCTTTCGGCGGCTACGCCGACGCCACCATCCGCCAAGATCCACTGACGGGCACGCTGTGGATGGCGTACTCCTGGCCCCACACCATCGCGAGCGGCACCCCTGGAGCAGCGGGCACCCAGGTGCTGGATACGCATCTGGCCTACAGCACGGATGGCGGCCAGTCCTGGACCTACCAGGGCGCCCTGTATACATCGCAGCCGGTCGTAAATCCGGTGACCGGCAAGACCGACTACACAGCGCATGAGGTCATGAACCTGCTTCCACAAGTGGTGAATGGTGTGACTTGGTGGTACGGAATCCATTCCACCTACAACGTGCCTCAGAGTAGCGGTGGCGGAAGTGGATTGGAAGATTATACGAAGCGCTGGGAGATCGCGATAGCGCCTGGTGACGCAACTAGGGGTCCGATGGCTTTGGCTTCGGCTTCACCTCAGTACCTTGGGCAAAACATAAATACGTATCCGCAATTCTGGCCGGTTGCAACCAATCTAAGCTCACTCGACCCGCAGGTTGGCAACTGCGCTCAGTTTTATGAACCGGCGCTGACACTGTCGAACAACAATCTGTATCTCTTCCTGGCCTGTACTCCGGCGGGCAGCGACCCGTCCAACAGGTTTTATGCGGCTTTCAAAACCACCGATCCCTATGACAA
>DATHOT010000381.1:0-44831 GCA_035484655.1 Bryobacteraceae bacterium | reverse complement strand
CGCGCCACCGGCCAGTTCACCATTCCGATGGAACACGGCGCCAAACCATCTCCGCTCGACCGCCTCTCCATGGCCGACTGGCTCACCCATGAACGATTCGATTCACCCACCCTGCGCTGGTACATCAACTACGCCTGCCGGGACGACTACGGAGCCCTGGCGAAAGATACATCCGCGTGGGCCGGTATCCACTATTTCGCCTCCCGCGAGCCGGAGGAGAAAGGCCCACTCACCTGGCCGGAGGGCAACGGCTGGATCGCACAACGTCTCAGCAAGAAACTGGACCGATACATCCGCGCCAACTCAGTGGTCTATCGCGTAGCGCGCGACGGCAATCGACTGCGCGTTCTCACGGAACAAACCGAATACGTTGCCGACGCTGTCATCTTTGCTGCGCCGACATTCCTTGCCCAGTATCTGATCGAAGGCGCGCCGCCCGCGGACGGCTTCCAGTATTCGCCCTGGCTCACCGCTAACCTGACGCTCGACCGCATCCCCATTCAAAAAGGCGCCGAGCCGGCCTGGGACAACGTCATCTACGATTCGCCCACGCTCGGCTACGTCAACGCCACGCACATGAGCCTGGCCAGTCACATCGATCGCACGGTCTGGACTTTCTATTGGTCGCTCGCCGAGCACAATCCCATTGCAGCGCGTCAGTTGCTGCTGGCCAAAGACTGGAACTATTGGAAGGAGGCGATCCTGAACGATCTGGCGCGCGCCCATCCCGACATCCGGCAGTGCGTCACCCACATCGACATCATGCGCATGGGCCACGCTATGATCCGCCCGGAGCCCGGCTTCATGTTCTCCGCCGATCGCCAACGCTGGCTGAAGCCGCTCGGCAATATCTTCTTCGCAAACTCCGACCTCAGCGGTTTCTCGATCTTCGAAGAAGCCCAGTATCGCGGTGTCGAAGCTGCCCGCCTCGCACTTCACCGGTTGTGATGGAATAAAAGTAGTGCCAGTCCCGATCAAGGTCTACTCGGACTTCGTTTGACCATTCTGTTTCTTGGCGGAGTTTCCGCTGAAGGAAGCAACCGCCGGTCAGGACGTCAAGATCGAATGGATGCCCTTCGAACTGCGCCCTTATCCAACCCCCACATTGCGCCCGGACGGCGCGTATCTGCAGAACGCATGGCGGCAGTCCGTCTACCCGATCGCCCGCCGGATGGGCGTCGACATCCAACTGCCGACGGTCTCGCCCCAACCGCACACGCGCCTGGCGTTCGAAGGTCTCGAATTCGCCAAAGATCGCGACCGAGGTGACGAATACAACGACCGTGTGATGCGGGCCTTTTTCCAGGAAAGCCAGGATATCGGCGACCCCGCTGTGCTAACGCGATTGGCGGCCGAGGTTGACCTGCCGGCAGATGAATTCCGGCGAGCGCTGGACACCCATGAGTACGCCGGTCGCGTCGAGAAATTGCTGCGCCATGCGCAGGATGAGATGGGCATCACCGGCGTGCCTCTATTCGTCATCGGCAATCAAACACTCATGGGCTTGCAGAGCCGGGATGCACTCATTACAGCCATTGAGCAGGCCGGTATATACTTTCATCACCGGCCGTAGAAGGGGCCGGGCCCATGAATAAACGAACTTGCGTGCTCACAGCCCTGGCAGCCCTGCTTTTCACCTTGTCGTCAAACTCTCAGACGCCTCCGCGTCCCAACCCGAACCCTGGCGTCAATCCAGTCCGGCTCATGGATCGTTCAGACGTTCGGGTCCTGCGCGTCGAACTCCAGCCTGGCGCCGTTCGCAGCGTTCACGTTCATAACGACGTCCGCTATCATTTGTTTATTCCGGTCAGCGGCCAAATCGAGCTGAGCATGGGCTCAGCCGAGCCTGTCACCGCGGCTCCCGGACAAGCGTATTACATGGAGAAAGGCACTCCGCACGGCTTCCGGAATGTCGGATCCTCGGCGGCCATGGTGATAGAGGTCTTCGTGAAAGATGGCGCTTAAGCTATCAGCCGCGCTCCTGCTCCTCGGATTCCTAGCCGGTTGTAACGCGCCCCAGCACGCCGCTGGTACGGTGAATCCAATCACCGTCGATGCCTCCGAAGACCAAATCCGTCAGGCCGTCGGGGCCGCTCGGATGGGCAAAATCCTTACTCCCAAAGTTTGGCCCAACGGCGCTCGCGTGGCCGTCTGCCTCTCGTTCGACGTCGACAATGAATTGTTGCAGCGCGCGAACCCGCTGCCGGTGCCGTTGTCGGTGGGAGAGTACGGCGCCACCACTTCCATCCCACGCATTCTGGCTCTCCTCGATCGCCATCAAGTCCCCGCGACATTCTTCATTCCGGCCATGGGCGCGATGCTGCACCCGGAGATCGTGCCGTCCATTCTGTCGCGTCACCGTCACGAAATCGGCGTCCACGGTTGGATCCACGAGTTCTGGCCGGGCATTGGCGACGCCGCCAAAGAGGAGCGCCTGCTCACGCAATCCATTGACTATCTCACCAAGGCCGCGGGTAACCGTCCGGTCGGAGTGCGGGCGCCGGGCTCCGGATTCAGCCCCGACACTTTCGATCTGATTCGCAAAGCAGGATTTTTGTACGACAGCAGTCTGCTGGCAGCCGACGAGCCGTACGAGATCGTTTCGCGCGGAAAACCGAGTGGCGTGATCGAGCTCCCCATCAGCGAGGTCGATAACGACTATGTTTATTACGGCGAGACTGCCAACGGTTCGCTCCCGTCCCCGGACGCGGTCTTCCAGATCTACAAAGCGGAATTCGATCTTGCCTTCGAGGAGCGGACGCTCTTTATTCTCACGCAGCATCCGCACGTCGGTGGACGCCGGTCACGCATCGTGCAACTCGATCGGCTGATCACCTATATAAAATCGAAACCCGGCGTCTGGTTCGCGACCATGCAGGAGGTGGCGAATTATGTGAAGCCGAACCGCTAACCGGCAATCCTCTTAACTACTGTAGTGGCAGATTCCCACTCCCGTTCGATCCATCCCCGCCGTCTTCTTCCGCCGGGATCACCGACGCCGCCGCAACCAAGTCGCCTTCATCCATCCGAACCAGCCGGACCCCTTGCGTGGACCGTCCCGCCTGCCGGATCTCGCCCGATTCGATGCGAATGATCTTGCCGTCCTTGGTGATGATCATCAAGTCGGTATCTTCCTTCACCGACAGAATCGCGACCACCTTGCCGATCCTGGGCGTCACCTTCATGTTGATCACGCCCTTCCCGCCTCGCGCTGTCAGCCGGTAATCTTCGAGCGGCGTCCGCTTGCCGAAGCCGTTCTCGGAGATTGACAGAATAAGCCCTTCCTTCTCCACCACCTCGGCGCCGATGATCAAGTCGCCCTCGGCCAGATCCATCGCGCGTACTCCCCGAGCCGGCCGTCCCATCGCTCGTACATCTTTTTCATGGAAGCGGATGGCTTTACCGTCGTGGGTGCCCAGGAAGATGTAGTTTTCACCGTTGGTCAGCCGCGCCGCCAGCAGCTCGTCTCCTTCGTCCAATGAAAGAGCAATAATGCCGCGCGACATCGGATTGTCAAACTCGGTCAACTCGCATTTCTTGATCACGCCCTGCTGGGTCACCATCACGATAAACTGGCCAGCGACGAAATCCTTCACCGGCAGGAACGCCTTCACCGCTTCGTCGGCTTGCAGATTGATCAGACCCGAAACGTGCTTGCCCTTGCCGGTGGTCCCCGCATCGGGAATTTCGTAGATCTTCAGCCAGTAGACACGCCCCTTGGTAGTAAACACCAGCAGATACGCGTGCGTCGATGCGACCACCAGATTCTCGACCACATCTTCAGTGCGCGTGCCCATTCCGATGCGGCCCTTGCCGCCGCGTGATTGTCGACGGTAAGTATCGACGGCCGTCCGTTTGAGATAGCCGCCACGAGTCACGGTCACCGCGACGTCTTCCACCTGGATCAGGTCTTCCAGCAGAATCTCACCGGTGTCTTCTATGATCTGCGTGCGCCGCTCGTCGCCGAACTCCTTCTGTACGTCCTTCAATTCCTGGACGATCAAGCCGCGCAGCTTCTTATCGGAAGCGAGAATCTCCAGATACTCGGCGATCTCTTTCTGGATGGAGCCCAGCTCGTCGATAATCTTCTGGATCTCCATGCCGGTCAGGCGTTGGAGTTGCAGCTCGATGATCGCTTGCGCCTGTTTCTCGGTGAACTCGAAGCTGCCGATCAGGCCGTCGCGCGCCTCTTTCGGCGTCTTCGAACCGCGGATCAGCTTGATCACTGCGTCGAGATTATCCAGCGCTTTCTTGAAACCAAGCAGGATGTGTTCGCGCTCGCGAGCCTTGCGCAGCAAAAAGTCGGTACGGCGCCGGACCACGTCGATACGGTGATCGATGAAGCGCCGCAGCACGTCCAGCAGTCCCAGCTCGCGCGGCTGTCCGCCTACAATCGACAGCATGATCACGCCGTAGTTCACCTGGAGCTGCGTCTGCTTGTAAAGATTGTTCAGAATGACTTCGGCCTGCTCGCCGCGCTTCAGCTCAAAGACGATGCGCATCCCGTCCCGATCGCTTTCGTCGCGAATTTCGGAGATGCCTTCGATCTTTTTCTCGTTCACCAATCCAGCGGCCGCTTCGATCAGCCGCGCTTTGTTCACCTGATAAGGAATCTCGGTGACCACGATCGCTTCGCGGTCCTTGCCCATCGGCTCAGTGGCGGCTTTGGCGCGGAGCTTGAGACTGCCGCGCCCCCGGGCGAAGTAATCGACGATCCCCTGCCGGCCCAGAATGAATCCGCCCGTCGGGAAATCGGGCCCCTGCACCATGGCCGCAATTTCCGCCAGCGACGTGTCGGGCTTTTGCACCAATGCAATGGTCGCGTTGATGATTTCGGTGACGTTGTGCGGCGGGATGTTGGTCGCCATGCCCACCGCAATGCCCGACGATCCGTTGATCAGCAGATTCGGAACACGCGTCGGCAGTACTTCCGGCTCCACGCGCCGCTCGTCGAAGTTCGGACGAAAATCGACCGTCTCTTTGTCGAGATCCTCCAGCAGCGCGGTGTCGATGCGCGAGAGACGCGCTTCCGTATACCGGTAGGCCGCCGGTGGATCGCCATCCACGGATCCGAAATTGCCTTGGCCGTCTACCAACGGGTATCGCAGCGAAAAATCCTGCGCCATGCGGACCAAGGCGTCGTAGACCGATTGGTCGCCATGCGGATGGTAGTTGCCCAGCACTTCGCCGACGATTCCGGCGCACTTGCGATAGGCGCGGTTGAACGCCAGGCCCATCTCCGACATCGCGTACAGAATCCGGCGATGCACCGGCTTCAAACCGTCGCGGACATCGGGTAGCGCGCGCCCGATAATCACGCTCATCGAGTAGTCGAGATACGACCGGCGCATCTCGTCTTCGATGTTGATCGAGATTATATTCTTGTTACCGCCATCGCCTCCCAACGGTATTTGCGAGCCAGGGCCGGGCGGCGTCGGCGGGATAGTCGGGTCGTCAGGACTTGCCAAGAGTTAACTCCTTGAAAATACTGGGCTGAATGGCCCGAGACAGTATCCGATTTGCAACCCTTATTCTAGCATTTTGCCGGGCGCAAAACCGAGGAAAAATCCGAGGTCTCGGAGACCCACTCCGAACGAAACTAGATCCTGGCGCGGACCTCTAATAGATGAGTGGTCGACGGGAACGTCCACCCGGCCTAGAGGAGGTTTTTGCTGTTTGCCTCTTCTGAAATCGCGGACCGAAGGAGGACGGCGACAGGAAAGCGAAGGTCGCTCCTTAAAGGTAGTCTGGGCGGAAAGTGTTCGGTGCGGTTGCAGGGTTTTTGCCGTCTCCCCTGCTTCGTGGTGGATCCGGGAACGGTAAAATCGTTCGGCGAGAACAGCCCGGAGAACCAACGCATTGGATAACCGAACAGCTTTCCGCCGGGGCTTGGATGACAATTCATGAGCCGGCTGCACTTCATCACAGCGATTCCTCAAAATGTCGAGCGCGGCAGTGGCTGCTACGTCGGAACCTGGACGCTCGCCAGTGCCCTGCGTGCCCTGGGTGTGGACATCGACATCCTCGCTCCGCGCGTTTCCATGCCGGCGTATCTGGTTGAGCGTGTCCTATTTAATGAGACCATGCGTTGGCGCCGGTTCGACGGCGATGCGACTATCGGCATCGATGCGGATGGTTATTCGATCGTTGGAAATGGCCGGCGATGGAATCGGCTGCCCCACGTCGCCTGTATAAAGGGCGTCCTCGGCGATGCGGTCCGTTTTGAGCGCGGTGTAACCCGCGCCAGCATGGCGGTCCAAGCGCGCCTCGAAGCCATCCACGCCCGCCGCGCCGACCTGGTGATCACTGTCAGCCGCTATTGTGGCCAGCGGATCGAAGAATTGTACGGCGTCCGGAACGCAGTGGTCGTGCCCGAGTTGATCGATCTGGATGCCTGGCGCGATCGTTTCCAGTTGAATCCCGCTGCGCCCGATCCCAGAAAATTCACCGTGTTATCGGTCTGCCGATTCTACCCACGCAAACGCTTGGATGTCTTATTGCGCGCTGTCGCGTTACTCCGCGGCCGGATACCGGAGTTGGAAGTAAGGATTGTCGGCAATGGGCCCGAGCGTGGACGATTGCATCGTATGACACGCGAGCTGGGCATCGAACGCTTCATCACCTGGATCGGCGACGTGAGCAGCGCCCAGCTCGCGCGAGAGTACAATCGAGCCGACGTCTTCTGTCTGCCCAGCGTCCAGGAGGGATTTGGCATCGTATTTCTGGAGGCGATGGCCGCCGGGAAAGCGATTATAGCCGCGAACGCCGCAGCCGTGCCGGAAGTGGTTCGCCATGGCGTTTTGTTCGAGCCGGACCATCCCGAATGTCTGGCGAATGCATTGATCCTGCTCGATTCCGATCCGGATCTTCGGCGATTACTGGGCGCGGCCGGGTTGCGGGACGTTGAAGAGTTTGACATGCACCGCGTGGCGAGACAATTTTTGTCCGAAGTCTCAAAGGTAGTGCCGGGGGTGGCCGTACCTGGGTTGATCTCAGTAGAGAAACGGGAAGCAGCATGTGCGACTTGAGCAGAAATCGAAACCCGGAGCAAGGGCGCAGCTACGTGCTACGCTGGCCGGGAGGCGCGCAGCATGGCGGCTAATCAGGACACCAAACAATTGCCGGGCCCGGATCTCAAAGCCGGCGTCGATTTCGACAGCCTTACCGAAAATTCGCCGCTGTTGGGCCAGGTCGATGGCGAGGCAGTCATTTTGGTTCGCCAGGGGCAGCAAGTATTCGCAATCGGCGCCACCTGCACACATTACAGTGGCCCTCTCGCCGAAGGATTGGTGGTCGGCCAGTCCATCCACTGCCCCTGGCATCACGCCCGTTTCAACTTGCGAACCGGCGAGGCCGAAGGCGCACCGGCATTGTCGCCGGTTTCCTGTTTCACCGTGCAACACGAAGGCCGCAAGGTCAAGGCCGGCAAAAAGTGTGAGACCAATGCGCGCGTGCCGCTCGGTCGCGCGCCGGCATCTATCGTGATCGTTGGAGCCGGGGCAGCGGGCGCAGCCTGCGCTGATATGCTGCGCGCGAAAGGCTATGAAGGACCGGTCACGTTGGTGGGTGACGAAGAACCTGGTCCTGTGGACCGCCCCAATCTGTCTAAGGATTATCTGGCAGGCAATGCGCCCGAGGAATGGATTCCGTTGCGCACGCGTGAATACTACGAGTCTATTCACGTCGAATTACTAACCGACGATCCTGCCGACCATATTGACACCGCCAACCGGACAGCCACGCTGCGAAGCGGCCGCGCGCTGAACTACGGCGCGCTTTTGCTGGCCACCGGCGCAGAGCCTCGTTCGCTGCCCATCGAAGGCGCTGATCTATCACACGTCTTCAAGCTGAGGACGTTGGCCGATAGCAAAGCCATCATCGCGCGCGCCTCGCAGGTGAAACAGGCGGTGGTGATCGGCGCCAGCTTTATCGGTCTGGAAGTGGCAGCATCGCTACGCCATCGTGGCCTGGAAGTGACCGTAGTGGGCCAGGAGAAGATTCCCCTGGAACGCGTCTTAGGAAACGAACTCGGCGAATTCATCCTCCGTCTCCACGAGCAAAACGGCGTTCGCTTCTGTTTGGGCGATTCGCCACGGGCAATTCGAGAGAATCGCGTTGAGCTCAGCGGCGGGAAATCCATCGACGCCGGCTTAGTGGTCTTGGGCCTCGGCGTCACCCCGCGTACTGCATTGGCTGAGAAGGCCGGCCTGACAGTGGACAACGGAATCGTTGTCGACCAGAATTTGCGAACCGGCGCCCCCGATGTCTATGCCGCCGGCGATGTGGCCAGCTACCCCGACCCAATTTCGGGCGATCGCGTCCGGATCGAACACTGGGTGGTGGCCGAGCGCCAGGGCCAAGCGGTCGCGCGAGCCATGTTAGGCATCGGTGGTCCTTTTCGCGATGTCCCGTTCTTCTGGAGCCAGCACTACGATGTCGCGATCAATTACGTCGGGCATGCCCCATCGTGGGATGCCGTGGAGCTTGACGGCGATCTGAAAGGCCGCAACGCCTCAGCCACTTACCGCCGCAAAGGCCGGGCACTGGCAGTCGCCACCATTGGCCGCGATCGCGAAAGCCTCCTCGCGGAACAGCAATTAGCTACTGAGCGGCGACCGTAAGAGAGTGTGCCACAGCGTACTTGAGCAACCTCTGCGCCATTGTGTTCTCCGGCTCCATCGCCAGCGCCTTGCGCGCGACATCTTCCCCCTCCCGGTATTGTTTCAACGTAAGCAGCGCCAGCGACAAATTAGAATAAATGAGCGCATCCGGTGGACCGATTTCGAGCGCTACTCGGAATTGCCCCACCGCTTCCTCCAACCGGCCCGCGCGAGCGTACTCAGCACCCAGGTTGGCGTGAGCAATGCGGAACGAAGGCGCGATCCGGATCGCCTGCTCCAGCTTCTCGATCGCTTTCGCCGTGTCGTGAACTCCTGAATGCCGCTGCGCCTCTTCGGCCGCGCGGATGGCCTGCTTTGGAATCGGATGCCGGAGTTCGTGAACGGAGACGCTTCCCGAAGGGGGCTGGTTTGTCCTTTGATCCGGCAAATGGAGTACCAGAGAACTGCCTGGGCCCATGGGCCGCAGGTCTTCCACTAAAGGATCGTCGCCCGGAGCGGTCACCACTCGAATGGTGTACGACGCGTCCGTATTCCCATGGTTGAGGCGGAAGCTGCCGTCGCTCGATACCGATGTCCGCTCTACCACCGTATGGCTTCGCTGGTCATATAACTCGACATACAGCGTGTTGAGAGGCGTAGAGCCGTTGGATTGGATCTCGCCGCTGAAGCTCAGCTCACTGACCGCGGGCTGCATCTGCGCGAACAGTACCGCTGAAAGAAAAAACGATGGAATGAATTTGTTCCAAGACACACTTCCTCCGGGATAATGGTTTTTGGTGAAACTAAGCCGGTCCTGAACAATGACCGGATCTGGATGAACTACGGGGAGATAACCTGGCCGACAAGGCTTGTCAGGATTATCTTAAGGGAAGCCCCCGAAAGCCGCCAATCGAAAGTTTCTATGCCCTCGATGGAAGCAGGAAGCGCGACCCGTACTATGTGCGTGACTTTTTGACCCTTCGCCAGTTTATATAGTCAGAGGAACGGTGGCCGTCCGAAGACCGGCAGCAAAAGTAGTCGCGGAAGAGCCAGACGAGCGTCTGCTGGTTGAAGCTGCGCAGCGGGACCCCCTCAAGTTTGGAGACCTGTATGAGCTTCATTTCGAACGTATATATGCGTTCGTCTCCCGTCGCGTAAACGATCGGCAAACGGCGGAAGATTTGACGTCGGATGTTTTTCACAAAGCGCTTGCCAATTTGCTGAGCTACGAAGATCGAGGCGCGCCCTTCGCCGCGTGGTTGTTCCGGATTGCCGCGAATGCCGTAGCGGATCAGTCCAAGCGCGCCGCCCGAGAAGCCGCAGCCGGACCTGGAGTGGCGCCGGAGCCGAGCGTTCAACCGGATCTGGAGGCAATCGAACATCGGGCTCGCCTGTTTCGGTTGGTCGAAGACCTTCCCGAAGACCAGCGCCGAGTGATCCTGCAGCGTTTCGTGGAGCAAAAGAGTATTCGTGAAATTGCGCAAAATCTCGCCCGGAGTGAAGGCGCCGTGAAGCAGCTTCAATACCGCGCCCTCGAGAGCTTGCGGGCGCAAATGGAGGGTCGCCATGCCTAAGCGCTCTCTGATACACCAAGTGGATAAAGTGATCGAAGATCTGCTGGGTGGGCGTCCGGCTGCTACCGCCGACCCAGGTCTTACGCCGCTAATGGCAATTGCACGCGAGCTGGTCGATCTTCCGCGCGAGAATTTCAAAGCACGTCTGAAGTCAGAATTGGAAAGGAAATTATCTATGTCCAGTCAAACTCAAGCTGCACCAGTCGCTGTCCGTCAAACCGCGATTCCGCGCCTGCGTATCAAGAATGCCGCGGCCGCCATCGAGTTCTACAAGCAGGCCTTTGGAGCCCGGGAAATCGCCCGTTTCGACGTCCACGGCCACATCGCCCACGCCGAACTCGCAATCGGGAATTCTACGATCGTGTTGGGCGAGGCCGCGCCGGAATATGGTTATCCAGGCCCCGAAGTCTACGGCGGGTCCCCGATCAGCATTACCCTCAACGTCGATGACGTGGATGGCTTCGTGGCCCACGCCGTCGCCGCCGGAGCCAAACTCACGTTACCGGTCTCTGACAAATTTTATGGCGATCGCTCCGGATCAGTGACCGATCCCTTCGGTTATACCTGGAGCGTCTCGACTCTCAAAGAACAGTTGTCTATTGACGAAATGCATCGCCGCTTTGAGGCCATGGAGAAGGAGCAGGCCGCCGACCGAACCGCGACCAGCCCCATCCCCCGGGGCTTTCATACGCTAACGCCTTATCTGATTGCTCAAGATGGGGCAGGACTGATCGATTTCGTCAAGCAAACTTTTGGGGCGGAAGAAAAGTTTCGCGCGATTGGGTCGGCGGGTGGCATCCACGCCGAAGTTCGCTTAGGCGATTCCATGCTGATGATGGGTGGCGGCGGACCGGGGCTGTCGTTTCGCGGCGAATCTCAACCGATGGCGTTTCACGTCTACGTGGAAGATACGGATGCCGTATATCAGCGCGCTCTCGCCGCCGGCGCAGTTGCCATTCAGCCGCCCGCCGATCAGGTCTATGGCGAACGCAGCGGAAGTGTGAAAGATCTCGCGGGTAATAACTGGTACATCGCTACGCTTAAAGGAGACCGATATATCCCCGAAGGCCTCCACACCGTCACGGCGTACCTGCATCCCGTGCGAGCCGAACCCGTGATCAGCTTCTTGAGGCGGGCTTTCGGCGCTGAAGAACTCGAAAAGTACGCTTCGCCGGACGGTGTCATTCATCACGCCAAGATCAAAATTGGCGACTCAATGCTGGAGATGGGAGAAGCCCATGGCCCCTACCAGCCCATGCCCTCCACGTTCTACCTTTACGTTCCCAATGTCGACGCTACGTACTCGCGAGCCTTGAACGCCGGTGCAACTTCCACCAGCGAGCCGGTTGTCCAACCCTATGGAGACCGATCCGCCGGCGTGAAGGATGTCTTCGGGAATCAATGGTATATCGCGACGCAGATCCGTGAAACGCGGTAGTCCCAGGTGCCACCGAGGGGCGGGGTTCAGAACTTTCGAACTAGCCATGACTAAATTAAACCCCGCCTGTTCGCTAGTGGCTTTTAAGGGTCAGCTAAGGGGTTTCACTCATTCCTCGTACCGTGTTTGGGTGATAACTTATTTCCAGGAACAGACGTTCCGTTCACAATGGAGGCGAGGAAAATGAAACAAATCACGAACCTGGTATGGAAGCTGAGAATTTGGAAGGATACTCGAGGCCAGGACCTCATTGAGTATGCATTGATGGCCGGCTTTGTAGCGGTGGCCGCAGGCGCGATTATGCCCAACGTCGCCAGCAGCATCAGCACCATCTTCAGCAAGATTTCCAGTGTTATGACCGCGGCCGCATCACAGAGCTAACGGCAAATCATGACCGAAGACCGACTAAAGACATAATCACCCGGCTTCCTAGTGAAGACCGGAAGGTGGGAGCGCGGCGACCGATCTGGTCGCCGCTAGTTTTTTGCGCCAACACATTTTCTGACGGCCCGGCGCCGTAGGATAATAGCCACAGGATGTCCTTCAGACGGCTCCTGCGTATCGCTCTGAGCCTCGGAATTCTCGCCCTGCTGTGGATGCGAGTGGGTCGGGAATGGCAATTTCACTCACCTTTGTGGGTGGCCGGAAGCCTCACACTCTCGCTGATCCTGCTTCTGATAGTTATTTTTGAAGTTTCCGGAATCCAGCATAAGTGGCGCAGACAGCGCGATCAAGTCCCCAAGAAGCCTCTCGGGTTAGACACCTGAACATGCGGAATTGAGAAGTCCTCGCGCTAAACTGAATCGATGAAATCGAGCGCGCGGCTCATTGTCCCGGAGGTCGTCCAGACGTCCAACATGGATTGTGGCCCGGCGGCTCTGAAATGCCTGCTGGGCGGCTTCGGCATCCACGCGCACTATGGCCGCCTGCGCGAGGCCTGCCAGACCGACGTCGACGGCACCTCCATCGATACCATTGAAGAGGTCGCCAACCAGCTCGGGCTCCAGGCCGAGCAAATCATGCTGCCGGCCGATCACGTGCTGCTACAGGAAGCCCGCGCGCTCCCCGCCATCGCGGTCGTCGTTCTGCCGAACGGGCTTACTCATTTCGTCGTAGTCTGGCGCCGTCATGGCCGCTGGTTACAACTGATGGATCCGGCCACCGGCCGACGGTTCACACACGCGAAAGAATTTTTGAACGACCTTTATGTCCACAAAATGGCGGTCCCCGCCGAAGATTGGTGCGAATACGCTCTCTCTGAGAGTTTTCTGAGTCCGCTGCGCCGCCGCATTGATCGCCTGCGGGCATCGGATCAAGTGGAGCGCTTGCTTCGACGGGTAATTGACCATCCGGACTGGAAGCCTATCGCCGCGCTCGACGCCGCTGTTCGGATGGTCGAATCAATCGCGAGTTCAGGCGCTTTAACCCGCGGCCGCCAAACCGCTCGTGTGCTGGAGAGTTTCTTGAAAGAGAGCGAAACCATCCCGGAGCACTATTGGTCGGTCCGTCCCGCTCAGGACCAAGGACACCTCATGTTGCGGGGCGCAGTTCTGGTCCGGGCGCTGGGGCGATGGCCGGAAGTCGAACGAAAAAAACGTCCCGCGCTCTCGTCACCGGAACTCATCGCGGCGTTGCAACAACCGCCCGCCCGGCCCGGCCTGGAACTCACGCGGCTCCTCCGAGCCGACGGCATTTTCACGCCAGCTTCCATCATCGCCGCACTGGCGCTTGCGAGCGCCGCCGTCGTGGCCGAAGCGGTTTTATTTCGCGCCCTGATTCGAACCCCACGGTTGGGAACGGCGCTCGCACTGATCGCTTTTTCGCTAGGTTTGCTGCTACTCGAAATCCCGTTGACCGGTGGTCTGCTGCGTATGGGCCGGCGGTTAGAGATCCGGCTGCGGCGAGCTTTTCTACGCAAGATTCCACACTTGGGCGATCGCTATTTCCAGAGCCGGCTGAAATCGGATATGGCCGAGCGCAGCCACAGCATCCACCTCATCCGCCGCCTTCCAGATCTCGGTGGACAACTGTTGCGCTATGCCTTCGAAATTGTTTTCACCACCGCCGGGATCATCTGGCTCGATCCATTGAGCGCGCCGATCGCCCTGCTATCCGCTTTGGCCGCGGTTGCGATCCCCATCCTGTCGCAACCTCTCTTGATCGAGCGCGATCTGCGCCTGCGTACACATGCGGGCGCTCTAAGCCATTTCTATCTGGACGCGCTGCTCGGCCTGGTGGCCATTCACACTCACGGCGCGCAACCGGCGGTGCGGCGCTCGCATGCCAACCTGCTCAGCGAATGGACCAAGGCTGGATTGAATCTGCAGAGAGCCGTGATCTCGCTCGAAACCATCCAGTTTCTGGCCGGCTTCGGACTCGCGATCTGGCTGCTGGCATCGCACCTCAGTAGGACCGGCGAAACCGGCGCCGTTTTGCTGCTGGTCTACTGGACTCTCAATCTGCCGGCCCTAGGCCAGGAGGTCGCGTTGATCGCCTGGCAGTATCCTTCTTATCGCAATGTTACCCTGCGGTTGCTGGAGCCGCTGGGCGCCATCGAACAGCGCAGCGTTCAGCCGGCTTCAGACCTCCAACCTCGCACCGTTTCCGTTGCTATCAATTTTGAGAACGTGAGCGTGACGGCCGCGGGCCACACTGTGCTGCGCGATATCGATCTCACAATCAATGCGGGCGAGCACATCGCTATAGTCGGGCATTCGGGCGCCGGGAAATCGAGCCTGGTCGGTCTTCTCCTCGGATGGTATCGGCCCGCAACCGGCCGCGTCGTGATCGATGGCGTTGAGCTCGACGAGCCGGTGGTCGAGCGGCTGCGGCCCAACATCGCGTGGGTCGATCCGGCGGTGCAATTGTGGAATCGGCCTATGCTCGACAATCTCAAGTACGGTCTCGCCGACGGCCCGCGCATGCCGATCGACGATGCGATCGACGCCGCCGACTTGCGGCGCGTGCTCGAAAGGTTGCCCGATGCTCTCCAGACACCGCTCGGGGAGGGCGGCGGGCTGGTCTCAGGTGGAGAAGGACAACGTGTCCGCCTCGCGCGCGCTCTGCTGCGCCCGGATGTCCGGCTGGTTATTTTAGACGAGCCCTTTCGCGGCCTCGACATCGACCAGCGTCGCCTGCTGCTCCAGCGGGCGCGGCAACTCTGGCGCGACTCCACGCTGCTAGTCATCTCCCACGACATCGCCGACAGCATGACGTTCGATCGCGTAGTGGTCGTTGAGGAAGGCCGTATCGTCGAAGACGGGAACCCGAGCGAGCTGGCCTCGATACCAGGCTCGCGTCTTCAGGCCATGCGCGAAGCCGAGCGTGCCGTTCGAGAAGAATTGTGGGCTGCCGGCGAGTGGCGTAGATTGAAGCTGCAAAACGGCGCGTTGATCGAGCAATGAAACCCGGCCTTACAGCGTTCATCTGGCCGGCGGCGCGCTTCGACGATGCGCGCACAGCAGTGGCGCAGGAATCCGGCGCTGGGCAGGTTGGGCTGGAAGCACTCGCGGCCGAAATGTCATATGCCGATTTTGAACGCCGGCTGCCGGCCCTCGGACCCGCGCTCCTACAGGTGCCGGGTGAAGACGGCTTTCTCGCCATACTTGCGAATTCGACCTTACTTTCACTGGACCGCACAAAAGTCAAGATAGATCTCGCGGCTGTTCGCTCGGCGCTTTGTTTCGAAATGGAGGCTCCGGTCTTAAAGCAAATTCAGGAAACACTCGAACTGGCGGAAGTCCCCGTTTCCAGGCAGGATCGAGCGCGCGCCGCGATTTTGCGCGAACGATTCAGTGCCGCTCCCATCCGCGGCATTTGGCTTCTGCGCTTGCCGCCCAGCGCGAATTTCTGGCTGCAACTCCGCCACGCTCACGTGCCCCAGCGCCTTTTTGCTCTCGCCGCCGCGCACGCACTTCAGTATGTGTTGTGGATTCTGGCTTGGTGGATGGTCGGACAAAATGTCTTCAGTGGCCGCGGCAGCCGGAATTGGCTCGTACTTTGGGCCTTGTTGCTGCTCAGCCTGGTGCCGATTCGCGTGCTTATCACCTGGCTGCAAGGCGCGATCGCGATCGGCGCTGGCGCCAGACTGAAGCAGCGGTTATTTTACGGTGCTCTGCGATTGGAGCCGGACAGCATCCGCCATCAGGGCGCGGGCCAACTGTTGGGACGTGTCATCGAATCCGAAGCGGTCGAGGCGCTCGCGTTGAGCGGCGGATTTCTTGGCTTGGTCGCGATTATCGAGCTGGCAATGGCGATTTTTGTGCTCGGTGCAGGCGCGGGCGGCGTCCTTCACTCGATCTTAGTGCTGGCCTGGCTGGCAATCACGGGAATGCTGGCCTGGCGATACTTTCTACGGAATCGCGCCTGGACAGACGTTCGGCTCGGGATGACGCACGACTTGGTGGAAAGCATGGTTGGGCATCGCACGCGCCTCGCACAGCTTTCACCCGATCGATGGCACGAAGGAGAAGACGAAGCGCTGGAGCATTATGGCAAAGTATCTCGCGCCATGGACCGATCGACGACCGCCCTGACCGCCATCGTCCCGCGCGGCTGGCTGGTCATCGCTCTACTCGGACTCACGCCGGCGTTCATTGGCGGCGCCCACTCCGCCGCGAAAATGGCCATCGCGGTCGGTGGCATGTTGCTCGCCTATCGCGCCTTCAAACGCCTGGCTACGGGCGCATGGCAGTTGGCCGGCGCGGCAGTCGCCTGGGAGCGCGTCTCCACTCTTTACCGTTCCGCTACGCGGCCGGAAATGCCAGGCTCGCCGGGCGTCTTACCTCTTTCGGATTCGCCGGACGTCGTCGACGCGCGCAATCTGGTCTATCGCTATAGCGACCGTCATGAGCCGGTGCTGCGCGGCTGCAGCCTTCGAATCAAGAGCGGCGATCGTCTGGTGCTGGAAGGTCCTTCCGGCGGCGGAAAGTCCACACTCGTGTCCATCCTGGCGGGGCTGCGCGAGCAAAACTCAGGCGACCTGCGCATCGATGGATTCGACCTGCACACACTCGGCTCAGAGCGTTGGCGCCAACGCATCGCCGCCGCGCCGCAGTTCCATGAGAACTACGTTCTCTCCGAGACTTTCGCCTTCAATTTGTTCATGGGGCGCCGGGGAACCCTTCGGCAAAAGGACCTGGAGGAGGCCGAGGTCATCTGCCAGGAGCTGGGCCTGACCGATTTGCTCGCTCGGATGCCGGCCGGAATGTTGCAGATGGTGGGCGAGACAGGTTGGCAGCTCTCGCACGGAGAGCGGAGCCGCGTTTATATCGCGCGGGCTTTGCTGCAGGATGCCGAGGTGGTGGTGCTGGATGAAAGCTTTGCGGCGCTCGATCCTGAAAATCTACAGCGGGCAATGGAGTGCGTGCTCAAGCGCGCCAAGTCGCTGCTGGTGATCGCGCACCGCTGAACTTTATCTGAGGCCGCCGATCAGAAACAGCGTCGTGATATCGCGCTGGAAGGAGTAGGCAAAGGATTCGCCATCCGGCGTCATCACCACGTCGCGGATGTTCACTCCTACGGGATCGGGTGTCCTCAGCTCTTTCCAGATCTCCTTACGTCCAGTCGAAACATCTAACCGGCTGATCTTCGCGAACGAGGGCTCCTCCACCTTGCTAAGGAATAGATGGCGTCCGTCCGCGCTCCAACGAAGGACTGATTCTCCTGGCTCGAAACCCGTAATTGGCTTCGGCTCGCCGCCCGCGATCGGGAAAAGAGTCAATTTACCTCCAGCCACCGCCGTTACGTATTTTTGATCGGGCGACACACGCGCAGCGACCGTCCCCTCGGGAGTAACGGGCGTGAGCTTTCCTCCATTCAAGCCCTGCAAAAATGTCCTTGTCGGGTGATTCGGCTCATTACCGGTGAATAAAATCCGTTGCCCATCCGGGAACCATTCCGCCCGCTCGTAGTGCATTCCTCCTACGCCTATCGAGCGCGCCTCTCCGGCGCCAGTCGGCAATAGAGTCAGGTTGGTTTTCGGCCCATCGCTCAAGATGCACACCACCCATTTGCCATCGGGTGACAGCGCCGGTCGGTTGCCATCGCCCAGGCGCACGGCTGGAGAACCATCCGTCTTGCGGAGGTAAATCGCGACGTTACGAGGTTGACCGTACGACAGTTCGACGAACAGGATGGTCTTACCGTCCGCGGAAATGTCGTAAATCCGTGAGCCATCAAACCAGGATAGATCTCGTTCTTCTTTGTCGCCGCGGGAGAGCAACGACATGCCCATTCGGAGGTCGGAGGTAACGGCCAATGCTCGACCGTCGCGAGTGATGTCGTCCAGCGCAAGCGTGGCCGGAGTCTCAGCCAGGACTCGTTCTGTGTTGTCTAATTTCACCGCGCGTAGTCCCGAGTTGGCCCCCGCCTTCGCGCCACTGAACCAGATTTCATCGCCTTTCGGAGACCACGCCAATCCGCCATCCGCCCGCCATCCACGGGAAAGGGTGCGCCTTACGCCACGCATGTCCAAAACCGTCACGGCAAAATCTCCGACCGCGTTGTCGTATTCGAAGAAAGCTAGCAGGTCTTCCTTGGGTGAGATACGGAGGCGCATAGGCGGCCGTAGAGCCTCGTTCTCGTAAAGGACTTTTCCAATCGGGTATTCGATGCGATTCCGGCGGCCAACCGTGTGAGACACCGCTAGTTGCGTCCCATCCGGGGACCAGTCGGCATCGTTGACGTTGTCCAGAATCTCGCGCGGCGCTCCGCCGGAAAGCGGAACGCGAGCAAGGGTCCCAGGGTTTCCGAGCGCGCCCGATCCAAGCAGGATGGCCATTTCACCCGAAGAGCTGATGGAGAGAATTTGGCCCTGAGGGAGATCCAGAGATCGCGACTCGCGGCTGCCGGGGCGCATGGAGAAAATAGTCAGAGGCTCCCCACCCCACTGAGCGCTGAATAGGACGGTCTGCCCGTCGGGCGAGAATCTGGCCCCCTGCACATCGCCGCGCCGATAAGTCAGGCGCTCGAAAGTAGGCTGCGGCGGGGCCAGAGCTTGCGATCCTACGTAAGCGCCTGCCGCCAGCGCTACGATGACAACCGCCGCCCAGATCAAGAGTGAAAGGCTTCGCTGCGTCACCGGAACAGCGGCGACGCCGTTGGCCGGCGTTAGCTTTCCGGACTCCAATTCTTCCAGCGCATCTTCGAGAGCAACCTTGAGGTCGGCCACGCTTTGCCAGCGCCGCTCGGGATCTTTTCGCAGGCAGCGCAGGATGATCCGCTCCACCTCGCGCGGCACGCCCTCGACAGCCTGGCCCAGAGGTTTCGGCTCGTTGTGGAGCACGGCAGCCAAAGTCGACAATTTGGAATCGCCCGCGAAGGCGCGGCGGCCGGCGATCATTTCGTACAGAACCGCGCCCAGCGAAAAAATATCTGACCGCTCGTCCACTTTATGACCATCCGCCTGCTCCGGCGACATGTAGGCCACGGTCCCGATGATCGTGCCGGCCTCGGTTTTCAGCATCGCCTCCAGGTGGACGCTCTCAGTAGCCGCGAAGACATCCGGCTCTTCTGGATCACTCAGTTTGGCAAGTCCAAAATCCAGGATCTTGACGTCGCCTTGCTCGTTTACGATGATGTTGGCGGGTTTCAGATCCCGGTGAATAATGCCCGCTCCATGGGCCGCCGCTAAGCCGTCCGCGATTTGGATAGCATACCGGAGCGCCTCGTTCACCCGCAGGCCCTTGCGGCCGATCAGCTTATCGAGCGTCTTGCCGGAAACATATTCCATGGCGATGAACTCGACCGGCTGGCCGTCGATTTCGCCTGTGTCGACGTCGTAGATAGTGATGATGTTGCGATGGCTCAGGGCAGAAGCCGAGCGCGCCTCCTGGGCAAAGCGAGCTCTGCGGGCCGCATTACCGACTACCGCTACGGGAAGCACTTTGATAGCTACTGCCCGGTCGAGGTGAGTGTCAAGCGCGCGATAGACCACGCCCATCCCCCCTGCGCCGAGCTTGGTCTCAATCCGGTAATGCTGGAGAGTCTGGCCGATCATTCGCTGAACTTGCAGTCTGAGCGACTATCTTATCATTCCCCACGCCGCCCATCCGCCACAGTAATGCTGCGAATCGGCGCTGATCATCGCTTTGGAGGCGTTCTATAATCTTTTTCGGCGACCGCGTCCAGCCACGTGGTTGCTCCGCGCTGCACGTTGAACTGAGTTGCTCCTTGATCGGGCGCGGCCCCATGCCAGTGCGCGACCCCAGGAGCGGCATAAGTGGTCTCGCCGGCGTGTAATTCCAGCACTGGCCCGCCTTTCACCTGAGTGCGCCCGACGCCTTCCTCGACCAAAATGATCTGGCCGCCTTCATGGCTGTGCCACTTCGTCCGGGCGCCTGGATCAAAGTGGATGTGGGCAATGCCCGGTTTCGAGTCGTCTTCTATCCGCTTGATGTTGCCGGTAAAGTTGGACTCCTGTTTCTGCTGGGCGTGTATCAGCCAGAGTCCGGAAACCACCAGGAACAAGCCTACATATAGCAGGCCAAAGAAACGGCCAAGGCGGGATTTTCGGGTCATATTGATGGGCATCGTAGCACAAGTATGGTTGGCGGGAGTCGTGTGACTAAGCGCTAGCCTTTGACCTTTGACCTTTGATGAATCGGAACGGCCGAGACCACTATCGGTAAGAGGTAGAATTGAGTCATGGTAAGGGATGCAGCAGAGGTGCTAAGGGACGCTCTAGGGCTTCCCGCTGAGGCTCGCGCCGCGCTGGTCACTTCTTTGATCGAGAGCCTTGATCAGGTGATTGACGAAGGCACGGAAGAAACCTGGCGCGAAGAGATCTATCGCCGTCTTCAGCAGATTGACAGTGGAGCTGTTCAGCTCATTCCCTGGGAGGACGCCCGCCGCCGCCTCCGCACTCGACTCGATCGGTGACCAGCAGGCGAATTCGAATTCATCCGGCGGCATTGCAGGAAGCTGAGGCGGCGACAGAGTGGTATGGAAAACGCAGCGAAAGAGCCGCAGAAATGTTCCTCGATGACCTTGACCGTGCGATCGAGCGGATTAGTGACAACCCAGAACAGTATCCTCTGCACGAGTTAGGAACCCGCAGGATCACTCTTCGCAGATTTCCATACCTCATCATCTTTCGGGAAGCAAGTGCAGGTTTGGAAATTATTGCGGTAGCCCATGGCCGGCGTCGACCGGGTTATTGGCGAGATCGAGTGGAGTGATGTGACGCTGAGCCGTAATTGGGGCCGCGGCTTTGAGGAAAAATACGAAAGGTGGCGCGAACGTACGTTGGGAAACGAATGTTTGAATCCATCGCTTTTGGACGCGCCTCAGTTGCTGATGTAACTAGCCTCGGCGAGTTTGCAGAATGCCTTCTTTATTACAAAAAGGTGCATGCGATTGTCGATCACGGCAGTTTTACTCGTCTGGCGCGCATATGCGGAACTGAAACCCTCCTTGGGTTGGTTGAGGACGGACATCTGGCCATAACTTACCTTGAAAATCGCTCGGCGGTCTCAACTCGACTGCTTGGAGGGCGCGAACAGCATGGCTTTCATTTGGTGCAAGGCAAAGGCAAGGAGTCACAGAATCTCGTGCCATCGCTGTTAATGGGCAAGCAGCATTGGAAGTCGACTGCGGGCGCGCGGGATTAAGGGCACAGTCACGCATCGGCACGAGCACCGTCGCGCCACCCTACTTCGACTGCGCCACCGGGTCCACTTTCACACCTTCGTGGATTGTGTCGCTGGGGTTGGCGATCACCAGGTCGCCCGGCTGGAGGCCGCTGACGATCTCGAGTTTGTCGCCGTAGTCGCGGCCGACTTGGATTCGCTGCAGATGGATGGTGTGATCCGGGCGAACCACCGCGACCTCGGTTCCATCGGCGCGCACGATCAGCGCATCGCCGGGCAGCAGCACCGGAGGGTTGGCGCGTGGACTCGACAAATCAACCAGCGCATACATGCCCGGCAGCAGAACGCCATCCTTATTCTGCACCTGCACTTCCACCAGCATGGTGCGGCTGTTGGGGTCGAGCGAATTGGCCGTCCGGGCCACTGTTCCGGCGAACTTGCGGCCGGGCAGATTCGAAACCGTCAGTTGAGCCGTCTGGCCGACGTGTATCGAGTCAGAATTGCTCTGCGGAACATTCACGTAAGTCCGCAGCACATTCATCTGCGCGACGCGATAGAGCAGCGTGTTGCCGGCATTCACCAGCGCTCCAACATCCACGTTGCGCAAAGTGATGATGCCGTCAAATGGCGCCTTGACGACACGGTAACTCTGCACTTCGTTGAGCCGCGACACATTGGCTTCCGCGGCCGCGACGTTGCTTCGAGCAGCGGCAACCGCTTTTTCAAGCGAATCGAGATTGGCGACTTGCGCCTGGTACTGCGCCTGATACTGATCGTTCTCCTGGCGCGAAACCACGCCTTTGCCGGCCAGCGTTTTCCAGCGATCGGCAGTGACGCGCGCGAGTTCCATGTTGGCTTTGCCCTGGCGCTGATTGGCAAGAGCCTGGTCGAGCGCCGCGGTGGTCTGCTGCAGATTCGCGCGCGCTTGTAGAACCTGCTGATCGAGTTCAGGCGCTTCGATTTCGGCTAGCGGCTGGCCGGAGCGCACTCGATCGCCAATATCCACCATCCGCGTTTTGACATAGCCGTCGGCGCGGGCCAAAATGGGCGCTTCGGTAACTGCCTGAATGTTGCCGGGCAGCTCCAGGTCGCTTTTTGACGTCGAGCGGCCCACCTCCATGACGTCCACACGGGGCAATGCCTCCTCTTGTTCCCGAGCCTGGTTGAGGATCACGCTCTCGCGCTTCTTCAGCGGAATGTAACCGCCCAGGAACGCCGCGGCAATCAGCAGCGTCACCCCCAGCGTGATCGACCAAATGGTGATGGAGGAGGGATGCCACACTTTTCCGGCCGAGGCAGTGTGCGGAGAGCCGTGGGCCAGGCGCTTGTGCTCCTGGAGTTGGCGTTTGAGCTCTTCATTTTCCCTGCGGAGCCGCTCTTCGGTGGTCTCGTCCACCGCTTGAAACTCGGGTTGATCAGGTTCGGTATGGCGCATTCAATGCTCTAGAGACGGTCAAGATTCCACTGGGAATCTCCAAAGCCCTCCCTTCTTTGTGCCTCTAATTGGCGCTCGTGATCGACCGGAGGTTTCGTCCGTAGGTAACTATAAATGATGGGCACGACAAATAGGGTAGTGACAGTGGCGAACATCAGACCACCGATTACCGCGCGGGCCAGCGGTGCATTCTGCTCGCCGCCTTCGCCCCAGCCGAGCGACATGGGGAGCATCCCAAGGATCATGGCCGAAGCGGTCATCAGCACCGGCCGGATACGCGCGTGACCGGCTGCCAGCATGGCTTCGCGGGCGGAAGGCACAATGGATCGCTCGTCGTTGGCGAACGTGACCATCAAAATGCTGTTGGCGGTGGCAACGCCGATGCACATGATCGCGCCCATCAGCGAAGGGACGCTGAGCGTGGTTCCAGTCACGAACAGCATCCACAGAATACCGGCAACCGCGCCTGGCAATGCGGTAAGAATGATGAACGGATCGAGCCAGGATTGAAAGTTCACCGACATGAGCAGATAGACCAGCACCACGGCAAAGATAATGCCCACACCGAGCCGGAAAAACGACGATTGCATGGTCTGATACTGACCGCGCTGATCGAGCGTGGTGCCGCGCGGCAAATGCGCGCTCTCCTGCTGCATGATCTTTTCCACTTCCGACCCAACGCCGCCTAGATCACGGCGGTCGACGTTGGCGTAAACGTCAAAAACGGGCCAGACATTGTAGTGATTGACGATCACCGGTGTGTAGTCGCGTTGAACGGTAACCAGATTAGAAAGCAGCTGCGTGCTGCCTGGCATGGCTCCGGGGTTTCCGTAGGCTTGCGAAGATCCGTTGGGCGAAGTGCTTACGAACGCATTCCCCGCGGCCGACACGCCTGCTTGCGAACCGGGAGTGGTGGTGTTGACGGCGCTGCTGGCCACCGACACCGGAGTGCGCAGCAGGGCGTCGAGAGAGTTGACTTTGTATTGCGGAGTTTGCACTCCGATGTTGTAGTTGACCCCGTTGGACCAGTTCAACCAGAAAGCCGGCGCGATCGTGCTGTTGCCGCTCAGCGAAATCAGCATATTGGTGCTCACGTCGTGCTCGGTCAAACCCATTTGCGCGGCTTTAGCGCGATCCACGTTCAGTGCAATTTCCGGCTGATTGACCACCTGATGCACGTGCACGTCGGCCGCTCCGGGAATATGGGAAATTCTCTCCGCCAGCTTCTGGGCGATCTTATAATTGGCGGCCGCGTCACGCCCCACTACTTGCAGATCGATCGGCGCGGGCAAGCCGAAGTTCAAAATCTGGGTGGTGATGTTAGCCGGCTGAAAAAAGAAAACCGTATCCGGGAATTTTTCCTGGAAGACCTTCCGAAGCTGAACTTCGTAATCGCGAGTGGGATGATGCTCCTTCTTGAGCGAAATCAGGATTTCGCCATCCGCGCTGGAGATGGTCGGAATGTCGCCCTGCGCCAGACTGGACCAACTGTTGGGAACGCCGATATTATCGATGATCGTGTCCATCTCATCGGCGGGGACTACATTGCGGATTTCGCGCTCGATAGCGGAGAACCGCACTTCGGTTTGTTCAATACGCGTACCGGCCGGAGCGCGGGCATGCAGCTTCATTTGGCCCGAGTCCACATTGGGAAAGAAGTCCTTGCCGACCAGCCAGGCCAGGCCGAGCGAAGCGATCGAAATCGCCATGAAGGCCGTGAGGACGCGCCCGCGATGACGCAGCGACCAATCCAACAGGCCGATGTAGCGGTAACGGAGGCTTTCGAAAACTCGATTGAATATATAGTGAAGACGCCAGAACAATCCGCGGCCGCCGGCTGTTTCTCCGTGAACTCCTTCCTGGTACAAGTGGGCTTCCGACTTCAGAAGATGGTTCACCATGGTCGGGACCAGCGTGCGGGACAGCAGATAGGATGCGAGCATGGCGAAGACCACCGCCATGGCTAGCGGCGTGAACAGATAGCGCGCCGTTCCCGTAAGCAACAACACCGGCACAAAGACGATGCAAATCGAAAGCGTGGAGACAAACGTCGGAACGGCGATCTGCGATGCGCCATCCAGCACGGCGCGCACCAGCGGCTTGCTCATGCCAAGATTCCGGTGCGTGTTCTCGATCTCGACCGTGGCGTCGTCCACTAAAATGCCGACCGCCAGTGCCAAGCCACCCAGCGTCATCACGTTGATAGTCTGTCCCAAAAGGCTGAGGATGCAGATGGAAGAGAGAATCGAAAGAGGAATCGAGATGCAGACGATTAAAGTGCTGCGCCAGCTTCCCAGGAACAGAAGAATCATGATGCCGGTGAGACCGGCGGCGATTAGTGCTTCGCGCACGACACCTTGAATCGACGCTCGAACGAAGATGGATTGGTCGGCCAGCGCGGTAACGTTCAACTCCTTGGGAATGGTAGCGAGAATTCGCGGAAGGACCTTTTTGACGGAGTCGACGATGTCAAGCGTGGACGCCTTGCCGGTGCGTGTGATGGTCATGAGAACACCACGGGCGCCATTCATGCGGACGATGTTGGTCTGGACGGAAAAGCCGTCGCGCACCTGCGCCACGTCCTTTATGTACACGGTTGCGCCGTTGACCGTCTTGATAGGCAGGTTATTCAGTTCGTTGAGGACCAGCGGGCTGCCGTTGACCTTCACCTGATATTCGGTCTCCGCCAACTTGGCGGTGCCGGCCGGTAGTATCAGGTTCTGTAGTGTCAGTGCGTTTGAGACATCGATGGGCGAAAGCTGTTTGGCGTAGAGCTCGTCTAGATTCAGGTCAACCATCACGGATCGGTTCTTCCCGCCGAACGGATACGATACGGCGGCGCCTTGCACGGTGCCGAGTGGAGTGCGGATGAAGTTTTGCCCCCAGTCGAAGATTTCCTGCTCGCGCATGGTCTTGCTCGACAGGCCGAGCTGCAGGACAGGAACGCTGGCGGCGTCGTATTTCAAAACGTTAGCGGGAAAGATACCCGGCGGCATTTGGCGGACTGCGCTTTGCATTTGCGCATTCACCTGGGCCACCGCCATGTCGATCTGAACGTTGGGATGAAAGTAAATCCGGACGACCGCGATGTTGTTGTAAGACTGCGATTCGATGTGCTCGATGTCGTTGACATTGGACGTGAGGCCGCGCTCGAAGTTGGTGACGACGCGCTTCTCCATCTCCTCGGGCGAAAGCCCGGAGTACTGCCACAAGACAGCCACGATAGGAATGTCGATGTAAGGGAAAATGTCGACCGGCATGGTGACGATGGCGGTGACACCGAGGATGGCGATGAGGATTGCCATCACGACGAAGGTGTACGGGCGCCGGAGCGCCAGCCAGACAATCCACATAATGCTATCTTCCTACGTTCTTGGGTCTTGAGTATATCAACTAGCCCTTTTGGGCTATCGGGTTACAAGAAAGGGGCCTGTGAGATCCAAAGGTCCTTTAGCCTCGTGGGGCAGGTCCCCGACCTGCCAATATGAGGCCTGCGCGCTTTCCGCAGCGTCCGGGTGTATGCTAATGAGGACGGTAAAAGCCAGGCTGGCGGAACTGGAGTAAAACGCATGTCTCCGAACGATGGGCTGAATCGCAGAGCGTTCCTGAGGAATGCTCAAATGACGGCGCTGGTGGGCGCGGCTGGAACTGGCTCACTCGGCACCGTGGCTGCTTTCGCGGCGGATGTTACGCCGGGCGGCAAGTACGATTTCGACACCCCCTACAACCGGATCGGCACCGATTGCATCAAGTGGGACCGGCAGATCAAGCTCTACGGCAAAGACAATATCGCCGCGGGCATGGGCATCGCGGATATGGATTTCCGATGCGCGCCGGCCATCACCAAGGCGTTGGCTAAGCGAATCCAGCACGAGAACTGGGGCTACCTGGATACTCCGAAATCTTTCACCGACGCCATTGTTAATTGGAACAAACGCCGCTACGGCATCGATATCAATCCGGATTTGATGCTGCTGACCACCGGCGTCCACAACGGCATCATCAGCGCGCTGGAGGCATTTTCGCCGCGGGGAAGCAAGGTCCTCCTGCTCACGCCCGCCTACGACGGCTTTTATGGCGACATCTCTTATGTCGGGTGCACACCCGAAGAGTGTCCCATGAAGCTGGCCAATGGCCGTTATTCGATCGATTTCGAAGATCTCGAGCGGCGCATCAGCAATGACACCAACACCATGATTGTTTGCAACCCTCATAACCCGACCGGCAACGTCTGGTCGCGCGAGGATCTCACGAAAATCGGGGAAATCTGCACCCGGCGCCGCGTGGTGGTGCTGGCCGACGAGATTCACTGCGATTTCGTGAACAAGGGCAGCAAATACACTCCTTACAGTACGCTCGCCAACCGGGACATCGTAATGAACAGCATTACGTTCAAATCCGGGAGCAAATCATTCGGCCTGTCGGCCATGAAAAGCGCCTGGATGTTCTCCGACAACCCGGACCTTATCGCCCGAGTGAGAGCGCACCACCGGCAGGATTTCAGCACCCTGGGCATGGTAGCGAGCCTGGCTGCTTACACCGAAGGCGGCGATTGGCTGGATCAATTGGTGCCGTATATCGATGGCAATGGTGAATTCGCTGAATCGTTCATTCGCGCCAAGATTCCGCTCATTAAGTGGGTGAAGGCGCAAGGCACGTACCTGGCCTGGGTGGATGTGAGCGCGGTAGTCGACAAAATCGGCGCCAAAGAACAAGCTGCTGAAGCCAATAAGACCAGCACTTCGAGGAAGCCAATCACGCCCGAGAACATCGCAGAACGTTGGTTCGTCCAGAATGCAAAGGTTCAAATCAACGCCGGATCGAATTACGGCTTGGGCGGGGCCGGACATATGCGGATGAACCTCGCGACGTCGAGGAAGACGCTGGAGTTGGCGCTCAATAATTTGGCGAGCGCGTTGAAAAAAGCTTAGAAGCTTATCTCTTCGGCAAAAACTTCTTCTCGATAGACGCGACTACAACATAGTTCGGGTCCACCATCTCGTCCAGATGGATCTTCGCCACCTTCGACAGCAGCTCGTACGCATCCAGGCTCGATAGCCCGTAATCTTTGTGGATCCAGTCGACTAATTCGGTGAAGGCGATTCGCAACGCGTCGTCGAGCGGCCTGTAGGCGCCCACGGCCATAATAGTGGCGTCGTTCTCGAAACGCGGCCAGCTGATCTTTTTGCCCTTGATGACCGCGACCTGTACCCGCGCCAGCAGCGCCACTTCGATCGCGGTCCCGGCTACCTCGCCATCGCCCATCGCGGCATGACCGTCGCCCATGTAGAGCAGCGCGCCCGGAACATTCACCGGAAGATACAAAGTGTTGCCCACGCTGGCTTCGGGCGCGTCCATATTGCCGCCGAACTCCGCGGGCACGATTGAGCTGCGCGCCTCTCCACTGGCGGGCGCGACTCCGATGCAGCCGAAGAAAGGATGCAACGGAATCTTGACCGAGAACTTCGAATCGAGGGCGTTGAATGTGGCCGTGTTGCTGGCCTTGTCAATCGGATAGAACCAGATTTTTTCGGGCAGCGGCGGATGCAGCATGGGCGTGTAGCCGGTTTCGTTCAGAGCCCCGAAGCCCGGCGCGAAAGCTCCCACGCCTTGGTTGCCATCCACCTGCAGATCGAGAAACTTCACAGCCAGCGTGTCGCCCGGCTGCGCGCCTTCCACATAAAATGGACCGGTTAGCGGATTGTCTCCCTTTACCATGCTCTGCTTGTCGCCGGGCTTCTTCAGCACGTTGCCGAACGCATCCAGAGTATTGGTCTCGATGATGTCCCCCGGCTTTACGCGCGCGACAGGCGCGGCCGAGCCATAAAGATACTTCACGTCGTTGATCGTGGCGTGATATTTGACAACGTTCGGAGTCTGGGCCCCCGCTAGGTACGAAAGAGCCAACAGGCACGAAAGAGCCAACAGAAGGTGAATTCGCATGTTCTAACGTAACAGTTATGGGCTCGCCAGGCGGTGCATCCGTAAACCGATTGCGTTATTGTTATTAGGATCATGAAGCATCTGCTTTCGTCGGTCGTTTGCCTCCTGGTCCTGGGCAATTCGACCGGCGCCCGCGCACAAAGCCAGATCACGCTCATCGCGCCCGGCGGCATCCGAGGAGCGATCGAGCAACTCATCCCCGGCTTTGAAGCCAAGACCGGCCAGAAGGTGAAAGCGACCTTCGGTTCCGGCGGGGGTACGCGGCAGCAGGTGACGCGCGGTGAGGCTTTCGACGTACCGATCGTGCAGCCGCCTTTCCAGGAAGTGCTCGCCTCGGGCAACGTGGTTGTTCAAAGTGCGACTCCGCTCGCGAGCGTTGCATTGGGAATTGCTGTTCGGAAGGGCGCGCCAAAGCCTGATATCTCGACACCAGAAGCGGTGAAACGCATGCTATTAGCGGCGAACTCCGTTTCCTATCCGGACGCTTTGCGGGGGGCCGCGGCTGGTGTCAGCTTTAACGAAACACTGAAGAATCTAGGCATCGCCGTAGCGATGGAGCCGGCCCTCAAGCGTGCTCAAGGGGGTGCCGCGGCGATGACGATGGTCGCCAAAGGGGAGGCGGAGATCGGCCTGACTTTCCTCAGTGAAATGGAAGAACCCGGCATCGATGTGGTAGGGCCCTTGCCGCGTGAGATTTCGACCCCGACCAGTCTGGTCGGTTTTGTATCCAGTCACGCTAAAGATCCGGCAGCGGCGAAAGCGCTACTGGAATACCTATCGTCAGCGAGCGCGGCGGCCGTCTACGAAGCGCATAGGATGAAGCCCGGCCGGTGACCAGGAAGGGGTTATGGGGGTGCCAGAGATTACTCATACACCAGCATCAGGTGGTGGCTCGAATCGAGGCCCTTTCTCATGGTCGTGCGGTGGATACTCATGGGGCCGCCATGTTACCTTATGGCTGTTCAACCCGTCACTTCTCTTGAGTTTCGGCAAAAATTCTTTATTGTTCGGCAAAGACCCTTATTGACTGATGACTAATACGACAACCACAGCCACAGAACCCCATGCTGGAGAGCGTGGCAGGGAGGTGCCCCTCCCTCCCGGCAAGCCCCCTGGCAAGCCCAGGAAACGCGGTTTTATCTGGTTCTTTTTCCTTGTAATCGTAGTAGGCGTAACGGCTTACGCCGTTTGGAGGGCCTCTCAACCCGGCCTGATTCCCCAGAACAACCAGGGCAAAGGCGGCTTCGGGAAGGGTGGTGGACGAGGCGGCTTCGGCGGTGGCCCGCTGCCGGTCGTCGTCGCCAAGGCACGTTCTGGACCGGTCCCGATCTATCTCGATGGGTTAGGCAATGTTACCGCTTTCTACACCGTGACCGTTAAATCCCGTGTGGACGGCCAACTCATGAAGTTTAACGTTCAGGAAGGGGATCTGGTCAAAGAGGGACAGGTTGTCGCCGAAATCGATCCCCGGCCATACGAAGTCATGCTGGCGCAAGCCGAAGGTACGCTGGCCCATGATAGTGCGCTCCTGGAGAATGCCAAAGTCGATCTGGCCCGTTATGGACCCCTGGTCCAGCAGCAAGCGATTCCCACGCAACAATTGGATACTCAAAAGGCGCTGGTGGCCCAGTACGAAGGCAACATCATGCAGGATAAAGCGAACATCAACAATGCCAAGTTGCAGTTGATCTACGCGAAAATCACTGCGCCTATCACGGGAACGGTAGGGCTCCGGCTGACGGACCCGGGCAATATCGTGCATGCTTCCGACGCCACTGGAATCATCGTGATCACCCAACTCCAGCCAATCTCTGTGCTCTTCACTATTCCAGAAGACAATCTCCCTGAGGTCACCAAGAAACTGCGCGCTGGCGCGCATCTGCCGGTAGATGCATACAACCGCGACAATTCCAAGAAGATCGCTTCGGGAACGCTGGTGACGTTGGACAACCAGATCGACAGTACCACCGGCACTTCCAAATTGAAGGCTATCTTCGACAACAAAGAGTTCGAGTTGTTCCCGCAGCAGTTCGTTAACATTCGCTTGCTGGTGGACACGTTACAAAACCAGATTCTGGTGCCGACCGTGGCCATTCAGACTGGCCAGCAGGGAACGTTTGTCTATGTGATTGACGAAAATCAGACCGCGCACCTCCGGCCAGTTGAAGTCCTGACATCGGACCAGGCTGGCGCCGACATCAAGAGTGGCCTCAAGATTGGAGAGGACGTGGCGGTAGACGGCGCCGACCGGTTGGAAGATGGCTCACGGGTTCGCGTCCGGCAGGCCGGCGAAGTGGAACGAGAAGCCGCCGCGGATGCGGCTGCACTGGCCAATCGCGGAAAGGGCAAGGGCAAGAATGGCGGCGGTCAATTCAAGCGTCAGCCGGGGGGCTCTAACCGCCCCGACGGCAAAGGGGCGCCCCAGCAGTGAGTCCATCCCGCATTTTTATTCTACGCCCGGTGGCGACGTCGCTCATGATGGCCGGTATAGTGCTGGTCGGCATGGTCGCGTATTTTCAATTGCCGGTCTCGGCCTTGCCGCAGGTTGATTATCCGACCATTCAGATCCAGACTTTCTATCCCGGCGCCAGTCCGGAGGTGATGACTTCGGCGGTTACAGCGCCGCTGGAGAAGCAGTTCGGGCAGGTGCCTGGACTGAGCCAGATGACCTCCATCAGCTCCTATGGCAGTTCGCTGATTACACTGCAATTCTCGCTCGATCTCAGCATTGACGTAGCCGAGCAGGAAGTGCAGGCGGCCATCAACCAGGCGGGAACCTACCTTCCAACGCTGCTTCCTAATCCGCCTATCTACAGCAAAATTAACCCCGCCGACGCTCCCGTCCTTACGCTCGCGATCACATCCAAGACCGTGCCGCTTATCAATATCGAGGATTACGCCGAAACGCGGATGGCCCAAAGAATATCGCAGCTCAAGGGCGTCGGACTGGTGAGCATCAGCGGCGGACAGCGGCGTGCTGTACGGGTGCAAGCTAATCCCACCGCGCTAGCTTCCTATGGGCTCAGTCTCGACACGTTGCGCACCGCCCTCAGCAGCGCGAACGTAAATCAGGCCAAGGGTAACTTCGATGGCGCCGATCAAGCCTGGACCATCAACGATAACGACCAACTCAGCTCGGGCGAGCAGTACAAGCCCATCATCATTGCTTACCGGAATGGCGCGCCCGTCCGGCTTTCCGATGTTGCCACCATTGTCGACGCGCCGGAGAACACCAAGCAAGCCGCCTGGGTGGGTACCAGCCAGGCCATCGTTCTCAATATTCAGCGCCAACCCGGGACCAATATTATCGGGGTCGTGGACACCATCCAGGCGCTGCTTCCGCAGATTCGCGCATCCCTTCCGCCGGGCGTGAACGTCGAGATCATCACGGACCGGACCACCACGATCCGTGCATCCGTAAAGGACGTTGAATTCGAACTGATGCTCACCATCGCGCTGGTGGTGATGGTCATCTTTCTTTTTCTGCGCAGTCTCTCGGCCACTATCATCCCCGGCATTGCCGTGCCTCTTTCGCTGGTCGGCACATTTGGCGTCATGTACCTGCTGGGCTACAGCCTGGACAATCTTTCTTTGATGGCGCTCACCATTTCCACCGGCTTTGTGGTGGACGACGCCATCGTCATGATCGAGAACATCTCGCGCTACATCGAGATGGGCGATTCGCCCATGGAAGCCGCGCTCAAAGGATCGGCCGAGATTGGATTCACCATCATCTCGCTGACCGTTTCGCTGATCGCGGTCCTGATCCCGCTCCTGTTCATGGCCGATATCGTCGGACGCCTGTTCCGGGAATTCGCCGTGACTCTGGCGGTTACCATCCTCTTCTCGGCCTTCGTCTCCCTCACTCTGACCCCCATGATGGCGGCCAGAATCCTGAAGCACACCCCGGAGCGCGAACAAGGCCGCCTGTACCGCTGGTCGGAATGGTGTTTTGTCAAGACGATCGAGCAGTACGGCAAAATGGTTCGCGTGGTTTTGCGCCATCAAACTCTGACGTTGATGGTTGCACTCGGAACATTAGTTCTCACTATTTATCTGTATGCCATAGTCCCCAAGGGCTTCTTCCCGGTTCAGGATACGGGCGTAATTCTGGGTATTTCCCAGGCGCCCGACGCTATTTCGTTTCCTGCCATGAGCCGCCGCCAGCAGGAACTTGCCAAGGTCATTCTTCAGGATCCCGCGGTTGAGAACCTGACATCCTTCATCGGTATCGACGGTCAAAATACGACCTTGAACAATGGCCGCATTCAGATCACGCTGAAGCCGCTGGAGGACCGCGCCGGTCTTTCAGCCGTGGACGTAATCCGCCGCCTTCAACCGAAGTTGACCGCTCAGGTTCCTGGCATCGCCCTCTTCATGCAGCCGGTCCAGGATCTCACGGTGGAAGACCGCATCAGCCGCACGCAGTATCAATATGCTCTGGACGCTCCCGACAAGGCGACTCTGGACCAGTGGGTGCCCAAACTGCAAGCGCGGTTGCAGCAACTTCCTGAACTGCGCGACGTGGCCAGTGATCTGCTCAACGCCGGCGCCGGATTGCGCGTGGTAATCGATCGCGACACAGCGGGAAGGCTGGGCATCACTCCGCAGAACGTGGACGATGCTTTGTACGATGCCTTCGGCCAGCGACAGGTCTCGACCATCTTCACGCAGTCCAACCAGTATCACGTTGTTCTGGAGGCGGCGCCGCAATGGCAGCGCAGCGCGAATTCGCTGCGGGACATTTATGTGCAGATCGGCGCAGCCTCGCAAAACCTCGCTTCCACCATTGCGCTGGCGGGAACGAATACGGCTCTGACCGGAGCAGCCTCGGTGGCGCAGGCGCCGCTGAGCTCATTTACAAGAGCCGTTCCTGTCACTACGCCGATCGCGATCAATCATCAGGCGCAGTTTCCCGTGGTCACGCTCTCGTTCAATCTGGCCCCGGGAGCTTCGCTCGGCGCCGCGGTGGATCATATCCGTCAAGCCACCAAAGAGCTCGGCTTGCCGGGCAGCATCGAGCCCACGTTTCAGGGCACCGCGCATGCGTTTGAATCTTCCCTGGCGAATGAATCGCTCCTGATTCTGGCCGCCATCGTGACTGTGTACATCGTCCTCGGCGTGCTGTATGAAAGCTACATTCACCCCTTGACGATTCTTTCCACATTGCCGTCGGCCGGTGTAGGAGCGATCGCTGCCCTGATGCTTTTCCATGAGGATCTGGACGTCATCGCGCTCATCGGCATCATTCTTTTGATCGGCATCGTCAAGAAAAACGCGATCATGATGATCGACTTCGCCCTGGAAGCCGAACGCAACGAAGGTAAGACCCCCGAGGAAGCCATTTACCAGGCCTGCCTGCTGCGTTTTCGTCCAATCATGATGACCACCATGGCGGCTCTGCTGGGCGCTGTACCGCTGGCCTTCGGCTCGGGCGTCGGCTCCGAGCTCAGGAAGCCGCTCGGTATCAGTATCATCGGTGGTTTACTGATTAGCCAGGTGCTTACTTTGTTCACGACCCCGGTCATCTACCTCTGGTTCGGTAGGATGGCCGCGTGGGTATCTCGCGCCCGTGGCAAGAGCCCGGCTGAACACCCGGGACTTCCGGAGCTGACATGAGCAGCATCTCGGCGCCATTCATACAAAGACCGGTCGCGACCACCCTTTTGACCGTCGCCGTGGTGCTGGCTGGTGGCATGGCTTATACGCTGCTGCCGGTGGCGCCGTTGCCGCAGATTGACTACCCCACTATCTTCGTGAACGCCGGTCTCCCGGGTGGAAGTCCGGAAGTCATGGCCGCTTCGGTCGCGACGCCTCTGGAGAAACAATTCACGCGCATCGCCGGCGTCACTGAGATGACCTCGTCCAGTTCAGTCGGGTCGGCCAGCGTTATCCTCCAGTTCGACCTGAATCGCGACATCAACGCGGCCGCCCGCGACGTGCAGGCCGCCATCAATGCCGCCGCGGGAAACCTTCCCGCAAACCTGCCTACCAACCCCCGTTATCGCAAGATCAATCCGGCCGATGCTCCCGTCCTGATCCTCTCCATGACGTCAGACGTGGTGCCGCGGCCGAAGTTATACGACATCGCATCGTCGGTTTTCGCGCAGAAGCTGGCTCAGGTGAAAGGCGTGGGACAGGTCAACGTAGGCGGAAGTTCTCTGCCCGCCGTTCGTGTCGAAGTAAATCCTCAGCCGGTCTCTAACTACAATGTCGGGCTGGATCAGATCGGCAGCTTCCTGCAAGGCGCCAATGCCAACAAGCCGCAGGGGGAGATCTCAGACGACCAGCAAGCCTATCGCCTGTCCGCCACCGATCAACTCTTGGAAGCCAAGGATTACAAGGACTTGATCGTGGTCTACCGGAAAGGCGCGCCGGTGCGTTTATCCGACCTCGGCCGCGTGGTCGACGGAACCGAAGATGTCCGGAATATGGGCCTTTCCAACGGAAAACCAGCTGTGCTTATGCAGGTGAGCCGGCAGCCCAACGCCAACATCATCGATACCGTCGACCGGATCAAGGCCCTGCTGCCGGTGTTCCGGGCCAGCCTGCCTCCCAATGTCCAGCTCAATATCGACACCGACCGCACGCTGACCATTCGCTCCTCGGTTTTTGATGCCCAGCGTAACATGCTCATCTCGATGGGCCTGGTGATCCTGGTTGTGTTCGTTTTTCTACGTAGCTTCGCGGTTACCTTGATCCCCGCCATTTCGGTTCCCGTTTCGCTGATCGGCGCGTTCGGAATCATGTATCTGGCCGGATACACTCTTGACAACTTGTCGCTCATGGGACTGGCTATCGCCACCGGGTTCGTGGTCGACGACGCCATCGTGGTCATCGAAAACATTACGCGCCATATCGAAAACGGCATGCAGCCGATGGAGGCCGCCTTGCGCGGCGCTCAAGAAATCGGCTTTACCGTGCTGTCGATGAGCGTCTCTCTGATTGCGGTATTTATACCGATCTTGATGATGAGCGGAATCGTGGGCCGGCTCTTCCGTGAATTCGCGGTGGTCCTTTCCGTCTCGATCTTCATGTCGTTGCTCATATCTCTGACCACGACGCCCATGATGTGCGCGCGCATGTTGAAGCCCAAGCACGAGCATGGCCGGCTCTACAACACCACCGAGAAGTTCTTTCAATGGATACTTTCCACGTATGCATCCGCGCTCGAAGTGGTTCTGAACCGCACCGCACCGGTGATGATCGTCATGGCGCTCACCATGGGCGTAAGCGTTTATCTCTACATCAAGATTCCGAAAGGGTTCTTCCCCCAGCAGGATACCGGCAGATTACAGGGAAATGTGCAGGGCCAGCAGCACATCTCCTATCAGTCGTTGGTCGAGAAGGTCAAATGGTTTGAGGAACAGGTCAGAAACGATCCCGCGGTTGAGACGGTGAACGTGACGGTCGGCTCCAACGCGGGTGGCCGTGGCGGCGCCAACAACGCCAACATGAACGTCCAGCTCAAGTCCTATGAGGCGCGGGGAAAAATCACCTCCGACCAGGTGATCGCCCGCATCCGCCAGAAGACTCAAGGCATGTCCGGAGCGGTCCTCTATTTGCAAAACAATCAGGACATTCGCATCGGCGGCAGGCAGAGCAACGCGCAGTATCAGTACACGATTCAGACCCAGGATCTGGATTTACTGGCCCAATGGGGCCCCCGCGTGCTCGGCCGCCTTTCGCAGCTTCCGCAACTGGTGGACGTAAGCTCCGATCTGCAGAATTCCGGACTGTCCTCGAAGGTTATTATCGACCGCGACACCGCATCCCGGCTCGGTCTCACCGCCCAGGCCGTTGATAGCGCTCTTTACGACGCATTCGGCCAGCGGCAGGTCTCCACCATCTACAAATCGATCAATCAGTATCACGTCGTGCTGGCGCTCGAGCAGCAATGGTGGGAAAACCCCGCTTTTCTCGACAAGATCTACGTGCAGACGCCCCGCGGACTTTCGGTACCACTGTCCACGTTTGCGCATTTCACCGAAGGCACTACACCGCTTTCCCTCGCGCACCAGGGACAATTTCCGTCCACTACCTTTTCCTTCAACCTCCCCGAGGGCGTTTCCCTCAGCGATGCCACCGACGCAATCCACAAGGCCGAGCTGGCTATCGGATTGCCGATCAACATCACCGGCAAATTCGCCGGCACCGCGCAGCAGTTCCAGAGCTCGTTGTCCAATCAGCCCATCTTGATCGGCACCGCGCTCCTGGCGGTTTACATCATCCTGGGCGTGCTGTATGAAAGCCTGTTGCATCCTTTGACCATCATCTCCACCTTGCCCTCGGCCGGCGTCGGCGCCCTCATCGCGCTGGTGCTGTTTCGCACCGAGCTCACCATCGTGGCCCTGATCGGAATCATTCTGTTGATCGGGATCGTGAAGAAAAATGCCATCATGATGATCGATTTCGCCCTGGCTGCGGAGCGTAACGAAGGTCTGAGCCCTCGTGATGCGATCTTCCAGGCGTGCCTGCTGCGCTTCCGGCCCATCATGATGACCACCGCCTGCGCTCTTCTGGGCGGTCTGCCCTTGGCTATGGGCCTGGGCTCCGGTTCGGAACTGCGGCGCCCGCTCGGTATCACCATAGTGGGCGGATTACTAGTCAGCCAGATGCTGACGTTGTTCACCACTCCAGTGATCTACCTCTCTATGGATCGTCTGCGCCAGCGTTTCAGCGGCCGCAAGGCGACCTACCGGAATCGCCCGGGCTTTCTCATCCCCGGTGGGGCAGCCACGCAGAGCGGCGACTGATAATGCGGCACTGGAAATACACCCTGTTCTCGTTGCTCGTCTGCACGGGTTGCTCTATCGGCCCCAAATACCAGCGGCCCGCCGCGCCAGCGACTCCTGCTTTCAAGGAACTGAACGGTAACGACCAATGGAAGATGGCCGCTCCCAGCGATCAATTGCTCAAGGGCAAATGGTGGGAAATATTCAACGATCCGGAACTCAACCGCCTGGAGGAGTTGGTCGACGTCAACAACCAGAATGTAAAGCAAGCGGAAGCGCAATTCCGCCAGGCGCGCGCCCTGGTCGCCGGCAATTACGCCAACTACTATCCGACTATCGGATCGAATCCATCTATCACGCAATCCGACGCCGGCAAGAACAGCGGCCGTGGGGGCGGCGGGACATCCCAATCCTTCTCGTTACCGGCCACCGTGAGTTGGGAGCCGGATTTGTGGGGCCGTGTTCGGCTCTCGGTCGAAAATGCGGCAGCTAATGCGCAGGTCAGCGCCGCGGACCTGGAGAATGCCCGCTTGAGCGCGCAGTCGCTCCTCGCCACGGATTACTTCATCATGACGGGCAACGACATGCAGCAGGCCATCCTGGCTGACACCATCCAGGCCTACCAGAAGAACCTGCAGTTGACCATCAACCGCTTCAACGGCGGCGTTGCTTCCAGAAGCGACATAACTCTGGCGCAGACCCAGTTGGCGGGCGCGCAGGCCCAAAGCACCGATCTGCGGATCACGCGGGCGCAACTGGAGCATGCCATCGCCGTTCTTACCGGACAAGCCCCATCGTCGCTCGAAGTTCCGGTGGCCATGATCGCTGCTCCGCCACCGCCTATTCCTCTGGCGCTGCCGTCGACGCTTCTGGAGCGCCGTCCCGATATAGCAGCCAACGAGCGGCTGGTGGCCGCCGCCAATGCTAACATCGGGCTGGCACAGACCGCTTACTATCCGACGTTGACTCTTTCCGCGACTCCCGGTTTGTTGAGCACCAGCCTGGCAAGTCTGTTCACTTGGGGCAGCCGAGTGTGGTCGGCCGGGCCGGGCATCTCCCAAACCTTGTTCGATTTCGGGCGCCGTAACGCCCAGGTCCAGGGCGCCCAAGCCGCCTACGATTCCACCGTCGCCGCTTATCGCCAAACCGTGCTCTCGGCCTTCCAGGAAGTGGAGGATGATCTGGCGGCCCTGCGTTATTTAGCTGAAGAAGCGGGACAGCAGCAGGAGGCCGTGGTGGCCGCCGAACAGGCCCTGGTTCTTGAAAACGCCCGCTATCTGGCCGGAACTGATTCGTATCTTAACGTCATTACCACCCAGACCATTGAGCTGACCGACAAACAGGCGGCGGTTACAATCCTGCAGCGTCGCATGCTGGCGGCGGTCGATCTGGTCAAGGCCCTGGGCGGCGGCTGGGATGCGTCCACGCTCCCCAGCACCGATCGGCTTCGCTCGGCTGAATTGGCCAACCCCGACAACACGCCGAAAGTCGCTCAGCCAATCGCCCGGTAACTTCTTCCAGGATTAAGGGACCGCGACCATCCCGGTCCAGAACAGGCTTCTGCCGCCGCCGGTTTCAATGTCGTATTTATGGGCGAAGCTGAGCTTTCCGTCGCCGCCGATGCGGAATATCGCCAAGGTGGCGGGCGCCGTGCGCACGCTCGTTCCGTCTCGGACCGGCATCGACATCTGGTTCGCTACCGCGAGGATCGTCCCGCTCGGATCCAATGCGAACGTGCGGGGATGGAAGCCGCGAGTATCGGCGCTCTGGATAAGCGTCGGTTCGCCTGTTTTCTGATCGATCGCGAAAACGGCGATGGTGTTCTCACCGCCGGCAAAGACGCGCTTACCTTCGTAATCTACTGTTCCGCTGCCGCGATTGGCCAGGTATACAAAACGGCCGTTGGGATGTACGTGAATCGACGCCGCGGCTTGGCCCGCGGGACCATTGCCTGGTTCAGTCATGCCTGTATCAGCCAACGTGTCTTTAACAAAAAGCGGGCTGGTGCCCAGCGTGCCATCCGGCGATCTCCTGTAAACATGGAGCTTGTTCTGCCGTTCCAGCGTAACGAATACCCAGGCGCCGGACGGGTGAAAATCGAGATGGCGGACCTGATAATTGAATCCACCGCCGGGTGCAATCGACTGCTTATTCGCCAGCAATCCATTTTTGTAGCTGAAGATTTTTAGCGCGCCCGGATCTTCGGGCTTAGTGGAAGTCGGGCCGTTACCCCGAGTCACCAGGATGACGGCTCGGTTCGATGGATCCATGCGAACCTGGTGCCCGTAGATCCCAAATTCGAGTGACGCGGTCTGTTTTACCTGCTCGCCGATGGTGCCATCGGGCTGGATTCGATGCACCGTTAACCCGCTGGGGTCGTTGTAGGCGGCGATCACATGCGTGCCGTCGATGTCGGTGGTTATATAGATCGGGCGCGAGGGCAACGTCGCCGGCTTTCCGTGCGGAAGTAAAGCTCCGGAGGCGGGATCGATGCGGAAGGCGGTGATACCGTGCTGGTCGCCGCTCGGGGTGACACCGCCGGAAGTCGCGTTGCTTGCGCCACCGTTACTCCATGCGACGTACAGGAATTTCTTCGACGGATGCTGCCATGCTTCCTGAATATTAGCCGGTAGGGTGACCGAGCCTCGCTTGATCAGAGCTGCGTTGCCTGCGTCGATATCATATTGGGTGAGCTCCGCTCCCACGGCGGCGTACAGCACTGCTTTACCAGGCGGCTTCTGACCGGTGAGAATTGGCGCCATCGACATGCTGAGGAGCATGAAAAGTGCTAGCCGCACAGAGTTGCTTGAAGCGAACATCAGATTTATCCCCACCACGCTTCGCCGGGCGCTAAATGGGCCTTCACAACGTCTGGATTTAAGTCGATCCCGAGCCCGGGCTTTTCGGTGACTCGCACGAAGCCATTCCGGATATACGGATCGTCGAGCAGCAGTAATTGATCCATCCAACCGCCTGTGCCCGTGATGGTCTCACAAGTCATGTAATCGCGAATGGACGCGCCCCACTGGCAGGTGGCATAGGTGTGAACCTGGCTGCCGGTGTTGTGGTTGGCCATGGGCAGCCCGAACACGTCCGCCATGTCCGCGATCCGCTTGGTTTCGAGGAACCCGCCGCTATTGCGGAGATCGGGATGCACGATGTCGCAGCCGTGGTTAATGATGAAGTCCTTGAAGCCCTGCCGCCGCGCCAGATTCTCACCCGTACACACCGGCACGTGAACACTCTGGCACAGCCGTGACCAGACGTCGGAGTATTCCACTTGCAGAGGATCTTCGAACCACAGCGGCTTGATCGGCTCTACCGCTTCCGCGATCTGGATAGCTGTCCGCAGATCGTACTCCCAATGGCAATGGACCATGATGTCGTGGTCCCAACCGATGGCTTCGCGGCAGTTCTCGAAGCCCTGCCGGATCTCGATCAGCTCTTTGGTGGTAAGGACGCGGTTGGAGGGATCGCGCGCCAGGTCGGAATCCGGATTGGTGTGTGGGAAGCCGAATTTGTGCGCCGTAAAGCCTGCCGGATCGGCCTTCACTTTCTGCGCCCACTCGCGGCAGGATGCTTTGTCGAGCATGTTGCGGGGCGCCGCGTGATCGTATACTCGAACCTTCTGACGAAATCTGCCTCCCAGCAATGTTGATGCCGGCACGCCCAGGGCTTTGCCCGCCAGGTCCCAGAGCGCCATTTCAATGCCACTCGCGGCGCGCATGAGATTGTGCGCGGAACCATCCGTGCGTGTCCCGCTGAGATCCTTCACGTGCTCATCGAAGAATGTGTATATCGCGTCGATTTCCAGCGGGTCTTTACCTACCAGTCCCGGCTTCATCGATAGAATCTGTTCTCTTACTCCGATTCCCGGTGTTCCGTAGGCTTCCGCGACGCCGAAAAGTCCATCATCGGCAACCACTTTGATCAGCAAATAGGTGCGCGAAGGGCCCTGGACGGTCATGGTCCGGATATCGCGAATTTTCAGTTGCTTCTTCTCAGCCGCGGCGAGCTGGTGATAGTTGATGAGAAAAGGGGCCGCGCCTGCAGCTCCTGCCGTGCTCAAAAACGTTCGGCGTGAAAGTACGCTCATATCTCCACCTCATGCGAGATGGTAGCCTACTTTGCCGGCCTATTGTGCGAGTGCGGGACCGGCTTCTGGAAGACCCTGATCCCTGAGCTGCTGCTGTTCCTTCACGAATTCGAGGATGTCATAGCGCGGAATAACCCGGTCGGGGAAAAAGCTGTTGACGGCGTCTGCTTCTTGTTGATAGCTGTCGATATCAGGATGTGATTGAGCGAGGTGGGCTTGCGGGGGGTGCGATTGAGCGAAGTTGAGCAGCACCAGCCGGCCGCCGGCGTCCTGGAAGCGCATGGCGCAAAAGGCGATGGTGTCGAGTCCGGTTTCGTCAATATCGGATACGTCTTTGAAGTTCAGTACGATTTTGCAACGTCGCGATTCCATCAGAAGCAGCAGCCGTTGCAGTAGCGAGAAGTCTTCGTCACCCAGGACCAGCCGCCCCTTCAGATCAAGGATGACAATCTTTTCTCGCTCTCTCTGTTCGATTTGAAGCTTCATTGACCCCACCGTTGAGCATTGAATATGCACGCCGGCTTCCAATCGATTAATAGACCGCATATTTAAGAAAACATGGTCGCTTGGAGGGCGATGACAGGAGACATATAGGCACAGGGAGGGCAGTTTTGACACATGCAAGATGCTCGGTCGACAAAAACAGACTCGCTGATTTCCATTGGCCGGGGAGTGGTTATGCTTTCCTAGAAGAAGGCACCGAGTCATGCCCCGAATCCATCTCTGCTTCGTCTGGCACCAGCACCAGCCTTTCTACAAGGATCTGGCAACGGGTGAATACCGCTTGCCCTGGACCCGTTTCCACGCCCTCAAAGATTACTACGGCATGGTCAAGATCCTGGAGGAATTTCCGAACATCCACCAGACCTTCAACCTGGTGCCGTCCATGATCGTGCAGGTAGAAGAATACGCCGCCGGCCAGGCCCGCGATCCGTTTCTCGATTGCGCTGTCAAGCCCGCCGAGAGCCTGACCGAAGCCGAACAGGAGTTCGTGCTGAGCTATTTCTTCCAGGCCAACGCGGATCGCATGATCTATCGGTATCCGCGCTACGGCGAGCTGTATGACGCCTGGAAAAGGTCGGGCTGCAATCCGCAGCGCGCGCGGCGGATCTTCAGCACGCAGGATCTGCGCGACCTGCAGGTGCTTTCGCAGCTCACCTGGTTCGACGAAGAATTCCAGGCCCATGATCCCGAAGTCAAAGCTCTGATCGCAAAAGAGCGGAATTACTCATATGAAGATCAAGCTGTGATGGCTCGCAAGCAGCGTGAAATCATCGCGCAGGTGGTGCCGGTGCACAAGGAATTCGCCGCGCGCGGGCAAATCGAGATCTCCACCACGCCCTTCTATCATCCGATTCTGCCGTTGATCTGCGACTCCAACATCGCCGCCGTTTCCCATCCGGGAGTCCCGCTCCCCAGCCGGTTTCGCTATCCTGACGATGCTCGTTATCAATTGAAGGCCGCCCGCGAGTTCATCCAGCGTGAATTCGGCCGCGCTCCCATCGGGCTGTGGCCATCGGAAGGATCGGTCTCCGATGAAGCGCTGGCCATCGCCGCCGAAGTGGGCTTCGAATGGGCCGCGACCGACAATGGCGTGCTCGCCCAAACGCTGCGCAAGACCGCGGGACCGGACTTAACCTATCGTTCTTACCAGTGGCGGCAGGGAGATCAGGGGCTGCGCATGATCTTTCGCGATCATTTCCTGAGCGATCTGATCGGATTCGAGTATTCGAAGATGGGCGCCGCCGAAGCAGCCGACCATTTCCTGGACCGCATTCGCGTCAATGCGAATCCTCTATCGGTCGGGGGCGCCGACGTCCTGGTGCCCATCATTCTGGATGGGGAAAACGCTTGGGAATATTACTATCAGAACGGCCGTCCATTTCTGCGCGAGTTATATCGCCGCATCAGCAACTCGCTCGACATGGTTGCGCTCACCGTTAGCGAGGCTCTGAAGTTGGATACTCCCCGGCCGCTCGATCATATCTTCCCGGGGTCGTGGATCGACGCCAATTTCGATGTTTGGATCGGAGCGCAGGAAGACAACAAGGCCTGGGAATACCTGCTGCGCGCGCGCCAGAAATACGACCAGCTGGCATCCAGCGTGCCGGAAGAAAACCGGCGCCTGGCCTATGAAGAACTGTTGATCTCCGAAGGCAGCGATTGGTGCTGGTGGTATGGTCCCGAACATCAGTCCGACAACCGGCGCGAATTCGACGAGCTGTACCGGCAGCACCTGAGCAACGTCTATCGCGCGCTCAATCTGTCTCCGCCCGATGAACTATCCCGCCCGATTCTGACGGCCCGCCCGAGCGACCTCCACGAGCCGCCCGCCAATCCGATTCATCCCGTGATCGACGGCGAAGTTACGTCCTATTTCGAGTGGATGGGCGCCGGGCATTATCAGATCGACGCCCGTTCGGGAGCCATGCACGGCCAACGCACGAGTGTTCGCGATCTTTATTACGGCGCCGATGACGAAAATCTGTATCTGCGGTTCGACCTGGATGGCGCGCCGGAGACCAGGATCGAATTACGGACAACCCAAGCTTCCATCCCGCTGCTCGACAATCCGCAGGTCGAATCGGCACACCGCAAAATCCTTGAGCTGCGGGTTCCCTTCCAGCTTCTCGGCATCTCGAAAAATCAGCCGCTGCGCTTCCAACTGACGGTCGCCAGCGACAACATCCCGGCCGATGGATGGATCGAGTTGAACCCGGCCGCGTGACTACTTGCGGCTGGAATACTTGTTGATCGTGCCCAGCAGCCGGGACGCGGAAGCGGGCGGCCGGGTGTCTCCCAGAACGATGTCGCTGTTCGAGATTTCCCTTCCGTACAATTCCTTGTTCCAATCGTCGTCAGGCCGCAGGGTAGCCCCTTCGAGCGAAATGCCGGCGAAAAGTCCGCGCGCCCGCGAATAGGTCAGGATCTCGGCATGCATCTGAGCGTCCGTCTCGGCTGAAGATGTGCGGCCTACCGGACCGGCCGCCGCCGAGGCATCGCCGCCCAGGGTGAACTTACTGGACAGCAGCTTCTTCGCGCCGCCCTGGTTCATAACCAGCAGAACCACGTCCGTCTCCGATCCACCGATCTGGAAACCGAAGCTGCCGCCTTCCACTCGAATCGAGCCGGGCGCCGACCAGCCCACGCCACTCTTCTTCCGGCACGACATGAATCCCTTGCCGTATTTGGCGCCGACGATGAAGGCGCCCTTTTTCAGTCCGGGTACGATCACGATACACTCGGACTTCGCCAGCAAGTCCTGCGGGATGCCTTTGTCGGGGGCTGACATGACTTCGGTCAGGACGTCGGCGGCGTCGTTCAGGCGCTTGGGAGCATCGGCCGCTGCGCCGTAGAGCATACTGCCGGTCATCGCAAGCATTGCCAACTGCGTCAGTTTCATCAATTTTCTCCTTAGGC
>DATHOT010000380.1:0-15500 GCA_035484655.1 Bryobacteraceae bacterium | reverse complement strand
TCTCGTTAGTTTTGCGCGGCTTGGCGCTGGGCATCGTATTGTCGTTTGCGGCCGGGCGGCTGCTCGAGAGCCTGCTGTTCGAAGTGAAACCCGCCGATGCCGGCAACTTCGTGCAGGTTTGCGCGCTGCTGGCCGCCGTCGGACTGTTGGCTGGTTTTCTGCCGGCTCGGGCCGCATCGCGAATCGACCCCAATGTAGCGCTCCGCGACGGGTGACTCCGCCGGGCCAAGTCGAAGTAGTGTGGCATTGGAATGTCGATCCGATCAAATTCCAAGTTAAAGAAACTGCAGGCTCTCGGCAAGATCGTGAGGGCGGCTTTGGATGAAATGTCCTAAGCGGTCGCCCCGGTTTCACTACCGGAGAACTGGATCAGGTCTGCGCAGCCGTCTTGGGAAAGCAAGGCGTGGAAGCGACGCCGCCTAAGGAGCGGAAAGTGCGGCTTTGCGGGTTTAGCGTGATGCGCGAATTTGTGCGGACATGGCGTAGGACGCGCGATTCACGAAGAACCAAGCATCCCGAACTATCGCGATTCCCGGCGCCGAATCAGGCTTTCAGAGCCGCAACGGGGCGTTGCTAACGTTCTGTGACGTCCCCAAACCTGGCATTTTTTGGGTTCGTTTTGTAAACCGGTCGATTCTCTAATGGAAAACTGGTAGGCTGGGACAATATGTCAGCTAACAATGGCGATAAGTCGCGCTACGGGCGACAGCGAAAGAGCAAGATCAATAGGAGGCTTCAGATGCGAGCCCTTAGGAAAGCATTAGTTGAGGCGAAAAAGGCGAAATAGGACTGATGGTCGGGTTTGGCAGGCCGCGTGCTTACAACGTAATCGGGAGGCGAACATGCGGTATCAATGGATCGCGGCTGAACACCATCGCTTGCACACCGTAGAAGCGTGGCCCGACAGTCCTTATAAGGACGCCACCTTGCGTGCGATTCACTCCACACTCGCCAGTATGGCGCAAGATTCCAGCCTCGCCGCCAGTCTCCCGCCCTGCCTGGTTTGTTTGAGCCGGCGCAGAGTTTCGGGCGTAGTCAGATTTCCTGGGAATCAGGTCACGGAACTCGCGGCGTAGAGCACACGAAGCCGGAACTCCGATATGATGTCCGCATGAAGCGGAGATCGGTTTTACTGGCAGCCGGTGCGGCGCCACTTGCGGGATTACTCGAAGACGCGGACGCGGAACTCTCGGGCCGTCTCAAGCAGTCTGCCGCGCGCTGGTGCTACGCCAAGACAAGCCTCGACGATCTGTGTAAGAACGGCGCACGCATCGGTCTTCAGGGCGTCGATTTGGTGAATCATGACGATTGGCCGACACTTCAGAGGTACGGCCTCACTCCGGCCATGGCCCCAGGCGCTGGAACAATTCCCGACGCCTGGAATCGCAAAGAAAACCATGACGGGCTGGAGCGGGAGATGCGCGAGAACATCGAACGCGCCGCTGCCGCCATGGTTCCGAACGTGATCACTTTCTCCGGCAACCGGCGCGGTATGCCGGATCCGGAGGCCAAGGACAACTGCGTGGCCGGGCTGAATCGCGTGAAGCGAATCGCCGAGGACAAGGGCGTCACCATCTGCCTGGAACTCCTAAACAGTAAAGTGAATCACAAGGATTACCAGTGCGATCACACCGACTGGGGCGTGGAAGTGATCAAGCGGGTCGACTCACCGCGAGTGAGGCTGCTGTATGACATCTACCATATGCAAATCATGGAAGGCGACATTATTCGCACCATCACGGACAACATCCAGTACATCGCGCACTTTCACACCGGCGGCGTACCGGGTCGTCATGAACTGGACGGCACGCAGGAATTGAACTGGCGCACGATCGCGAAGGCTATCGCGGACCTCAACTTCCAAGGATTCTTCGCACACGAGTTTGTGCCGGTGCGGGATCCGATGCAGTCGCTGGAAGAAGCGGTGAAGCTTTGCACAGTGTGACTAGGCGCCTAGGATCTCCAGGTATCGCGCCACGGCTTCGATGCCGCGGAAAAAATTCGGCAGGTGCATCTTCTCGTTGGGAGCATGCAAATTGTCGTCCGGCAGACCGAAGCCCATCATGACGCTGGGGATGCCGAGAGACGCGTCGAACGCGGCCACAATCGGGATCGAACCGCCGGAGCGGATATAAACCGTCTCTTTGCCGAACACCTGTTTCATCGCCTCGGCCGCGGCTTGGATGAACTTGTTGTCGGGATTCACCAGCGACGGCGGCGCGGAATGGATCGGCTTGAATTCAGCGGTCACGCCTTTGGGGCACGCGGCCGCGACGGCTTTCTGAAGCTGCGCGGTAGCTTCGTAGGGGCGCTGGTCGGCAACCAGCCGCATGCTAAGCTTGGCCAGCGCGCGAGCGGGGATCACGGTCTTCGCGCCTTCGCCGGTGAATCCGCCACGAATGCCATGCACTTCAAGAGTGGGGCGCGCCCACAAACGCTCGAAGAGCTGAATCTCCGGTTCTCCTACCAACTCTTTCACGCCGACTTCTTTGTCTTTGTATTCCTGCTCGTCGAAGGGAAGCCGCGCCCACGCCGTGCGCTCCTTTTGGCTGGGCTGCTGGACGCGATCGTAAAAGCCGGTGATGTGGATGTGCCCGGCGCGATCCTTCAAAGTGCTGAGAATTTCGGCGATGGCCTGAATCGGGTTGGGAGCCGCCCCGCCATAAACGCCGGAGTGCAGATCATGGTCCGCGCCTTGAACAATTAGTTCGCCGTAGACGATGCCGCGCAGCCCGACGCAGATGGTGGGCAGCTCGGGCGCGAACATCTCGGTGTCGCAGATCACGGCGGCGTCGGCTTTGATGCGCGCCGGCTTCGAGGCCACGTAGCTTTCGATGTGTTCGCCGCCGACTTCCTCTTCGCCTTCAATCAGAAACTTCACATTCACCGGCAAGCGGCCGTGCTGCTTCAGCAATCCTTCGACGGCTTTAATCAGGATGTAGGTCTGGCCTTTATCGTCCGCCGATCCGCGCGCATAGATGTTGTCGTTGCGAATGGCGGGCTCGAAGGGCGGCGATCTCCATTCATCCAGTGGATCGGGCGGCTGTACGTCGTAATGGCCGTAGAACAGGATGGTCGGCTTGCCCGGCGCGCCTAACCATTCGGCGTAAACCAGCGGATTTCCCTGGCCTTCGATGAGCTGAGCCTGCTGTAAGCCGGCCTTCCCGAGTTCACTCTTGACGAACTCAGCAGCCTTCTGGATATCAGGCTTGTGCTCAGAAAGCGTGCTGATGCTCGGAATGCGGAGAAAAGTTTTCAGACCTTCGAGATAATCCTGATGGTGCTGTTCGAAGTAGTTCATGCTTATTTAATCGTAAACGTTTGAAGCACGAGCCCGAGTGTGCGACGATCGTTGCCGGCAGCACGATTCTGAATGGTACGGTTCACTTCGACTTCGGTCTCGATCCAGGGCCGTCCGATCAATGCCGGGGGCAGTGGAAGCTTGAGATCGAAGTGCTGGTTGGGGCGATTCAGGCTGGCCGAGCCGATCTCGATCCCATCGCCATAGATGGAAACTTCGAGGGGGCCTTGAGAGAGGACGACCGCTGGACAGTATCCAGTGACTTCCAGATGCTGTCCAGGTATTTTGGGGCCCGCGAGTCGCACGGTCGCGGTCTTCGGCATCCAGCGGAAGTCGTGTTCGATCTGATACCAGGTGGGGCCAAGCCGGTCTCGGTACAAAGGATCGGCCACCGCGACAAACTCGGGATGATCCAAAGCAAAGTGCGCCCTCGCCAGGTAGCGCCTGGTGATGTCGCTAAGCGCGCGTCCTTGGAGCTCGCGGACGACGGCTTGGTGATTGGTGAGCAGCGATAATGCATCGTCGAGACCGATTACGAATCGCGAGATGCCGCCCCACTCGGGGTGCGGGTCGATAAACGCATCCGAACCAGGCGTGAGATAGACACGTGAGATCCCCAGCAGACGGAAAGGATCGTCGGAAATGCCGCTCCAGAACAGCTCGCTGTCGACACCATCTATCAGGATTGCTTTGCTGGTTTCCGCGCGGGGCAGAGCCTTAAGGCCCAGCACGAGGTATTTCATTGAGCGCGCCCGGTTGTAGAAATGTTTTTCAGTCCTGCGAAGGTCGGCGATCGAGATCGTGCAGTACAGGACTGCGAGGACGGCCGCGACCACGGCTGTACGGCCGCGCGCGCTTGCAATTGCCCACGCGCCGAGAATCGCAAAACCAATGGATGGGACCACCACGTAGTATTCGGTGAAGTGATCGCGGAGTGGGAGGATGGGTGAGATTACCACCAGAAACCAGCCCAGCAGGAATAACGGCAGCCAGTCGCGACGGCGCAACTTGTTCGCGGCGAAAAACGCCAACGCGAGGCTGATGGCAATCGCAAAGGAAAGCCCGAGCCAGAACAGTCGCCGATCGGAGTTGACATCCCGCAGCGCCGCCACCGTGTACGCCCAATAAGTCCACAGCATGGATAACGGATTGACGCGGAAGTACATCCTGTAATGCGGATCGGCCGGCGCCGCAGTGAATGCGAAATGTGCGGCGATGAAAAGGGCGGACGGAATGAACAAGAACAACGTTTTTCGGAAATAAGGACGCGCACGGCACAGCGCGTAGCCCGCTGCCAGCGCCGGATAGGTGACGTTCAGCTCCAGGACGCCGAAGCCGAGCAGGAATACGACCCATTGCCAGACCCAATATTTTCGGTCGCCGGTGTCGATGTACTGCAGAAAAAGGCGGAAGGCCAGAAGAACGACGAAAGCAAACGCGATCTCGTTATAGGCGGAACTCCAACCCAGGGCTAGCGCCATTCCCGCATTAGCGATCCATAGGACAGCCGACAAAAATCCCGCCAGTGCGGAACCGGTGAGCCGACGGGCAATTTGAGTGAGCAGTGCAATGTTCGCGAACTCGGTCAAGAACGTCCAAGCCTTGAATGGTACGACGTTCAAGCCAAATAGGGAAGGGAAGACCAGGAAGTAGACGCGCTCGCTCAGTGTGCGGATGGTTCCTTCGGCTTTCGGGCTGAACAGAGCGTGTACAAGATCGTGCGGGGAGTTGATACCGAGACGCAGCGCCAGCCAGGCGAAGTCATCTTGAAAGAACCAGGTTTTCACGGCGAACTGATGCACCGCCAAGCAGAACAACATCGGGAGGCCGTAGTATGCCGCCCGGCGGTATGTTGCCGTCACTACTTCAATCGCCGCACTTCGCTACTTCGACCAGGCAGCTATAGAACGTCGGGCCGCCGCCCATATCAGTAAGGCGGTCAGACGTCAGGGCATTTACGCTGCGCGCGTCGGGCGCGAGTTTGTTCCAGCGAACCGAGGGCGCCCACACCACACCCTCGCGAACCGTGCCGTTGACATCGGCCACCAGCATGCAACTGCCGCGATCGTTGAACATCTGGACGCGATCGCCTGTGCGGATGCCACGTCTCTGCGCGTCTTCTGCATGCAGGAACAGCGTGGAGGTCTGGCGTAAGGCCGACTGATGATTTCCAAATGTCGAATTCATGCTGTCATGGCTTTTGGCGGAAATCATTTCGAGTGGATACTTCGATCGCAGCGACTCGGCTCCCAGGCGGGATTCTACTGGCGGTGCGTAGCCCAGAGTCTCGGCATGAAATTCGCATTTGCCGGATGGCGTCCCGAATCCGCCGTTCGCGAAAGGCAGGAATGGCTGCCCGTCCTCGGCGATGTTGAGTCGCACGAAATGTTCGCGATCCAACTGCTCCAGAGTTATGCCCTTAACGAACGGATGCGAGGAGTCGAGCAGGGTCCGGATCATGTCGTCTTCTGAATCGCGGAAGCAAGCGTCCTTGAACCCCATTCTCCCGGCCAGCAGCTTGAAAACCTCGACATTCGATTTGGTTTCGCCGGGCGCCGCAAGGGCCGGCCGTGCCAATTGCATGTAGTAATGTCCGTACGCGGTGTACAGATCAGTGTGCTCGAGGAAGGTTGTAGCGGGCAACAGAATATCGGCGTAATCGGCAGTGTCATTCTGGAATTGCTCCATTACAACCATGAACAGGTCTTCGCGCCGCATGCCTTTGAGCACCAGGTTCTGGTTGGGTGCGATGGTGGCCGGATTCGAGTTGTAGACTACCATTGCCTTCACGGGCGGATCGTCCAGCTGAGTGAGCGCCTTGCCGAGCTCGGACATGTTTACGATGCGAGCCTCGCGCCCCAGAGGCGACTTGAATTGCAGCTCGGGCATCTCCAGACCCGGCCGGTTCAAGTGAAATGCCTGGCTGGTGGTCAGCTGTACTCCTCCGCCGGCCTCGCGCCAGGAGCCGATCAAGGCTGGAAGAGCCGCAATAGCCCGCACCGCTGTGCCCCCGCGATCGCTGCGCTGCACGCCGTAGTTCAAGCGAATACCGGCAGGCCGAATGGTGGCGTACTCGCGCGCCAATGAGACGATGTCGGCGATCGAGATCCCGGTGAGAGCTTCCACGCGGTCGGGCGTGTATTCGGCGGCGCGTTTTTTCAAGGCATCGAAACCGTCGGTATACCGCTCGACATAATCGGCATCGTACAGCTTCTCGCCGATAATAACGTGCATCAATCCCAGGGCGAGTGCGAGGTCACTGCCGGGGAAAATGGCGAAATGTTTATCGGAGAGATGTCCAGTTTTGTTGCGAACTGGATCGATAGTGTAGAATTTCGCGCCTCGCCGCCGAGCCTCCACGACGAACGGCCAGAGATGCACATTGGTGGCGAGAATATTCGCGCCCCAGGCGATCATGAGCTTGGAGTGCTGGAATTGTTCGGGCTCGGTGCCGTAGCGATAGCCGAGAGTTTCGGTAAGACCGGCTCCGCCGGTGGACGAACAAATCGTACGGTCGAGACGCGATGCGCCCAGCCGATGGAAGAAGCGCAGGTCCATGCCAGACCGGTTGAGCAGGCCCATGGTGCCGGCATAGCTGTAGGGCAGGATGGCTTCCGAGCCGTATTCGGCCGCGATAGCGCTGAGGCGGCCGGCGATGGTGTCGAGAGCCTCATCCCATGAGATGCGCTGAAATTTTCCTTCGCCCTTAGTACCAATTCGTTTTTGCGGGTAGAGCAAACGGTCCTGGGAGTACTCACGCTCTAAGTACCGGGCGACCTTGCCGCACAGGAATCCACGGGTGACTGGATGATTTGGGTTACCACGCAACCGGTTGCCTTTCCCGTCATTTACATTGATGAGGAGCGAGCAGGCGTCGGGGCAATCGAGAGCGCAAACGGAGTGTCGCACTTCCTGCATAGCTTCGATTATATCGTTTTGGGACTGTATCTTTCTGTGTCTCAAGCGAAACGTGAGTCTGCAGCGCAACGTCAGCATCAGAAGGAATGGTGGGATACAATTGTGGGTTACAATCGATCTGAAGGAGGGCTCATGCGATACGCAGTAGGCGTGGTCCTTTTCTTGAGCTTGGGGGCGGCGGCATTCGGGCAGGTTCCGGGGTCTCACGCGACGATCGGTGGATATTCGAACGTGCTGCTTCCGGGAGTGGCGCATCCGCAACTCAGCACCGCCGCGGCGTTTTATGCAGCTAGGTACGGGGGCGGCCGTCCCGTTTCTGCAAATCATCCACAGCATGGCCGGACGGTGATCGTGCCATATCCGGTCTTTTATGGAGGCGGTTACGGATATGGATACGGGGGCGGGTACGGATACGGCTCTGATCCGAACGCCGCATACGGGCCCGGTAACGCGGATCAAGCGCCACCCGTAATCAATTCCGGCGAAGCGCCGTCGGTTGTGATCAATCAGAATTTTGTTCCACAGCCGGTCAATCCTCAGGTCCGGGAGTACAACCCGAATGACTCGGGGGATCAACAGTCGGGGATGCGGTTATACCAGAACTCCTCGCACCCTTACGCCGACGCGGCCGCGAACAATTCCAGCGACCAGGCGACCATTTATTTGATTGCCTTCAAGGATCACAGCATTGTCCAGGCCCTGGGCTACTGGATGGAGGGCGCAACACTGCATTACGTCAGCGTGGAACACACCCTCAATCAGGCCAGTATCAACCTGATCGATCGCGATCTCTCGCAGCGTCTGAACGACGAGCGTGGGCTCGAATTCAGGCTTCCGGCGGCGGCGAAATAAGGTTTGCAATTTCAGGCAGGCGTGCGATGAACTCCGTGTCGCCTTCAAGAAAATCATACTCACTCAGCCGGCCAGGCCGTTCCCAGCGGATTTGCTCGAAGTCTAAATTCCGCGGGACGTTATCGAAATCCACCACCCGGTAAAAAATCAGGAGAATGCGCGAGCGCCCGGAGTATTCGTATTCGTAACGCAGGAGCTCGCGATCGACGCGCGCCGCGATGCCGAGTTCTTCGTGAAGCTCCCGGATCACGGCGGCCTCGGGAGTCTCTCCGGACTCGACTTTTCCTCCAGGGAACTCCCACTTCAGCGGATGATAGCCGAGATTCTTGCGTTGCGCGATCAAGATTTGCCCGTCACGTTCGATAATGGCCGCGACTACCGTGGTCACGAAACGTAAGACCCACGGTGCAGATCGTCGAGAATTCCAGCGGCGCGCGGTTTCCAGCCCAGCATCGACTTGGCTTTGGCCGAAGAAACAAGCTGATCGAGGACCAGGGCATCGGCATAGGCGCCCAGGATCTTGCGAGCTTCTTCGAGCGGCCAGGATTCGGTGCGGCCGTCCTTGCCGGCGCCATCGCTGGCGGCTTCCGCGATCTCTTTGACGCGATAAGCGGAGCTATCGGCGGCATTCAGCAGCGTGCCTGGGGCGGCGCCTTCGACGGCGCGCAGGTACAGATCGGCTAGATCGTCGACATCAATCACGGGCCAGCGATTCTGGCCGGTACCGACGTAGCGCGCAGCGCCGTTCTCGCGGGCCGACTTCACCAGGTCGGCCGGGATCCCGCCGCCGCGTCCATAAACCAGAGCCGGACGTATCACGATGGCGCGCACGCCTTTCTGTGCGCTCTCGAGAACCATTCGCTCCACCGCCGGGCGCCAGGCGACCAACTTAGCGGGATTCAGCCGCGCGGTCTCATCGGCCGGCGTATCTCCGGTATTACCCAAAACCCAAACGCCACTGGTGTATACGAAGGGCTTGCCGGAACCGTGCAAGGCGTCGAGCATGGTCCGGATCGCCGCCTGGTCCAGGCGCCCGTCGTTCGTCGTTCCGGTATGGATTACTCCATCCAAAGCGCTGGCCGCGGCTGCCAGGCTCGCTGGCGACGAGAGATCGCCGCGATGCGACGTGACTCCCATAAGGTGCAATTTGCCGGCCGCTTCATCTGAACGCGCCAGGCCGGTTACCGAATGGCCTGCTTTCTTGAGCACGTCCGCTATCGCGCTGCCGATGTATCCCGTGGCGCCTGTGAGAAAGATGTTCATAATTGGAAAGGGACCGCGCCGTGTATAGCGAAGTCTTTCTTGATCATTTCAAAAATCCGCGCAACGTGGGGGAACTCGGCCCGCCAGCCGTCACGGTGGAGATCTCGAATCCCATCTGCGGCGATATTCTGCGCTTGTCCGCAATCTTCCAGGACGGCCGGATTGTAGAAGTCCGCTATAAAGTTCGAGGCTGCACGGCGTCGATCGCCAGCGGGTCGGCCCTTACGGAATGGATGCAAGGCCTGACTCGGCAAGAGCTGGCCGGGTTGAAAGCCGCGGATGTCGAAACATCGGTTGGCGGATTGATCCCGGAGTCGAAACATGCGGCGGCGTTGTGTGTGGACGCGGTGAAGAAGTTGTTGTCGGAAACGGCTCAACGTTGAGAATGGAAAGTAAATGACGCCGATCGAGACAGTGCTCGCATTCATGGACCGCATCAACCAGCGCGACCCCGACAAGCTGGCCGAATTGATGACCGAGGATCACGTATTTATCGATTCGCTCGGTCAGACCATGCGCGGACGCGCGGCCATGCGAAAGGGCTGGCAGGCCTATTACGCCTTCTGCCCGGACTATTGGGTGTCACATGAAGACATTTTTCAAAGCGCCAACATCGTCGCAGTGTTCGGCGCCGCGGGCGGCACGATAAGCGTGAAGGACAAAATGCCGGCTGAAAACAAATGGCGGACGCCGGCGGCGTGGCGGGTTGTTGTGGAAAACGGCTTGGTCCAGGAATGGCGTGTCTACGCTGACAACAAGCCGGTGTACGACATTGTGGCGAAGACGGCCGGTCGATAATCAAGGTGCGCTAAATTAGGTCCAGAGGGTAATTTTGGCAGAGGAGCGCAGCACCGAGCGAGCGGTGAGTCCTGGTTCGGTCGGATCTATCCGGTTGATGGGCGTCCCCATTCGCCTGCATTTTACGTTTGTGCTGCTGCTGATTTTCTTGATCGTGATCGGGCTGGGTTCCAACCAGTCGCCCGCCAACTATACGCTATTTATTCTGGCCCTGATCGTATCCGTATTGCTGCATGAGTTCGCACATGCATTTGTCGGTTCTTTATACGGCATACGGACGCTGGAGATCGTGATGTTTCCCATCGGCGGCGTGGCGCGTTTAGAGCGGCCGGCCAAGCCCAGCGAAGAGTTCTGGATCGCGCTCACAGGTCCGGTGGTGAATCTGGCGATTGCCGCCCTGATCTTCCTACTGCTTTATTTGCGGCACCGCTCTGCGAATTTCTTCGCGCTCGAGCAACCGGCGGACGGCAACCTGATTGATCGCATCGCGCTCGGCAATCTCATTCTGGCGGGCTTCAATCTATTGCCCGCATTTCCGATGGACGGCGGGCGAATGTTGCGCGCGATCCTGTCGCGCTTGAAGTCTGAATATGAAGCGACGCGCATCGCCACCTGGTCGGGCCGCATGTTGGCCATCAGCATGGGTCTGTATGGATTCATTTATATGCCCATGCTGGCCTTCGTGGCGTTTTTCATCTATCTTGGCGCGGCCAACGAAGGCGCGGCCTCGCGCGGCCGATCGCTCACGCAAGGCATCCCGGTGCGAGCGGCCATGGTGACGGAATACCATACGCTCCAGCATGGCAGCACGATTCGAGACGCGGCCAACCTGCTGCTCTCCACGTCGCAACAGGATTTCCCCGTCATGCTCGGCGATCAGGTGATCGGACTGCTCGGCCGGACTGCCCTGCTGCGGGGGATGGCTCTGGAAGGCCCTCAGGCGTATATCGCAGGCTTCATGGAACGCGAGTACAACAGCCTTCCTCCCGACCAGGATTTGGCGGAAGTATTGCCGATGATGGCGCACTCGGGTGCGTGTGCACTGGTGATGCAGGATGGGCAGTTGTTAGGGCTCCTGACATCTGATAATTTGTCGCAGTTCTTGCTCCTTCGCAGCGTTGGATTGCAGCCGGTGGAAGGATGAAAAACAAATGAGATGGCTAACCAGAGCGTGCTGCCTGCTGCTGGGGGTGGCCTGTCTGCTCTGCGCGGCTAATATAAAACTCTATTTGAAGGACGGGACCTACCAACTGGCGCGCGAATACAAAGTAGAAGACGACCGCGTCAGTTTCTTGAGCGTTGACCGCGGTGAGTGGGAGGAGATCCCCGCTGCTCTAGTCGACCTGGAAAAAACGAAAGCCGAGATCAAACGCCGTGAGGAAACGCTGCGCGAGGAAGAGGCCGCGAACGCCGCCGAAGAGAAAGCCGAGCGGGATGCCCGCAAAGAGGTGGAGCAGATTCCTACGGCCGAAGGTGTTTACCTCATCGAGGCCGGCAAGCTGATTCCCGTCAAGGTCGGAGAATCGAAAATCGTCACCGACAAGAGGCGGTCCGTGCTCAAAGCTCTGAGTCCCATTCCATTGGTATCCGGCAAGGCGACGCTGGAGCTGGACGGGCCGCATGCGCCCGCGGGGACGGCCAATCGGGAGCCCGAATTCTACATCCGGCTGTCGGCCGACGAGCGTTTCGGGATTGTGCGATTGAGCGAACATAAGGGCAATCGCGTGGTGGAGAAGCTCACCCTTATTCCCGTGACGAAGGAAACTGTGGAAGAGCCGGACCTGGTTCCAACATTTCGCAAGCAGGTGGCCGACGGACTTTTCAAAATCTGGCCGGAGAAACCCATTGAACCCGGTGAATACGCGGTGGTCGAATACACCGATGGCAAAGTGAACATGCAAGTGTGGGATTTCTTTGTAGCGCCAGGGACCGGAAAGTAGTCAACCAACCCGCCGGAAAAAGTCCAAGCTTCGGCGTGCGCAGATTTCCCAACGATATTGCTGAGCGCGTTCGCGACCGGCGGTCCTCAGTTGCTCTTGAAATGCCGGCGAGGTCAGCAGCCTTTCGAGCGCGGACTGGATTTCCGCGGGACTGCGCGGGTCCACCAGCAAAGCTCCTTCGCCCGCGATCTCCGGCAGACAGGAAGTATTCGACGTAATCACTGGAACTCCCGCCGCCATGGCCTGCGCTACTGGAAACCCGAAGCCCTCATAGAGCGATGGATAGATAAATGCCGTGGCGCCGGCGGTCAGCCCTGGAAGTTCATCTTCAGGAACGTAGCCCAGATAGCGCACACCCGGCGGCGGGCGCGATGTGAGGCGCTCCAGGGTCTTCTCCGACGACCAACCTGTGGCGCCTGCGATCAACAGGTCGAAATCGTTGCGCAGTCGAAAACCCTGCCAGGCGTCGAGCAGCGTGTCGATGTTCTTGCGGGGCTCAATGGTGCCGAGCGATAAGACGTAGGGCTTGGCGGCTGGCCGTGCTTGCGCGCCGAAATAAACGTCGGAAATTCCAGAGTAAATGACCTCGATGCGCTCCGGATCCAAACCCAGCACACGCACGGCGTCGGCTCGCGTGTTCTCCGAAACCGCGATCAGGCGATTCGCCCGGCGCAGAACATTTTCGGCGAAGGTTGCTTCCGCTCGGACGTTGCCCGGTGTGTGCAGTTCCGGCATCAGGTGGCCCGTCATGTCGTGGATGGTCGCGGTCAGCTTGGTGTTCCTCGGAGGATTCCAGATCTGGGTGGACACATGAAATACGTCGACGCTGGCCGTCATCCACCGCAGCAGTGGTAACGCCGGGAGCAAATTCGCCGCGTATAGCACCGCCAACCTCGGATAGGTCTGCGCGGGGCTGAGAATGGAGCGTTCGTGATTGAGCGCCGCCAATTTGCTGATGCGTGGAAAAGTGAGAATCTGCTCATTGCCGGCCTGCTGCCAGAGATGCTGAATCCAGTGATATGTGTAGGTTTTGATCCCCGCGCTCCGCAACAGCAGCGAGGTGGCGTCGATCAGGATTCGCATAACATTGGCCGTTAACCCAGTCGCCGGAAAAACTCCAGACTCTGCCGTGCACATGCATCCCAGCGATATCGCCGCGCGCACTCGGCGCCCGCTATTCGAAGCTGGTCGCGCAATATTTGTGATGTGAGCAGCTTTTCGAGCGCCGCTTGAATTTCCGCCGCGCTGCGCGGGTCGACCAATAGCGCGCCGTCGCCGGCGACTTCCGGCAGACACGACGTATTGGACGTGATCACAGGCACGCCCGCAGCCATCGCTTGCGCCACCGGAAAACCAAAGCCTTCATACAAAGAAGGATAAAGGAAAGCCGTGGCGCCGGCCGTCAGCCCGGGCAACTCATCCTCTCCCACGTAACCAAGATATTGGACGCCCTCTGGGCGCGAACAACGCTCGCCTTGCGGCCGTGATGCGAGCCGTGCCATGGTCTTCTCCGATCCCCAACCGCTGGAGCCCACGATTACTAGGTCGAAGTCATTACGCAAGCGAAACCCTTGCCAGGCATCCAGTACTGTGTCGACATTCTTGCGGGGTTCGATAGTCCCGACATACAAAACGTATGGATGCTCGGCCGGTCTCGGTTGCGCTCCGAAATAGACCTCAGGAATGCCCGGATAAATGACCTGTATGTGTTCCGGGTCGACGCCCAAAAGCCGTATCGCGTCGGCGCGCGTGTTTTCGGAAATCGCAATCAGCGCGTCGGCTTTCTGGAGAATATTCTTCGCTAAGCTTTCGTCCGCGCGAATATTGGCTTCGGTGTGCAGCTCCGGCATCAGGCGACAAGTTAGATCGTATATCGTCGCTGTCAGCTTCGTATTCTTAGGAGGATTTCGAACCTGGTTCGACACGTGGAACACATCTGCTTTGGGTATCGCCCACGTCGCCAGCGCTGGACTAAGATTCGCTAAGTGAAGACGCGCTAGCTTGGGGAAAGTTTGAGCGGGAGTGAGAATGGACCGCTCATGATTCAGTGGACCCAATTTGTCCAGATGCGGAAACGTCAGAATTTGCTCATTGCCAGCCTGTTGGCAGAGTTGCTGAATCCAGTGATAGAGATAGGTCTTGATGCCTACGCTGCGCAAAAGCAATGGCGTGGCATCAATCAGAATTCGCATGATTGGTCAGCAGGTATTTGCCGCCGCTTTCAGCCACGACGTGAAGTTGCGGCCGGCCAACAAGAAGTTCGATGCGCCTCAAAGAAGAACCCTCCACTAACAGATAATAACGATCGGGCATAGGCCACAATCGCACTAAGCCCGCATCGTCGATGGAGACGTTCGGCGCTTTTGGGGCATAGGATCCGTATTCCAGGTTGGTCTGACGGCCATTCAGGAGTAAGCCGCGGCGATTGGCGTAGAAGAATACGGATGAAAACGTGTAGTAGGCGTTGTCTTCGATGAGCTGGCCGGGCGGGGCCTTCATCAGCGCGATGGCCAGGGGACGCGAAGAAAGATAGGGGTCGAAAAACACCATCGCGATTCGAGCGGCATGCAGGAACAACACCATCATGACGACGAAAGCAACGATCGGCTGTCGCCACCAGACGGCCGATGCGCCAATCAGGAAAGCGACGCCCGCAACAATAAGTGGCACGCGAAGATACGCAAATGATTTGAGAGTCAAATCGCCCATATGGCCGAGCGACAACGTGTACGCCTCTGGATGCTGAGTCAGCGCCGCCGAGATATCGCCCGGAGTCGGCAGATTCCAAAGTCGAGCGAGGATGATGGCAATCGCTAAAGCCGCCAGCGCTGCAATTGCGGAGATCACCCGGTCGCCGGCGCGAACCCATTTTTGAGAAGTCAGGGTTTGCTCCGTCAGGGCGCATCCAATCAGCAGCGCCAGGGCCGGGTAGCAGGGCATCGAATAATATTCCTGCGTGGAAGAAAACGTGAAGAAAATCAGCAGAAAACCAGTCCAGCATAGCGCCAGCAGCCGCATCCTGCCAGCTCGATCGACGTTACGGTAGCTCAACCGGAATGCCGCAGCCAGGTAGGCGCTCCAAGGAAAAAGCCAGAGCAGATTAAAGAGCCAGAAGTAGAGCTGCGGCACGGTGTCATAATCGCGTGGATAGCGCAGGTTCAAAAAGCGCAGCAGGTGTTCGTTGATGAAGTAAAACCAGAAAAAGCCGTGATATTCGCCCGGAACGCTGCGCATCGAGAAATAGAAGTATGGTGGATTGCGGAGCGTGGCCAGCACGTGCCAGGGCGCGGCAATCAGAAGGATGATCAGCGTGCCGGAGAACGGCCGCAGCCGCTTCCAGGTTCGACGTTCAAAGAGCTGTCTGGTTAGGAATAAATATACGAGAACGGCGCCCAGCGGCAAGACGGCCGCGATCAGGCCCTTAAGCA
>DATHOT010000379.1:0-15504 GCA_035484655.1 Bryobacteraceae bacterium | reverse complement strand
TCCCGATTGGATCGGCGCCGGTTATTCCGATCACCCCCGTATCGATGCCGCCTTGACGCTCGCGCATCATATTGCAGATCTGGTCTCGTTGATCGATCAGCTCAGCCTGCGCGGGTTTGTCATCGTGGGGCAAGACTGGGGTGGCCCGCAGGGCGTCGGCGCGGCGCTACAACGCGTCGAGAAATTATCCGCGGTGGTCCTGATGAACACCTGGCTATTCACCGATCTCATCAGCAAATTCCACGCTTCGCCTCGGCTCTGGATGACGTGGCACGCTCCGTTGATCGGCCAGTTTTTCATGAAGCGCCACAAAGTTCTCTCGCAGCATGGACCCACTGCTACAACCGTGCGTGGAATGACCGAAGACGAAGCGCGCGCCTACCATCACGTTTTCGACGAGCCTGATTCCGATCACGTGGTCCTCACCTGGCCGCGCACGATTCCCATGCGCGAGGGCGATCGAGGCTTTGCCGATATGCAAGTCATCCAGCGGCGCTTGCCGGAGCTGGCCAAAACTCCGGCGCTGCTGCTCTGGGCCCCCGGCGATGAAGTTTTTCCGATCGAGTTCGCAAATCGGCTGAAGGAGCTGCTTCCACACGCCGAGGGCCCCATCGCTTTCGACCGCGCCCGGCATTTCCTGCAAGACGATCGCGGCCCCGATCTTGCGAAGGCGACGGTCGAGTTCCTTACGCGCGCAGTCGGGTCAAGGCTGTGAAATTTATCAGGCCGTCCGAAGAAGAATTAGCCGGCCTGCGGCCCGACCCGCTGCTGTGGGAGCAGGAGCTCGACGTCCGTCCCGATGTAGCCGAGGCCATCGAGCAAGCCGCCGGCATTCGCGCCGGCCGCGTTTACTGGCGGTCCCAGCACGACCATTTGTACGCCCTCGAGCTGGCCGATCTCGGTCGCGGCTGTCCATCGATGGCGATGGTCTATGGTCATTGGGATCGTTACGAGCCGCGCCCGCCGGAGCACGAGATCGATGCCGATCTGCTCGCTCTGTCAATGTGGATCGCCGAAATCGCGCCCAGCCTGAACCCGCAAGATATCGCCAGAGTCGCGCTTTTCGCTGGCGTCAAGACGTCGTGGCACGATGGATCCGTGTTGCGAACTCCCGACGAGTGTTTCGCGAAGCTTTCCGGGTTTCCTTACGAACCGAAGTATGTCGAGGTCGAAGGCCTGCGGATGGCCTATGTAGAGCATGGCTCGGGCAACCCGATCCTGATGCTGCATGGCGAGCCGACCTGGAGCTATCTGTATCGACACATGATTCCGCCGCTCGCAACTCTGGGCCGCGTCATCACACCAGATCTGATCGGCTTCGGGCGCAGCGACAAGCCCGTCTCGGCCAACGCATATAGCTATAAATCGCATACGCGCTGGCTTCGCAAGTTCATCGAAGCGCTGGATCTGAAAAAGATTACGATGGTCTGCCAGGACTGGGGCGGCTTACTCGGTCTTCGTATTCTGGCTGAGCAACCCGAGCGGTTTGCGCGACTGGTGGCCATGAACACTGGAATCCCAATCGGCGATCCGGGCAGCGAGGCGTTCCACAAGTGGCGGCGTTTTTCGCAAGGTATAGAGTCGCTCGATGTCCCGCGGCTGATGCGCAATACGATCCAGAATCGACAGCTCAGCGACGCTGAGGCGGCCGCTTATGGAGCACCATTTCCCTCGAAAGATTACCAGACTGCCGCGCTCGTGTTTCCGCGTTTGGTCCCGATCCGCGCAGGCGATCCGGGCGCTTACGAAAACCGCATCGCAGTCGAACGCTTAAAGACGCTCGACCTGCCGGTGCTGCTCCCTTGGGGCCAAGAGGACGCAATCACCGCTCCGGCCGAGCCTTTTCTGCGGTCGCTCTTCCGCAATGTCGCGCCGCCATTATGGATCGCGGGCGCCGGGCATTTCATCCAGGAGGACGCGGGGGAGGAAGTGGCTAGGCACATTGTGGAGTGGTGTCGGTAAGGGAAGTAGAAGACATCTGGGTGTGTTATGCTTTGCCGCATGGAGCGAAAAAAGGCGAGCGATTTTCCGCAAGAGTTGCTGAACCTCTTTGATCTTTACGTCCACGGGGACATCCCGCGCCGCGATTTTTTAGAGGGCGCGAAAAAGTTCGCCGTCGGCGGCCTCACGGTAGCCGGAATCTTCGAAGCGCTCCGTCCCAATTACGCCTGGGCGACTCAAGTTCCCAAGGACGACCATCGCATCAAGGCAGAGTACGCGACGGTGGATTCGCCGCAGGGCAATGGAAGCATCAAAGGCTACCTGGTCCGTCCCGCCAAGAGTGGAAAATATCCAGGCGTGCTGGTGGTCCACGAGAATCGCGGGCTGAATCCCTATATAGAGGATGTAGCCCGGCGTCTAGGCACAGAGAATTTCATCGCCTTCGCTCCCGACGGTCTCACCAGCGCCGGCGGTTATCCGGGCGATGACGAGAAAGGCGCGCAGATTTTTCAACAGGTCGACAAGCCGAAGATGACCGAAGATTTTATAGCTGCGGCCCGCTGGCTCAAATCGCGCTCCGATTGCACCGGCAAGATCGGAGTGGTCGGCTTCTGTTTCGGTGGCGGGATCGCCAATACGCTCGCGGTGCGCATGGGCTCGGACCTGGCTGCGGCGGTTCCCTTCTATGGCGCGCAGCCATCGGCTGCCGACACGGCCAAGATTAAAGCGGCGCTTCTGATCCACTATGCCGGACTCGACACGCGCATCGATGGCGGTTGGCCCGCCTATGAGGAAGCGCTGAAGGCGAACCATGTGACGTACACCGAGTACATGTACGAAGGCGCGAATCACGGGTTCCATAACGACACCACGCCGCGCTACGATGAGGCCGCGGCTAAACTGGCCTGGCAGCGCACGGTGGATTTCTTCAACAAGTACCTCAGGACTTGATGCATTGATTCCGGTGCGCCGGGCACTCCGCGTGGACCCCGATGGTGTGCGATATGAATGATAGATGGCGCTGATTTGCGCTGAGGAGACCTTGCTCATGGACCGTAGAACTTTTTTGCAACTTGCCGCATTACCTGCCGCTGCCGCCGCGCAATCGGGCCCCAGCGCGCCCACCGCTTCGGCCGGCCGCATGAAGGTCGGGACCCAGCACGGCCACTCGGACGAGATTCTGCGTGTGATCGCGGCCTTCGGCGTGAATCACATCTGTAGCGGGCTGCCGTCGGCGAAGTTCGACGAGAATTGGTCTGTCGAGGGGCTCACCAAACTGCGCGAGCGCGTGGAATCGTTCGGGATCAAGCTCGACGCAGTGCCGCTGCCGCTCAGCTCCAGCTACATAACCAAGGCCGAGAACCCGAATATTATTCTGGGCAAAAGCCCGGAGCGCGATCGGGAGATCGACAACATTTGTGAAATGATCCGCAACTGCGCCAAGGCCGGCATTCCCGAGGCGAAATATAACCTCACTATTCTGGGCGTGGTCCGCACGGGAACCAGCCCGGGACGCGGCCGCGCGCGCTACAGCACTTTCGTCTACGATCAGGCCAAGCAGGATCCGCAGCTCACCGAAGCCGGCGCTGTCAGCGAAGACATGATGTGGGAACGCATCACTTACTTCCTCCGCCGCGTCGTTCCGGTAGCCGAAGAATACAAGGTGAGAATCGCTTTGCATCCGCATGACCCGGCCATGCCTCGCGACCGCGGTTTCCGGGGCGTGCATCGTGTTCTCGGCAGCGTCGACGGGCTCAAGCGCTTCATCGACATCAATCCGAGTCCGTATCACGGGCTCAACTTCTGCCAGGGCACGGTGTCGGAGATGCTGCAGAATCCGAACGTCGAGATCCACGACGTCATCCGCTACTTCGGCTCACGTAAGAAGATCTTCAACGTGCATTTCCGCAACATCCGCGGCGGCTTTCTCAACTTCCAGGAAACCTTCCCGGACGACGGCGACATCAACTTTATCCAGACCATCAAGACTTATAAAGAGGTCGGCTACGATGGCATGCTGATGCCCGACCACGTTCCTCGCATAGAGGGCGACACCAACGGCTATCAGGCTTTCGCTTACGCGTTCGGCTACATCCAGGCTTTGATCCAGATGGTTTATTCGTGAGCGCCCTCAACACCGCGCGGGGGGCCATCGATACCGCACAGCTCGGCGTAACGCTGATGCACGAACACATCTTCGTGCTCTCCACCGAGATCATGCAGAATTATCCCGAGGCGTGGGGCGATGAAGAGCGGCGGATAGAAGAGGCGGTCGCGCGGCTCAACGAACTCGTTTCGCACGGCGTTCATTCGGTGGTCGATCTCACTGTAATCGGACTGGGCCGCTACATCCCGCGTATTCAGCACATCGCCGAGCGGACCAAAATCAACATTGTCGTCGCGACCGGTATTTATACCTACAACGACATACCTTTCTATTTCCATTTCCGAGGCCCGGGTACGGTGCTTCAAGGGCCGGAACTCATGATCGAGATGTTTGTGCGAGACATCCAGCGAGGAATCGCCGACACCAACGTAAAAGCCGGCATCCTGAAGTGCGCGACCGATGCGCCGGGTGTCACGCCCGGAGTGGAACGAGTGTTACGAGCAGTCGCGCAGGCGCATCGCCAGACCGGCGTACCAATCTCGACGCACACGCACGCGCGATCCAAACGCGGGCTGGAGCAGCAGCGCATTTTTCTCGAAGAGGGCGTCGATCTTTCGCGCGTCGTGATCGGACATTCGGGCGACACTACCGAAATCGAATATCTGGAAGAGCTCATTGCCAACGGATCTTATCTCGGTATGGACCGCTTCGGCATCGATACGATCTTGCCTTTCGAGGATCGCGTGAACACCGTCGCGCGTCTGTGCGAGCGCGGCCATGCAGGGAAGCTGGTGCTCTCGCACGATGCCGCGTGTTTTAGCGACTGGCTGCCGGAGCGCGATCTTCCGGCTGTGCTCCCCCGCTGGAACTATCTGCACATTCACAAGGATGTGATTCCGGCGCTAAAGCAGAGAGGCGTGACCGACGAGCAGATCCGGATCATGATGGTCGATAATCCGCGAGCGATCTTTGAAAAGCAGGGCGCGTACTAAGGATGACTTACCCCTTCGACCGGTCCGGTGTCGTTCGCGGACCTGAAAACATCGCTCGCTACTCGGGCCTCCCGAACTCGATTCTCGAGATGCTGCGTGCCACGGTTGACCGCACACCGGACAACGAGGCCATCGTCGAGATCGGCGGCGAACGGATCAATTATCGTGAGCTCTGGGATCGCTCGGCCCGTGTCGCCGGCGGGCTGAAACACCTGGGTATCGAACGCGGCGATCGGGTCGCCATCCGTCTTGGCAACAGTCTCGACTGGTGCCTTGCCTTCTGGGGTACGCTCATGTCCGGCGCCATCGCTGTGCCGGTGAATACGCGCTTCAGCGATCCCGAAGTCGAGTACGTAATCACCGATTCCGGCTCGCGCTTCGTCTTTCTTCCCGGCCAGCCGCTGCCATCCGGTGATCCGTTCGTCGCCGAAGGTTTCACGCGGCCCGACGTCGCCGCCATCTTCTACACTAGTGGCACCACCGGTTTCCCCAAGGGCGCGATGACCACGCACGAAGGTTTCCTTTCCAACATAGAAACCTGCACGCGCATTGCCCAGCTTCCCCGCGACGGCAGCCTCCGTACACTGGTGTCGGTTCCGCTCTTCCACGTCACCGGATGCAACAGCCAGCTTCTGCCGAGCTGCGAATCGGGCGGCGCGACGGTCATCATGCCGGCTTTCGAAGTGCAGGCATTTCTGCGTGCCATCAATCAGGAGCGCATCAACTCGGTCACTAGCGTGCCGGCCATCTTCTGGATCGCGATCAATCAGCCCAACTTTTACGAGATCGATACGAAAGGCGTCGGGTGGGCGATGTACGGCGGCGCTCCGATCGCTCCCGATCTGGTGGGGCGAATCATGCAGGCATTTCCGAACGCTCGCGTCGGCAACGGCTTCGGATTGACCGAGACGTCTTCGGTCGCGACGTTTCTTCCACACGATTTCGCGCACGTCCGGCCCGATTCAGTGGGCTTCGCCGCTCCGGTTGTGGATCTCGATCTTTTTGAGACGGATTCCGGCGGCGTCGGCGAACTGCTGGTGCGCGGGCCGAACGTCGTGAAGGGCTACTGGAACAAGCCGGAGGCGACCGCGCAGAATTTCGTCGACGGTTGGCTGCACACCGGGGATCTCGCGCGCATCGATGAGGACGGCTTCGTGCAGATCGTCGACCGCAAGAAGGATATGGTTAACCGCGGCGGTGAAAACGTTTACTGCGTCGAAGTGGAGAACGCGTTGTGCGCGCATCCGGCGGTGTTCGAGTGCGCGGTAATGGGCGTCCCGGATTCGATGATGGGCGAAAAGGTCGGCGCAGTCGTGGTCTTGAAACCCGACGCCAAAGCGCGGCCCGCGGAGATCTGCGAGTTTCTGAAAGGCCGGCTGGCCGATTTCAAAATCCCGCAGTTCATGATAATTCGCGCCGACCCGCTCCCGCGCAACCCAGGCGGCAAGATCCTGAAGCCGCGCTTGAGAAAAGAAGCTGTCTGGGGTGCGTCGTTGCGCTAGCGCGTACTGCATTCACACTACAAACTACCGGAAGCTGAAACTAAGTTTAGGGAAGTACTAGGGGTGATTTGCTTGCAAATAGGCAGAATTGCCGTCTAGCAACTCTTACTCCTATGAACTAAGGTTGATAAGTAGCAGATGGAACCCCGCACGCCACAGGCCCGCGCCACTACCGTCCGTCTCTACGCCGTAGGGGCAATTTTCCTGGTTCCGCTGTCGATCGGCGTGCTGCTGGTGAATAGCAGCGCCAGCCAAAACGATCATGCCAACGAAATCAGCCGTGACGTCGCCAGCATGTATGCGCAAGGCATCGATTTCTCCAAAACCGAAAACCGCAATATTGTTTTACGAGCGGCCGAAGGGTTGGGCGTGCATATCGATGAAGGTCATGGCGTACTGATCATCAGCAAGATCCGAGTGGTTCACGACTCGGACTGTCCGGCCGACCAGCCCGCAAGCTGCGCCAACAAGGGATTCGCAGTGGTCACGCAGCGGTATGTAATCGGTAGTGCCGGGTTGCGGACAAGTTCCTTCGGCACGCCGGCGAGGGTGGATGCCGCTACCGGGAACGTACGGAATTGGGCCAACGACGTATCTGCCCGCGCTGAGGATTTCACCACCCATTTGAATCCCGGTGAGGTCACGTACGCTGCCGAGTGCTACCTGGCCGCGCCCGAATCACATACCGGCGTCTATTCACGATCGATGTTCTGAGACGACGCGCTGAACGTCAACCGCTGGAATGCCGGGCAGCAGGCGATCATCCGGAAGCGGCTCGCCCACCTGTCCCCGGATCGGGACCACGCCCGCCCAAATCGGCATCGAATAGTCCTCTTCATCGTCGACCGGCGGACCGGTGCGGACTTTCGCCGATACTTCCTCCAGCGGCAGCGCCAGAACGCTGGTGGCCTTCAACTCTTGATCGGTAGGCTGCCGGGCCTCTTCCCACCTGCCCGCCACGATGTGATTGGTGAAGCAGCGGAGCGCGGCGCGCTTCTCTTCAGGATCGGTCACCAGCCGAGCTTTGCCCAGCACGACGACCGAGCGATAGTTCATCGAATGATGGAAGACCGAACGCGCCAGCACGAATCCGTCGACCAGCGTGACTGTTACGCAAACATCCACACCTTCGCCGGCCGAGCGCAGCATCCGGCTCGCGGCTGAGCCATGGATGTAGAGCTGATCGCCGAAGCGCGCATACCCGGTGGGGATGACGAACGGTTGTCCATCGACGGCGAAACCCACGTGGCAGATATAGCCCTCGTCGAGAATGGCGTGGACCTGCTTTTGGTCGTACGTGGCGCGCTTGGGAAGCCGCCGCACTTGGGTTCGGGTGGTAGGAGTGTAGGTTTCCATCTTCTTTCCACTGTACTGCGAAGAGTGGTCGCTCGAAAGGGCCACTTCTGTTAAGCTGGAGCAGTCCACTTATGCGCGTTGCCATGAACCTGCAGCGGGCCTCGCCGGTGCCGCTCCATCGCCAGATTTACGAACAATGGCGCACCGGAATTCTGACCGGCCGCTTCCGGCGAGGCGAGCGCGTTCCCTCCACGCGGGAACTGGCCGCAACGCTCGCGGTTTCGCGCAGCACCGTGACCGAATCCTACGAGCAGCTCATCGCCGAAGGATACCTGGATGCGGCGCACGGCTCGGGCACATTTGTCTGCCACGAGCTTCCCGACGATGCGTTGCGGCCGGGCCGCGCCCGGACCACGATAAAAGATGAAGAGCCAGAGGTCCGCCTTTCGTCCTACGGCGCCGGGTTGCGTGACGATTTTCTTTATCCGGAAACGCCCGCTGGGTTCATCCGCTTCACGCACTGGAGGCCGGATCTGGAGCGCTTTCCATTTGCGCTGTGGCGCAAGCTGGTGATGCGGCATCTCCGCGCGGCAACGCACGAGTTGTTCGACTACCGGGAATTGTTCGATTATCCGGAACACTCGGCGGGCTATCAACCGCTGCGGCGCGAGATCGCGGCATACGTGGCGCGCTCACGGGCGGTCCACTGCACACCCGAGCAAGTAGTGATCGTGAACGGATCGCAACAGGGACTCGATCTGTGCGTCCGGCTGCTAATTGATCCTGGCAACGAGGTTGCCTTCGAGAACCCCGGCTATCAGGGAGCCAGCCGGATCTTTCAAGCGCACGGCGCGAGGCTTCGGCCCGCCGGCATCGATGGCGATGGGGTCGTGATCGGCGATCTCGGCCGGAAAGCGCGTCTGGTTTACGTAACGCCGTCGCATCAGTTTCCCACCGGAGTCTCGATGTCTCTGGCGCGGCGGCTGGAGCTGATCGAATGGGCACGCGGCCAGGGAGCCGCGATCATCGAAGATGACTACGACAGCGAATATCGTTACAGCGGCGCTCCCCTGCCTTCGCTGCAAGGCTTGGCGCAGGGCGTTCCGGTAATCTACATCGGAACTTTTTCGAAAGTCATGTTTCCGGGGTTGCGGATCGGTTATGTCATCGCGCCGCCGCGTTTCGTCGCGGCTTTGAAGCGAGCGAAATGGTTGGCAGACCGGCATACATCCATGCTCGACCAAGCCGCTCTCACCGATTTCATCCGCGAAGGGCACCTGGAACGCCATATCCGCCGGATGAGGCGCTTGTATGGACGCAGACGTGAGGTTCTGGTGGAGTCGCTGGCGCGTCATTTCGGTGCTAACGCGAGAGTGCGCGGCGATGCGGCGGGAATGCATCTTCTAGTGCAATTCGAAGATGAAGACGTCGTTCAACGCGCGGCGGCGGGGAAGGTTTTGCTGATGAGCGCGAGCGCCTATTATTTGACGAAGCCGCCCAGCCTCGAGTTTATCTTTGGCTTTTCGTCCATCGGCGAACGCACTATCCGCGAGGGTGTGAGGCGCTTGGTGGCGCATTGATTGCTGGTATCCTGATCGATTGGCGCGCATCTTTCCATTCCAACCTTATCGCTACAGCGCGAAGGCCGGCGCGGTTGAAAATCTGGTAACACAACCGTACGACAAGATTTCCGCGGCTATGCAGGCTCGCTATCTTTCGCTTAGCGCCTACAACCTGGTTCGGATTGTTCTCGGCGAAAAACGGGCTTCCGATAACGATCGCGACAACGTCTACACGCGCGCGGCGGGCTGTCTCGACGCCTGGATGGCGAATGGAATTCTCGAGCATGAAGAGGCGCCGAGCCTCTACGCGTATTACCAGGAATTCACCATCCCCGACACTGGAGCGAAGGTGGAGCGGAAGAGCTTCATCGGACTCAGCGCGCTGGAGGATTATTCGGCGGGCGTCGTCTACCGGCACGAGCAGACTTTGTCAGGACCGAAGAAGGATCGCATGGAGCTGTTGCGCCACACCCACGCGCACTTCGAGCAGATCTTCATGCTGTATGACGATCCCGGGTTAGCGGTCGACATGATACTAGACCAGGCTGCCGCGGCCGCACCGGACATCGTGGTGACGGATGAGTACGAAGCGGTGCACCGCTTGTGGAAGATTTCGGATCCGGCAGCGATCGCCCGGATCCAGGAGCTGACGGCCGATAAAAAACTACTGATCGCCGACGGGCATCACCGCTATGAGACCGCGCTGGCGTTTCGAAACGAAAATCCAGGCCTTCGCGATGCGCAAAAAATGTCGATGGCGTTCGTGAACATGCACTCGCCGGGCTTGGAGATCCTGGCGACGCATCGCGTGCTCAGCCACCTGGCCGGTTTCGACGCGGCGGCCTTTCTACAGAAGATTGGCGGGCAGCGGCTTGAATCGATCGATGAGCTGAGGCGGATCTTTGCGAAAGTGGCGCCTGGCAAGATTCGTATCGGCATTGTGACGCGATCGGGCGAAGTGCGCCTCTATGAGCGCGACCGGAAACCGGGCGAGCTGGATGTGAAGGTACTGCACCAGGAACTGCTCGGTGGAATGCTCGGCATCAGCGAAGAAGCCGTGCGCGAGGAAAAGCACATCGAATACGTCCGCGGTCTGGATGCGGCCTATGCCAAGGTTCGTGAAGGCGGGGCGGAGATCGCCTTTTTGCTGGAGCCGACTACGATCCGGCAGGTAGCCGAGGTCGCGTTCGCCGGCGGTGTGATGCCGCAGAAATCGACCGACTTCTATCCGAAGCTTTTGAGCGGCCTGACCATTTACAAGCTGGAGCACTAGCTACCGCGCGCCGCTTAGAGGGCTGACGGCGAACACGAACTCGGTCACGGGCTTTCCGCCGACGAGATGTTCCTGGATGATTCGCTCCAGCACTTCGGGCGTCGCCGAGTGATACCAGACACCATCGGGATAGACCACTGCGATCGGCCCTTGCTCGCAGATCCGCAGGCAGTTGGCCTTGGTGCGATAAATGCAGTTTTCACCTTGCAGGAGGCCACACTCAGTAAGCCGCTTCTTCAGATAATCCCAGGAGACGTTGGTGATCTCGCGTGGAGCGCATTTAGGATTGGTCTGGTCGGCGCAAAGAAAGATGTGGCGGCTGAGCGAGCCGATGCCGAGGATGCGGGCTTTGTCGGACGGAGTCAAGTTTGGTTGTAGCACACGCTAGTTCGCAGAGCCGGACCAGGGGGACCGGCGCGGACGAGGCGTCCGCCCCACTTGAACGCGCCCTTTCCATTCACCGCCGCGACCAGTCCAGTAGCGCAAAGCGGAATCCACCGTGGCGACCATATAGAACAAGGCCACGCGCGGAAGCAACGGGGCCCAGGCTATCGAGAGACCATACAGGCGCAGCGTGGGTAAGTAGGAGATGCTCATTAGTGACCATGCGGCCGCGCCGCACCCGGCTGTGATTGGGTCGCCGGTCAGAAGCAGTAGCGGCGGTGCCAGGTAAATGATCGCCATCGCCAGGATGGTTCCAATGAGGAGCCCCGTCGAGTAGCGAAGCTGCGTGAAAGCCGTTCGAGCGATCATGTTACGTATTTCGCCGAAGTTCGTGTAGTCGCGGATGCTGCGAGTCTCGCGGGTGAGGCCAAGCCAGATGGCGCCACCGCTTCGCTTGACCGCACGAGCGAGCGCACAGTCGTCAATTAGATCGCCACGGATCGTCGCGATGCCTCCCATGCGCTCCAGCGCCGATCGACGGATCAGCATGCAACCCCCGGCCGCTCCGGCAGTTTTCCGATCGCGGCGAGCGATCCAGGCCGGCGGATAAAGCTTGAAGAAGAAAAACACAAAGGCCGGGATGAGTGCGCGCTCGGCCAGCGTCCGGCATTGCAGCTTGACCATGTAGGAAACCAGATCGAGGTTGCCCGCTTCGGCCCGCGCAACCAGACCGGCGATGTTGTCAGGGGCATGAACAATGTCGGCGTCGGTGAGCAGAATATAATCGGGTTCCACCGCCGCCTGTTCGAGACCTTCGGAGATCGCCCAGAGTTTGCCGGTCCAGCCGTCGGGAAGCGGGCGGGCTTTTACGATGGTCAGCCGCTGGTGTGATCCGGCGCTGGCTATTGTTCGATCGGTGCTGTGGTCATCCACCAGGAACACGCGCAAGGGCCCTGGATAATCTTGCTGCAGCAACGATCCGATCGCCTGGCCGACGACGGCCTCTTCGTTGCGAGCCGGAATCACGACCGCAATCGACTTCGCGCCGCCGGTCAACTTTGGCGCGGGCGATTCCCGCATCCGCCAGAAGCCGCCTCGGCCGAAGACGAGATAAATCCAGGCCGCCAGCGACACCACGCCGACCACCTCGCCGATCACCTGAAACGTAAGCATTGATATTTATTCATACCGCACGCCGAGTGGTAGGATGTCGGGCAGGGCCGTTATGCAGGAAACCCTCTAACGGCTCAGCCGCGTCGAAAGCTTGGGTGGAGGTGTGACAGCGTGCCGAAGGCGACGGGGGAGATTCAAGGGAAAATCAGCGGCCGGGCGATTATCGAGCAGTTGGTCCGCAACATGGAACTGGGCCAGTTCGAAATGGGTTACAGCGTCCTGGTTCCCTGCATTTTCAGCCTGTACCTGCATCCCGAGGATTACGCGCGGCTGACCGGAGTCTTCGACCTGATCCGCGAGGACGCCAAACGCGCTCTCGCCTCGCGACTGGAGCAATGGAATTCCAAGCCGCTCGGCCTGGGGGTGATTCGCGGAGGAAAGCAGCGTAAGCCGTACAAGATCGCATGCAAGGATTGGGCTTTCGAATTCTTTCCGGATTCCGAAGACGTGGTACCCGTCGGTGACGTCGAGATCCATTCCGAACTGAACGAGACTCCGCAACCGGGCTATCACGGCGCCAAGACCACTTTGCTCGATCGCGAGCCGAGTGTGAGATCGATCACCGGCAAGACCGCCGGCACGCGAACGGAGGCGCGGCTGCCGGCGGACAACGTGTACGCCGAGATCCGCTACGAAGACGATTCCGGGCCGCAGCTTTACTTGATGACGCAGGACGAGATCAGCATAGGCCGCGGTGGCGATGACGTGCAGGTAAACGTGGCCCTGTATTCCAACGATGAAGTTTCGCGCGAGCACCTGCGCGTGCGTCGCGATCCGGCGCAAGGCCGCTTTCTGATCGTCGACAAAAGCATGAACGGAACGTGGCTCAACGGAAAACGCCTTCCGCGCGGAGTGGAAGAGACCTTGCCGAGCCGCGCGAAAATCAGCGTGGCCGAAGTGATCACCCTGAATTTCGAAGCCAAGCCATGAAGATCCCGTATTTAGCGCACATCCCGTTCGTGCTGCTTTTCCTGGTGTTCACGGTGTGCTTCCTAGTAGCGCAGAGCGTGCGCAGCAGGAGGTAACATGAGCGTGGCCCAAAAATGGAGAGGGGGCGCGGCCACCGATCCAGGCCGCCTACGAACCGAGAACCAAGACCGCGACTACGTCGACGATGAGCGCGGCGTCTTCCTGGTCGTCGACGGCCTGGGTGGGCACGCCGCGGGCGAGAAGGCCGCCGACACCGCGATCGAGGTGATTCCAACCGAGCTGGCCATCCACGACGGCGATATTCGCGACAGGATTCGCAATGCCATCGCCACCGCCAACAATCGGATCTGCGACCTTGCCGCGGAGCACGAAGACTGGCGTGGCATGGCGTGCGTACTGACGCTGGCCGTGATGGAAGACGACAAAGTGATCGTCGGCCACGTGGGCGACTCCAGGCTGTACCTGATGTGGAACGGCGCGCTACGTAAGCTAACCTCGGATCATTCCCCGGTGGGTGAACGCGAGGATCGCGGCGAGTTGACCGAGCAGGAAGCCATGCAGCATCCCCGTCGGCACGAAGTCTTCCGGGACGTAGGATCGCGAAGGCGGGAGCCCGACGATGCCGAGTTCGTCGAGATGAAGGAGTTTTTATTTAAGCCCGACGCCGCGATTCTGTTATGCAGCGATGGCTTGAGCGATTTGGTGACTTCCGCCCAGATGTGCGAGATCATCGAGCGCTATGACGGCGATCCGCAGAGAGTGGCTCGCGATCTGGTGGAAGCCGCTAACCTCGCGGGCGGCAAGGACAACGTCACCGCGGTCTTCGTGGCGGGAGGCGAATTTTTGGGGAACGGGTCGCCGGAGATGGCCGAGGCGCGGGCGCGGCATTCCATCACGAGGTTGCGTCAGGGGTCGACGACCGGCGCCCAGCCTGCACGGGCGTCGCGGCTCCTAAGGTTCCTCACGAGCCGCGTGGCTTTTCTGGTATACGGGTTTGTCCTAGGGGTGGTTCTGGCGTTAGTCTGGAAGGGACCGTAACCCCGCGTCTGTCCGCACGTCCACCTCTTATCGGTATATTTGTGCTCCGAAGCAAGCAGCTTGGAAAATACGAGGTCATCCGCAAACTCGCCCGCGGCATGACCGATGTCTATCTGGCGTTTGACACCAGCGCCAACCGGCACGCTGTATTAAAAATTGTTGAGGAGTCTCCCGATCCACTGACGCAGTTGATCCTGCAGGCCGAGCAGCGCGGCGCGGCGATTCAGAAGCAACTGCACGACGCCGATTCGCGCGTAATCGAAGTCTACGAGTACGGCGAGCTGGATGGATACTTCTTCGTCGCCATGCAGTACATCGAAGGGCGGACGGTGGCGGAAATCCTCAAGCAGGAAAAACGCATCGAGCCCGCGCGCGCGGCTAAACTGGCGCAGGAGATCCTCAGCCAGCTCGATCAGCTCCATTCCTTTCAAGCGGAAATCGACGGCGAGCGCAGAGCCGTGGTGCACGGCGATATCAAGCCCTCGAATATTCAGATCGGCAACGATGACGAAGTCCGGCTGCTGGATTTCGGAATCGCGAAAGTGCTGACCTTCACGCACAGCCGCACGCATCTGAATCTGGGCAGCCCCAGCTACTGTTCGCCGGAGCGTTTGAGCCGCGGTCAAGTGGATCGCAATGCCGACCTGTGGGCCGTGGGCGTGACTTTGTACGAGATGGTGGCCGGCTCGCCGCCCTATCAGGCGCAAGACACGCGCAAGCTGGAAGAGCTCATTCAATCGCGGCGTCCACCGCGCGCGCTGCCGGAAGGCTGCCCCGCCCCGCTCATCGCGATCCTGAATAAGGCGCTGGCCGGCGATCTGCATCAGCGTTACGTTTCCGCCGCGTCGTTTGAGACTGATCTTAGATTGTTCTTGATGAACCGGCCTACCATCGCCGAAACCGAACGGCGCACGGCCTGGAACACAAATCCGACGGTGGAAAAGCCGCGTCCGCACAGCATACCCGAGCGCATGTCTATCATGGCTGAGACGGTGCGGCGCAGCGTGATCAAGTTGAAGCCGCCGCGCGCGCAACAGCTGGCCTCGCTCTTGAGCATTTTAGTGGCGCTGTGCTGGGGATTGTTGGCCGGCCTGGTGGTCTGCGTTCCGGCCGGCTACTACTATCGCTTCTGGCGCGAAAGCACGCCATTTCGCGGCAAGATCGATTATGTTCGGGCTAGCGTCGCGGGCATCAATGCGGATTGGGACATGTTTGGACGGCTCCAGCGGCAGAATGCATTCCTGGGACAATTCTCGCCTGTAATCAAGCTATCGCCGACGCTACGGGCGAGCTTATTGCAGGCGGC
>DATHOT010000378.1:0-33875 GCA_035484655.1 Bryobacteraceae bacterium | reverse complement strand
TTCAGCAACAACTACGTCCAGAACAACGGCTCTCCCTTGAGCCGTGACGGCTTCGTCCTGCGTATGGATTTCGTCGAATCCTCGAAATCGCAATGGACTGGCCGCTATAGCTGGGGCGTTGATGCTCAATCCACACAGACCATCAACCTCAGCGGAAGCAAGATCTCCACCGGCTACGAGCAATACCTTGGTTCCAACACGCGCATCCTTTCCCCCAACATTGTGAACGAAGCGCGTTTCGGCTACACGCGGTTCTACAATGCCCTCACCACTCTCTCGGGTTACACCACTGACATCGTCTCTGCATTGAACCTGCCCAATCTGGCGGGAGGCCTGCCCGTCACCTGGGGCATCCCGGCCGTGGGCTTCAGCGGAGATGGTTTCAGCGGCTTCGGGGATAATACCGACGGCCCGTACGAAAACAAGAACAACACCACGCAGTTCATCGACAACCTGTCCTGGAACAAGGGCAAGCACAGCTTCAAATTCGGCTTCGAATACGATCGCCAGAATTTCAACCAGATCGGCAATCAGTACTCTCGCGGCAATTACGCCTTTTCGGCCAACGCGACCGCACAGGTCGTGAACGGGAAGCCGGTACAAGGCACCGGCGATGCCTTCGCCGAATTCCTGCTGGGTGATATCAACCAAGCCACGGTAGCTATTACGGTTGCCCAAGCGGCATTCCAGCGCAATACGGAAGCTGCCTTCATCGACGATACCTGGAAGGTCACACCCAAACTCACCCTGTCACTAGGCCTGCGATATGAGCTAACGCCACCCTTCACTGACCAGATCTCCAACTTGTTTATCGTCCATGTGCCGCACGAATACCACAGTGCCGGTGCGCCGCAATCGGACTGGCCGTACTTTGTCCGGCAAGGTAACTGCGCTAATGCATATACCGCGAATCCCCCCATCCCTATCCGCTGGGACGCAAACCCAGCGATCGCAACCCCAGCGGTCTGCAGCAACGGGCTGCTGCCCAACCAGCTCATGGATACGCGTCATACGGACTTCGCGCCCCGCTTCGGGATCGCCTATTCACCCGATTCCAAGACCGTGATTCGCACCGGCTTCGGAATCTTCTTCAGCCAGGACAACGGCAATTCCCCGTACTTCGATCTGGCCCGCAATCTTGCCGTCCGCAACTCGTATAACGCTAACACCCCATGGGATGGGAACTTTTCAAACATCACCGCCCCCGCCAACTATGCCAACGCCTTTCCGAACGCAGGTGGCACAACGGTGCATGTCTCGGCGCCCTACGCCTACTCTGACAACCCTCTCCACCACACGGCTTCTACTATGCAGTACCTGTTCAACATCCAGCGCCAGTTCGGTAACAGCTGGTCCCTGGAAGTCGGGTATCTCGGGTCCCTCAGCCGCCACATGGCCGGTTTCTACAATCAAAACCAGGGAGTTCCAAACGGGGGGGTAGGAAGCGCTGTCTCGCGTACTCCGTTCCTCGACTTTGGATTCATTCAGTCAGTGGAGGATTCCGCTAACGGCGAATATAACGCCTTCTCATTCAAGGCTACTAAGCGTTTCAGCGGGGGCTTCAGCATGACCGCCGCCTATACCCATGCCGTATCGATCGATGACAGCAGTGGCATTCGCGTGCAGGGTTATGACACGCTGTTTCCACAGAACAGCAATTGCCAGCGGTGCGAGCGTGGCCTCTCGTCCTTTGACACCCGCCATCGCCTGGTGGTGGCCCCCCTCTATGAACTGCCCATCGGCAAGGATAAGCTGCTGAATATCCAGAACTCGGTGGCGAACGCGATCATCGGCGGCTGGCAAGCCGGCGGGATCTTAATCCTCCAAAGCGGCGTGCCGGAGACTATCACCATTGGCGGCGTGGACAACTCCATCACCACCACCGGATACGACCGGCCGAATGCGACGGGTACCAGCTCAGCCGCCGCCAACCCGGACCCCGGTAGTGGGTGGTACAACCCCGCTGCCTTCGTCGAAGCACCGAGGGGATTTTTCGGCAATGTCGGACGAGACACCGCGACCGCCCCGGGAATTTACACCATCAACGCCGAAATACACAAGAACTTCCGCATGCCCTACAAGGAGAGTCACCAGCTTCAGTTCCGTGCGGAAGCCTTCAACCTACTGAACCGTCCGAACTGGGGAGGGCCCAATGGGAACATCCTGGCTGGCGCGCAAACTCCCGGCCAACCGGCCACCTATCCCCACCAGGGTTTTGGCACCATCACCGGCTTGGCTTTTGGTATCCCGATGCGCCAGTTGCAACTGGGGCTGAAGTATACGTTCTGAAGTACTCTTTGTGGCTGGGGAAGGAGGGCATTTTGATCCCCCCCATGCCACTTCTATTCCATGTTTGTTCACATGTAACACCGGCCGGCAGGAGAGCGACTGGTGGCATGTGCGTTGACTGGTTCAAGATGAGCATGGCGAAGTTAAACATTCGGCCAGAACCGCTAATGTGTCGTCGTTGCGGAGCGAGTCGCGAGGATCTCGGCAAGCGTTTGCCTCGTGGATGGAAACGCCAATCCGAATTCGTTTACTGCGCGACTTGTTGGAATAGTCTGTATCTTCTTCGGGCGATAAAAGTACCGGTGGCTAGCCCGTTGGACTGCGGGTGGAAAGAGCTTCGGGCCATGCTGCACGAGATGTGGGCCGCGACAACCCAGGCTTCCAATTGGTTGATCACCGAATTGTACGCCAGAGACGTGAGGCGAGGGAATGAGGCCCGGATGCCCGCCATGCCGAATGTGTATCTGTATCCCGAGGCTCGTGAGCGGTTCCCAACATTGCCACCGCGGTCGATTGCCGCGCTTGTGCAAAACGTTCAGCGAACCTACCGTGCTAAGCGTTACAACACGATTTGGACTTGCGCCGCCAGCCTGCCGACGTATCGGTATCCGTCGCCATTTTCGACGCCCAGTCAGGCTTGGAGCATTGACTTGGAAAACACGGCACCGGTCGTCAACGTACGAATTGGCAGCCGAGACCTGCGTTTAAGGTTGAAAAGTGGTGCTCGTTACAGCCGCCAGATGGATTCTGTATCGAAGATTGTTTCCGGTGAGGCCGTTAGGAGTGAGTTAATTATCTATCAGCGCTCGAATGACATCGTGTGTAAGTTTTTGGCGTGGTTGCCGCGCCCAACTCTTCAAGAACATCGCAGTGGTATATTGACAGTCCGCACCGCAGCCCATGCGCTGATCGTAGCCTTTACCGCTACAGATGAGCAGATTTGGACCTACAACGGCGATCAGCTGCGTCGTTGGCAGGCTGAACACCGGGTGCGGCTTCAGCGCTGGGCGGAAGACTCCAAGGCTGAACATCGGCCGGCGCCACCGTTCGCTGAGAGAAGGACTAATGCCGTACGAAAGTACCGCGATCGTATGGCGACCGCTTGTCATACGATCGGGTCGCTAGTCGTGAACTATGCGATTCGCCGGCAATTTGCGGCCGTACGTTATGATGATTCGGATCGAACGTACTGCGAACAATTTCCTTGGTTTGAACTGAAATTGAGGATCGCAGAAAAATGTGATGCGGCCGGGTTGGATTTTGAACATGTGTCTAAGTGTCAGGACTCCAGGGGTTCCAATGTGATTGATCAAGTTTCCGATACTTGCGCTACCGGTTAAGCGCAGCACGCAATACGCTTGGGTACGCTTGCCGGCCCACTGCTCGCGTGAAGGCGGTTAAACATTCGGGATATCTGCAGTCCTACTGCAGCCGCCCCGACTGCGATCATCGAAATTGATGATCGTTCCGGTGAAATGCGAACCAAGTGCTTATCGTTCGCGACTCAGTTTCGGGGTAAGAACAGTTTCCGTTCACAGATCGCGAATACAGGAAGCATGACGCTCTGCGGGATCAACGGGAAGCTGGGGGGCTTTCCGGGGGCATTGGAGCGTATGCAGAAACGCGTGTAGGCTCCCCCGTGCGCGCCAGTTCTGTGGCTTTAGGCTGATCGAGCTTACGATTTAAGAACTTTCCCTGCGCTAACTACAATCTCGCGCCAAGAAGGCAGGCGCGTCCCCGCTCTGTCGAGTCGCAAGAAGCACAGCAGAGCAGAACCACGTCGTCTTCCTAACGAACTTCTTCAGTAAGCTGCGGAGCTGCGCCCCCGCTGTGCAAGTGCTCCAGTTAGACTTTGGAAGCAAACGTTTCGCCGCTGCTCGTTTGGGTATGTCGCTGCATCCCGCCTGATAGGTCGGGATCTAGCCTTGTGGCGGCGACCGTGGCTAAAGAAGGTGTCAGGAGCGGTCGATAGTGATAGTCATGTATTGGCCGCCCGCGCCCCAGCGCGCACGGCCAGCCGCCGGGTATCAACAAGGAGAAAAACCCATAATGTCTTCAACCACCGCACTAATACCTCAAATGCCGGAGCCGGGAAAACCGGCCATCATCGGTAAGTCTGTAACAATTAAAGGACAGATTTTCAGCCGCGAGGATTTGACTATCGACGGCGAAGTAGATGGATCAGTTGAACTTCAGGAGCACCGTCTGACAGTTGGCCAGAACGGTAATCTTCGGGCCGATGTGAGAGCCCACGAGGTTATAGTCCTTGGCTCCATCGACGGCAACGTCGAGGCAACGGAAAAGATCGACATCAGGAAACAGGCGAGTGTCACTGGTGATATCATAGCCGCCCGCATCGAAACAGAAGATGGTGCTTTCTTAAAGGGCAGCGTTGATACTCAGCGTCGACACGTCAGCCATCCGGCTACTCCTCATTATTGAGTGCTGGCCGATTCTGGCCGAATCGTCGCAGCGAAAAAAACCAAACCGTTTTTGAAATTTGTACTGCAACGGTACAGCAGAACTCTGCCGTGGGCTTCGAACCCACCGCCAAACCATCAGCCGAACCTTGGTGAGACGTCCTGGCATTTCGTGCAATCGCCAGCCTCAGCAAACCACAATCAGGCTGCGGCGTTTATCGGGCGGTATTCACTTCGAGTGAAACACCGTAGTATTAAATCGTTCAAAATCAATGTCTCTCTCTGCTTGTACCAGGCTCGGCCGCGAGGTAGGGATTTAAGTTTTCCGTCGTTCACCCTCTGCTATAATTGCCGCCGAAAGCTGAGAGGCACACCGCCTTGGACCCCGAACGCTGGCGTCACATCGAGAAGCTCTACCACGCAGTGCTGGAGCAAGAAGCTGGAGACCGGGTTGCCTTTCTGGCTGAAGCCTGCCAGCACGATGACGAACTGCGGCGAGAGGTGGAATTGTTGCTCGCCAAGCATGCTTCCCGTGATGGAATACTCGACCGTCCGGTTACCGGCCTTCTGAGTGGTTCGCCGGCCTTAGCGCCCGGGTCGCAGCTCGGACCGTATCGCATCGATACTATTCTCGGTGAGGGAGGCATGGGCACGGTCTACCGGGCGCTCGACACCAAACTCAACCGGCCGGTGGCAATCAAGTTTCTCTCCTGCGATCTGGTCGACGTGGCCGCGCGGCGCCGCTTCCAGCGCGAAGCGCGGATGGTTTCTTCCTTGAACCATCCCCACATTCTTACGGTGCACGATGCGGGTGAGTTCGAGGGCCGGCAGTACCTGGTCACGGAGTTTGTCGACGGGGGCACTTTGAAGGATTGGGCCAAGGCTGAGAAGCGCACGTGGCGGCAGACCGTCGAACTGCTAACCGATGTCGCTGACGGGCTCGCCGCCGCGCATGCGGCCGGCATGACGCATCGCGATATCAAACCGGCCAACATCCTGGTGGCCAGGAACGGCTATGCCAAGCTGGCGGACTTTGGCTTAGCCAAATTGACTGTTACCACGCGCGAAGACGTGACCCGCACTCTCTCGGCGGAACGCACTCGCCCCGGCCTGATCGTTGGAACGATCGCTTACATGTCACCGGAGCAAGCCTCAGGCCTACACGTAGACGCGCGCAGCGATATATTCTCTTTCGGCGTCGTGCTCTACGAGATGCTCGCTGAGAGGCGGCCGTTTGCGGGCGCGACCGATCTGGAAGAGCTGCAGACCATCATCCACGGGGCCGCCCCTCCGCTGGGGCAAGATATTCCGGCCGCGCTGCGGGCCGTGGTGGAAAAGGCCCTGGAAAAGGATCCCGCGGACCGCTACCAGTCCATGCGGGAGCTGGTCGTCGACCTCCGCCGCCTGATGCGCCAGCCGGTGGAGGCGCCCGCGCGCGCGGCCGCGGAACGCGTGGCGTCGATCGCGGTGCTACCGTTCACCGACATGAGCGCCGCGAAGGACCAGGATTGGTTCTGCGACGGGATCGCCGAAGAGATCCTGAATGCCCTCACGCCGCTCAAAGGCTTGAGAGTCGCCGCGCGCACGTCGGCGTTTTCGTTCAAGGGCAAGAGCGACGATCTGCGGACCATCGGCGACAAGCTGAAGGTGACGACGGTACTGGAAGGTAGCGTGCGGCGGGCCGGCGATCGCGTGCGCATCACGGCCCAATTGAGCGACGTGGAAAATGGCTATCAACTCTGGTCCGAGCGTTACGACCGCGAGCTGAAGGATATCTTCGACGTCCAGGACGAGATCGCGAAGGCAATCGCCGAGCGGTTGAAGGTGACCCTCGCCGGGCTCAAGGACGATCGGCTGGTCGAACAAGCCACGCCGAATGTCGAGGCGTATCAGCTCTATCTGAAGGGCCGTGCGCTGCTGACCCGTCGAGGTGCGAGTATGCTGCCCGCGCTCGACTTGTTTCGGAAGGTTGTGGAGCTTGACCCTGGCTATTCGCTGGCCTGGGCCGGTATCGCCGAAGCGTTAACCTGGCTGGCGATAACCGGGTTTGTGCGAGGTTCTGAGTCGAAGCCACAGGCGATCGCTGCAGCGACACGATCGATCGAGCTCGATCCGGGTTCCGCGGCGGGCCACACCGCACTGGCGTGTGCGACGTTGGTGTTCGAGAACAACCGCTCGATGGCCAGGCAGGAGTACGAGCGCGCACTTGAGCTCAATCCGAATTACGCACTGGGCCGCTGCTGGTACGCGCAATTCTATTTGCAATGGGCCCGAGGTGATTATGAGCGTGGCATCGCTGAAACCCGCCGCGCGCTCGATACCGATCCGCTGTCCGCCTATGTGACGATGATCCTGGCATGCTGCCTCTGCACGGCCGGTCGCCTGGACGAAGCGGTCGAGACGGCCCGCCGGGCCGTTCAACAGGACCCCGAGTCGTTCGTCGCACGCTGGGCGCTCGGTGTCTCGCTGGCGACTGCTGGACGATGCGAAGAGGCGGTCTCCACGCTCGAGGTTGCCGTAGGGATGTCGGGCCGCCAATCGATTGCGTTCACCAGCCTGGCGGGAGCCTTCGCACAGTCGGGGAAGCGGCGGAAGGCGAGTGCGCTGCATCGTGAACTGATGGACCGTGCCTCGCAAGGTTATGTCCCGGCTGCGCACTTGGCCCTCACGGCCGAGGCCGCCGGGCAACGCGAGGAAGCGCTGGCATTCGTGCGTCGTGCGTGGGATGAGGGAGAGCCGCCTTTCATCCTCTGGGCGCGTCACTTTCCGGAGTACCGCTCGCTGCGCGCAGATCCGCGGTTCGCCGCAATCCTGCGCGAAATGGATTCTTGATAACATCCGGATGCCGTCCTGTTCACGCCGGCCTGGGCCGCATGAAAGCCGTCGATATGCCGCCGTCCGCCGTTCCGCGTGGCGCTCAGGGCCGCACTCCGCCCGGGTTCCAGTCATGTGGCCATTGATGTTTGATGATCGCGCTGCGACAGCCGGAATGTTACCGATTTCATCGTGCCGGACGCAAACCCTCCGGAGAACATCCGCAACACGGGCCGGATACCGAGCGTGTATCTGGCCGGGGCCAAATTCGATCGGGCCGCCACGCTCGCGCGGTGGAAGAAAGCAAACGCGGCGCATTAACGCTGAGCACTGGTAAGCTAGAGTCTTTCAAACCTTATGTCTCTCGCCTCGGGAACGCGTTTGGGGCCATATGAAATCCTCGCTCCCATCGGCGCGGGCGGTATGGGCGAAGTGTATCGCGCGCGGGACGCCCGGCTCGGTCGCGAAGTCGCCATCAAGATCCTGCCCGAGGCTAGGGCGCGCGACCATGGGGCGTTGCAAAGGTTCGAGCGGGAAGCGCGCTCGGCCTCCGCTCTTAACCATCCGAACATCATCACCATCTACGAAATTGGCAGTCATCCCGTCGAACAGGAGATTGTCTGGTACATCGCGATGGAGCTCGTCGAGGGACAAAGCCTCCGGCAGATTCTTTCGCATGGGCCGCTGCCGACCCAAAAACTCCTCGACATTGCCGTGCAGGCAGCCGGCGCGCTGGCGGCCGCGCACGCTAAAGGAATCGTTCACCGGGACCTCAAGCCCGAGAATATCCTGGTGAACCGCGAAGACCGGGTGAAGGTTCTCGACTTCGGTCTGGCGACGCCTGCCGCTCGGGAACGGCCGGAAAATAAAGGCACCCTCAGTGGCGCGTCGGAGCTCATGACTCACGCCGGCACGATCCTTGGCACCGTGGGGTATATGTCGCCGCAGCAGGCGGCTGGGGAGCGAGTCGATTTCCGTTCGGACCAGTTTTCCTTCGGAGTCATTCTTTACGAAATGGCGACCGGCAAGCGAGCGTTCGAGCGCCGGGGCGCGGTGGAGACCCTGGTGGCGATCATGCGCGATGAGCCCGAGTCCATCGGCCGCCTCAATCCCCAGACTCCACCACCCCTTCAGTGGACCGTAAAGCGGTGCTTGGCGAAGCTGCCGGAGGGTCGTTATGCATCGACCGAGGAGCTGGCGCGCGACCTGACGATCATGCGGGACCATATGGGAGAAGCGGTGGAGGCTCCCGCCGCGCATTCTCCGCGGCAGTTGCCGCCTCAGCGCAACACATTGGTCGGCCGAGAGCGGGAACTCGAAGCCGCCAAAAAGCTCCTGCTCAAGGACGACATCCGGCTGATCACACTGGCTGGTCCCGGGGGTACTGGCAAGACCCGGCTGGCTGTGCAGTTGGCCGAAGACGCGGCGGAACGATTTCCTGGAGGCGTGTGGTTCGCCGGCTTAGCTCCCATACTGGACCCCACTCTGGTGGTGTCGGCCATTGCGCAGGCGCTGGATGTGCGGGCGAGCGGAAACAGGCCGCTCGTAGAAGACATAAAGGAGTACCTGCGGCATTTGCCCCGGGCGCTCCTCCTGCTCGACAACTTTGAGCACGTACTGGCCGCTGCGCCGGTGGTTACCGAGCTGTTAGGGGCTTGTCGGGCGCTAAAGATTCTGGTGACCAGCCGGGCCGCGCTGCATATATACGGAGAGCAGGAATTTCAAGTTCCTCCCCTGATGCTTCCCGATCCGCTGAGCCTGTGCCCGATCGAGTCGCTTTACATGTATCCAGCCGTCGCGCTTTTTGTGCAGCGTGCCCGGGCCGTCAAGCCGGACTTCGCTTTAGGCGACGAGAATGCATGGCAAGTGGTCGAGATTTGTACGCGCTTGGACGGCCTGCCGCTGGCCATCGAGCTGGCGGCTGTGCGCGTGAAGGTCCTGACCCCGGCCGCAATCCTGCACCGGCTGGAGAGCCGGATGAGTCTGTTGACTGGCGGCGCAAGAGACTTACCCGAACGCCAGCAAACGTTGCGCCGGGCCATGGACTGGAGTTACGAGCTGCTTACCGGCGAAGAGCAGAAGCTCTTCCGGCGGCTCGCAGTCTTCGTTGGCGGGTTCACCCTGGAGGCCGCCGAAGCGGTCGCAAACGCAGGAGCGGACCTGGAGCTGGACGTGTTTGAGGGCGTCGTGTCGCTGGTGGACAAGAGTCTTTTGCAGCAGACGGCGGCATCGGCCGGAGAATCGCGCTTCGGGATGCTGGAAACCTTACGGGAATACGCACTCGCGCGCCTGACCGCGAGCGGAGAAGAATCCGCGACTCGACGGGCCCATGCTGCGTACTTCCTGATTATGGCCGAGGACGGGGCGCCTCATATTGCCGGTGGCGTCGAGCAGGCTCTTTGGCTGGAGCGATTCTTCGCGGAGCATGACAACATTCGCGCGGCGCTGGGGTGGCTCACTCGGACCGGCAATGCCGAATGGGGTCTGCGGCTTGCCCGGTCACTCTCTCAATTCTGGATAGAACATGCTCATCCGACCGAGGGACGCGAGTGGATCGCAGCGTTGCTTAAGCTACCCGGCGGCAGTGCGCTCATGAGGATGCTAGCGATGGTCGTGGCCTACACCCTTTGCAATCGCCAAGGCGACTACGCGCCCGCGCTCAAGGGTATTCGTGAAAGCTTGGCGCTCGCTCGCGAGCTGGGGGACCGGGCGAACATCGCGGGCTGTCTCAACGGTTTGGCCGTTACCGAATCGTTGCTGGGGAATTACAGCGCCGCAAAGGAATCGTGCACGGAAGCCTTTCGTGCTTGGGAGGATCTGGGCGAGCCCGCGTCCGCGAGTCGCGTCCTCAGCAACCTCGCCGATATCTGCAAGGCGGAGGGCGATTACGCGCGTGCGCGGTCCTTGCACGAGCAGGCCTTTTCACGCTTCCGGGCCTCGGGCGACCGATCCGGGATGGCATGGTCGCTCAATCACCAGGGGGACGTCGCCCGAGCGCAAGGAGATATACCGGCGGCCCGCCGCGTTTACGAACAGGGCCTGGCGATTTTTCGAGAACTGAACGACGGGCAGGGTGTCGCCAGCTCCCTTCTCGACCTGGGGCGCCTGGCCTCCGAAGAAGGCGACCACATCCGCGCCCAAACCCTTTTTGCAGAAAGCTTGCGACTCAGCCGGCAGCTCGGGCGAAAATGGGACGTAGCCGGCGTGCTGGAAGAGTTGGCGCGCTCGGCCGCGCGACAAGCGGCCTGGGAGCGCGCGCTCCGCCTGGCCGGAGCCGCCACCGCGTTGCGGGAAAGGATCGGAGCCCCGCTGGCACCCATCGAGAAAGTGAAGCTGGATGCCGATCTCGACCCGGCGCGCCGCGGCTTGCCTGGGGCTGACGCCACAACCGCTTGGATGCGCGGGTGGGCCACTTCGGCCGATGAAGCAATCGAGTACGGCTTGGCGAATCAGTAGCGATGAGGTGGCTCACTCAGCCGCCGACGGATCGAGCAACTGCCGCACCCGGGAGATCCGATTCGCTGGCAACCCCCCTCTGCGGGCGTGCTCAAGAATTATATTTTCATCCGTGGCCAGGTAAACGCAGTAGACTTTGTTGTCGGTGAAATAACTGTGTAGCCACTGGATTCCGGGGCCCAGTTCCTTCAACACTTCGACGGATTTCCTGGCCGCGGCCAGTAGCTCCTGCTCGGTCATGCTGCCGGCGCCGGGAATCTCCCGCTCGATGACGAACTTTGGCATTGATAATCCCCCGCTTCGCGCTATGATACCATCCGCTGAGTCTGAGCCGGCCGGATGTTCTGGTTTACTCGGAAGAAATTCGCCGGATCGTATTTCGTTTTGATAGCGGCCAGCCGGTCGTAGTTATCTCGATAGGTTGCCTTGATGCGGTCCTCACCCTCGTCCATCATGAAGTTTACGTACGCCCCACCGGCCGAGTAGGGATGCAGGGCGTCCCAGTATTCCTTGGTCCAGGAAATGATCTTCGGGTTATTCACTGGCTCGGGATCCACGCCCACGATCACCTGGGCCCAGTTGGAGTCTCGATAGCTGAACGGAGTGTCGCTCTTGTCGACTCGATGAACCGCCCCGTTAACGGGATATAGGTGCATCGTGGAATGCATCGTCGGCACGCGGGAGCCGTGCTGCACATGCAGTGCGACCGCCTCATCGCTCAGCTCTTTGACAAAGTCAGCCCGCCAGTACCACTGCAGTCCGGGCGGGTAGATGGGATCGAAGAAACTCTGGAGCATGGGATAAGGCATCAGCCCCAGGAAGTCGAAAGCGGGCGGTCCGAAGCTGCGCATGGGCCTGAGTGCCTGGTCGGCTTGTTCGGGGGAGCAAGTGCAACACCAAACCACGCCGCACATCGCCTTTCCGTGCAGATGCTCAGGAAAGATGGGCGCGGGAGGGACTACCAGGAAGGCGAAGAACCCGTTGATGTCTTCGGGTGCGTTGACGATGAAGTCGCGATAGATCCGCAGGACTTCGGCGGCTCGCTCGAGCGGCCAAAACGTCGGACCGGCGTAGACCATCTTGATCGGGTGCGTGCGGAAGAGGAAGGACGTGACTACACCGAAGTTTCCGCCGCCTCCGCGCACCGCCCAGTAGAGGTCCGGATTCTCTTTGGCGCTGGCGCTCACAAAGCTCCCGTCCGCCAAAACCATATCCACGCCCAGCAGATTATCAATGGCCAGACCGCATTTGCGACTGAGGTGCCCGAGGCCGCCCCCCAGAGTCAAACCTCCTACGCCCGTCGTTGAAATGATGCCACTGGGGGTCGCCATGCCGAAAGCGTGTGTCGCGTGATCCACATCGCCCCAAACGCATCCTCCCTCCACGCGGACCTCACGCGCGGCGGGGTCCACACGGACGCCTTTCATGCGGCTAAGATCGATAACCAGGCCCGCGTCGCAAATTCCGAGGCCGCCGGCGTTATGACCTCCGCTACGGATAGACACCAGCATTTTGTTATCACGCGCAAAGTTCACGCCAGCCATCACATCCGCCACGTCGGCGCATTTGGCTATCAAAGCCGGTCGCCGATCGATCATTCCGTTGTGTACTTTCCGGGCTGAATCGTAGGCTGTATCTGAGGGTTGGATCAGATCGCCTCGCAGGGCCGTTTTCAATTGGTTGATTGTCTCTGTCATCGATTCCTACTTTCTGCCGGAGCTGGTTCAGCAATATCATACCTTGCCGGAATCCCGGATGATAGACGCTCTTAGCAGTTGACCGGTCCCGCCCGTTGGAACAGCCTTGTATCCTGAAGTTGAGTGCTTCGCAGCCTCCTACTGCTCCTTTCCCGCCAGCCCTGGCTTCGTCACTGGATGGAAACTTCATCGGCCGCCGAGCGGGTGACGTCACGGTTCATTGCCGGCCACACGCTGGAGCGCGAGGTCGCGGTGTGCCGACGTTTGAACGCGGAGGGAATCCTGGCGTCACTCGACCATTTGGGTGAGAGCGTGAAATCGCTCGAAGAAGCCCAGCGGTCCCGCGATGCTTATCTCGGCGCGCTCGACCAGATCGCTACACTGGGCCTCCAGGCCACAGTCTCCGTCAAGCTCACGCAGCTCGGCCTCGACTTCTCGGAAGCCGCATGCCGCGCCAATGTCGAACAACTTGTTAAACGCGCCAAAGCCATCGGAACCATGGTTGAGATCGACATGGAGTCGAGCGAGTATGTGGATCGCACGCTCGCTCTGGTATCCAACTTGCAAGCCACGTTAGGGAGCGTTCGCGCTGTGATCCAAGCCTATCTCTATCGAAGCGCGAGCGACATCGAGGATTTATGTCGTCAGTCGATTCCTATGCGGCTTTGCAAGGGTGCTTACAAGGAACCATCCGACGTGGCTTTTCCTCATAAAGTCGAAGTCGATCAAAACTATGTGCGTTTGATGACGAAACTTTTGGAGCGCGGCACGTATCCAGCCATTGCCAGCCATGACGAACGAATCATCTCGCAGGCCGTCCAATATGTGAAGGAACGAAATATCACGCCCGATCGTTTTGAATTTCAGATGCTTTATGGCATTCGCCGCGACCTCCAACGGCGGTTGGTGGCGGACGGCTATCGGTTGCGTCTCTATGTGCCGTACGGCGATGCGTGGTATCCATATTTTATGAGGCGTTTGGCCGAACGGCCGGCGAACGTCCTATTCCTGGTGAGGAATCTATTGAAAAGCTGACGGCGGGCCGATTACGTAATTAGGAGAAGGGGAACCGGAAGATGATAAGAGGAGTCCAATAAGTCATGAAGTATTGGGGCTATTTTATGGCGAAGCTGGCGGCGGCGGTCCTGCTGATGTGGGCGGCGCGCGCGGCGATTCGCCTCTGTTTCCCGCGCCCCCCGATTTTCCTGGGCCAGCGGCTCGATCCGTTTATGCACGATCTGGGCTACACCACGGCCATGATGCTGTTCTTCTTCTTTTGCGCGGGCCTGATCTACTTGATTGTCTGGGACCAGCGTTATCGCTGCCGCACCTGCCTCCGCTGGCTGCGCATGCCCATCATCCGGGGGTCGTGGCCAAACATGCTCCTGTTCGGCCAGCCTCGCATCGAGTACATTTGCATTTACGGCCACGGCACGTTGAAGGTCCCCGAAGTCCAGATCACCGGCGCGAATAGCTCCGACTGGGAGCCTCACGACGCAGATATCTGGAAGGAACTGGAAGCGCTCGAGGCCGGGCGGAAGTGAGGCCGGCCGCCCGGATCTTGCGGCTGATCGCGGGCGTAACGGTGTTGCTGGTGCTCGCTGCTATCGCCATCATTCTGATCCCGCCCTACGTCCAGAACCTCAAGCTTCAGCGCTACGTCAACGACCTCATCGACGACCCGGCCACTGCCAGCCTGCCGCCTGAAGTTATTCGCCAGCGCGTGCTCGGCCGAGCGGCCGCACTCAGCCTTCCCGTCCACAGCCAGGACGTTCAAGTGCGACAAGTCCACACTGCTATCCGCATCGACGTGCTCTACGTCGTGCACGTGGATGTCGCAACCTACACCGTCGATCTGCACTTCCGTCCGGCGGCCGGAGGAAGCTGAGGCCCTAACGAATGGCCCGCAATTCGGCGAAAACCGGCTCTTCGACCTCCGCGGGCCCGAGCGACAGTACCGTGACGCGTTGTCCTTCCCGCAGAGCTTGCAGCAGAAGTTGACAGCCGTTCTTAAAACGAACCGCGTCGCGATAGGTATTCACCTCGGCACTGACCTCGACGAACTTCACCTCTTCCACTTCCCCAACTCCCAATTCGCGTTGCAGACCTTTGGGGATGTCTTTAAGGATCAGTCTTGCGCCTGGCGGCACGCACACGGCAGGAGTGCGCTTGTCAGGCTGCCATTGCGGCCGGTTCGCTATGAACCACTCCTTGATCGCCCTAAAAGACCACGGCTTCTTAGCAGCCGTACAGGAACTCGCGGTGACGACCGGTCGAAGATCGGAGGGCGATGCTAAACCAAGCGACGCTCCGCCGAATCTGTGGACAACTAGCTCCTCGCCGTCGGAAGCGAGACGATTCGGATACACATGCAGTGAGTAGTCACACATTGTTGTTCTCCATGAATTGGACGCCAAGTCGCGTGTTCGATGGCCGAAAGTAACCGTGACTTGGCCCCATGAAGAAGAGATTAGACTGGAGTTATGGAGAAAGCAACTTTCGGTGCCGGCTGTTTTTGGGGAGTAGAGGCGGCCTTTCGCCAGATCAAAGGTGTCAAGGCCACCGCGGTTGGATACATGGGTGGAAAACTCAACCATCCAACCTATCAAGATGTTTGCACGGACCGAACGGGTCACGCCGAAGTCGTCCAGGTGGAATACGACCCGTCCGATCTATCGTATGAAGATTTGCTGCGTGTCTTCTGGGAAAATCACGATCCGACCACGCTGAACCGTCAAGGCCCTGATACCGGAACACAATACCGGTCGGTTATCTTTTATCACACGCCCGAACAGGAGGCGGCCGCGAAGGCGTCCAAGGAAGCGTTGGCGAAATCGGGACGCTATAAGCGGCCGATCGTTACTGAAATCGTGCCTGCGCCGGAGTTCTGGCGGGCCGAGGATTACCACCAGCAGTATCTGGAAAAGCGCGGCTTAGCGCACTGCCATATCTAGTCGTTGTCAACGTGGTGCAGGTCTTCGACCTGCGAGAGGTCTAAATCGGAACGCCCGCCTAATCCACGTGGGACGAAGCGGGCGTTTGGATAGCCCTCGGAGGAGTGAGCTAGTTCCAGTAGTATTGTCGCTCTTCGAGTACTAAGATTGCAATCAGTTTAATCGCTTAATTGTCTAGCTAGGGTTTGTCAGGTACTGTTAAGCACCATACAGAACGTCTTATCGGCCGAATAGCGACTCCGCCGCTCCTATTACAATGCAGAACACCGCGAACCCGAAGATCCCGTATTGAACCCACAGACGGGTGGCTCGGACGATAGTGAGGTTATCGCTGACGGCATCGATCCATCGCGGTTGCGGCGCGTCCATGATTGGCTCCGGCCTCTATGTTGGAGGTCAGAAACCAAACCTGGAATGGGACATCGGCGGGCTTGGTCCCAAAACCCGCGTGATGTTGTACTAGCCCGGCGACGATGGAACTTTCTGCTACTTCGCTGGCTTGAGCTCGGCGTACAACTGTCCCACGAAGCGGTCGGAAGTTTCTTTTGCCTGAGGAATCTTCGAGTCGTACTCCGACGTCGGATGCGCCGCCAGTGCCTCTTCCGGCGACTTCCCTTCATGAACCAGTTTCGCGACGCGATCGCGAATCGCCAGAATCATATCGCGGTGGGCTATCAGCCCCATCCTGTCGACCGTGGGGCCATGCCCCGGAATGATCTTGGTATTCGGTCCCGCCAGCCCGATAGTAACGCCCAGGCCTTCCAGCATCCCATTGAGTGAGCCGCCGTTGGCCCGGTCGATATTGGGATAACCGACCGAGCGATAATAGTCGCCCGTCATCAGCACGTCGGCATTCTTAAATCGCACCAGCGTGTCTCCGTCTGTGTGGGCTCGCGGAATAGGAAAAAGATCCACGTCTTCCCCGTCCATGTGAAATGTGACTCGCCCGCGATAGGTCACCAGGGGAAGCGCTGCCGGCGGCATGGGCGGCCGGCCCGGATTTGCGCCCGCTGGGGGTACCGGCTGAGCAAGCCGATCGCGCAACTCTTCGCGCGAGAAAATCACCACGCCCATTTTGCCCAGGTTCTCGTTTCCGCCCGTGTGATCGGGATGAACGTGGGTGTTGATCATGAACCGGATCGGGCCGCTGGAGATCTGGTGGATGGCCGCCACGATTTTGTCGGTCAGCGGGGCGAATTGTGAGTCCACCATCAAGGTGCCGTCCGGGCCCGTGAGCACGCCGATCATGCCTCCCTGTCCTTCAAGCGTGTAGAAGTTGCTCGCGACCTTGGTGGTCTTGATCTCGACTTTGCTGAAATCGGGTTGCGCTTGCGCGTTCGCCGAAACGGCCAGCGAGGCCACGGCTGCCAGGGCCCATAGCGCGGATTTAATGGTCGATGTCCTCATTCCAGTAGCTCCTTCACTGAAAATTCGAGTTCCCATCATAACTCGTTTACAGCTTCGCTTGGGCTCAGTATAATAAGCGGTGCCGCTAAAAGGAGGCCCTCATGAGGCGATCTCTTATTCATTGCGCTGTCGTTGCGGCGGTGCTGTTGTCCATTCAGCCGCAGTTCGCTCAGGGTCCGAATGCGAACCCGGCCATGCTGAAGGCCAAGGCCCAGAATGTTCCGGAAATACCGGCCGAACTGGTGCCGAACTTCTTGAAGCTCCCGCCCAATCTCTACTTTGGTGAGAGCATCGGCGTCGCAACCAACTCCAAGGGACATGTTTTTGTTTACGACCGCGGCCACGAGACGCGCCTCTTTGAATTCGATCAAACCGGCAAGTTTCTCCGCTTCATCGGCGACGGTTTATACGGCTTCGCCTTCGCCCACGTGGTGAGGGTCGATCCGCAGGACAACATCTGGGCCATCGACGAGGGCACCAACATGGTCATCAAGTTCAATCCCGAGGGTCAAGTGCTCATGTTGCTTGGCCGGCGGCCGGAGTCGCATGGGCTCGAGGCCTCGCCGCCTCCCGGAACACCGGTGCCTGAAGCGCGGCCTTACGTATTCAACCGTCCTACCGATGTGGCCTGGGACGCGGCGGGAAATATCTACGTCTCCGACGGCTATGGCAACTCGCGCGTGGTCAAGTACGACAAGAACGGGCGATTCATCAAATCGGTTGGAACGCGTGGAAATCAGCCCTATCAATTCAACACGCCGCACTCGATCGCGTCCGATGCCAAGGGTAATGTCTACGTCGCCGACCGCGGTAACCGCCGGATTCAGGTCTTCGATAGCGACCTGGTCCTGCGCGCGATTTACGATCAGGTGGGCGCCCCGTGGGCGGTTTGCATCACGCCCGGCCCGCATCAATATCTCTACAGCTCGAATTCCAACCCCAACAACAGCGGCCCCGAGGCGTCGGCCGTAACCGGCGAGATTTACAAGATGGAGCTGGACGGGACGATCGTCGGCAAATTTGGAAAAGCGGGCAAGCTGCCAGGTGAATTGAGCACCGTCCACGAAATGGACTGTCGAAACGACAACGAAGTGACGGTCGCCGAGATCACCGGCTGGCGAGTCCAGAGATTCAAACTTTCGCCGCGGACGCAAACCACCAGCGCGAGGCAGGAGTAACCATATGACACGCCTCTTTCCGTTAGCTTCTCTATTTTGCGCAGGCTCGCTCTTCGCGCAGCTTTACGTCCCGGAGATTCCCTTCGATTCGACCCCCAATTTTCTGAAGCTGCCCGAGCATCTATACCTGGGCGAGGCGGTCGGCGTCGCGACTAATTCCAAGGGAAACATTTTCGTCTACACGCGAACCGGCACCTCGTACGTGACCTTCGGAACCTCGCGCGCATTCGCCAACGGCGGGGCGCGTCTGTTCGAGTTCGATCCCAGCGGAAAGTTCGTCCGCGAGATCGGTCAGAACCTTTACGGGTTCGTGTTCGCTCACACCGTGCGCATCGATCCCCAAGACAACATCTGGGTGGTCGACGAAGGGTCGAACATGATCATCAAGTTCAATCCCGAGGGCCGCGTGGTAATGACCATGGGCCGGAAAGCTGAGGAAATGCGAATTCCCGCTGCCCCGGCGCCTGGACTTGAAGCACCAGCGGCTGCCGGAGGACGCGGACCGGGTGGAGGAGGGGGCGGAGGCGGCGGACGTGGCGGTGGCGGAGCCCCCGGTGCTCCCGCAGGTGCGGGCGCTCAGACCGACGTTTTCAATCGGCCAACCGACGTGGCTTGGGATGCGGCGGGCAACATCTTTGTCTCTGACGGTTACGGCAACTCCAGGGTCGCGAAGTTCGACAAGAACGGCGTGTTCATCAAATCCTGGGGATCGAGAGGCACCGAGCCAGGGCAATTCAACACGCCCCACACCCTCGCGACCGACGCGCAAGGCAACGTGTACGTGGGCGACCGCGGCAACCGTCGCATTCAGGTTTTCGATAACGGTGGCGAGTTCAAGAAGGCGTACCTGAATGTAGGCGCTCCCTGGGCGGTTTGCATTTCACCTGGTCCCCATCAGTACCTGTTCAGCTCCAATTCCAACGGCACCTCCGACATGGAGAACGGCGAGATTTACAAGATGGAACTGGACGGACGAATTCTCGGCAAATTCGGAACGGCCGGCAAGCTGCTCAAGGAGTTCGGATCAGTCCACGAGATTGATTGCCGCAATCCCAACGAGATTCTGGTTGGTGAAATCACGAACTGGAGAGTGCAGAAGCTGACTCTGCATGCCAGCGCGAGCGGCACTCGTTAGACGCGCGCGAACTGGTCACTCCATCCGAAGAGCCTTCATCGGCTCGATGGCGGCTGCGCGTCCGGCCGGTATGATTGCGGCGACGAAAGCGCAGAACGCGAGCGCCACCACGGCAATGGAAAGCGAAAACGGATCCCAGTTGACGATTCCGTAAAGCTGGGCTGACATCAAACGTCCCGCGCCGATCGCTAAAGGAACGCCCAATAGCAGTCCCAATGCGACCATTCGAAATGCACCTGTGAGGACCAGGCGAACAATGTTGGACCTGTCGGCGCCCAGCGCCATCCGCACACCGATCTCGCTGGTGCGCTGCGCCACTGTGTACGCGGTCACGCCATAGAGCCCTACCGCCGCGAGTATCAGTGCCACGATCCCGAATAGCCCACCCAGGCCGGCCACGGCCCGTTCCTGGTTGAACCAAAGATCCACTTGCTGCTGCATGGTCCGAACAGAGACGATGGTCAGATTCGGATCCACGTCCGCGAAAGTCTTGCGCAGCACTGCCTCAAGATTCGCGGGATCGCTATGCGTCACCAAGAGGGCACTGCCGATGAAATGCGAATCGAGCTCGATGGTCTGCATCCTTGCTTCGTTGTAAGGCGCGTATTGGGCTAACGGTACGAAAAACATCGGACGAGCGGGCCTCCGAGGCTGACCGTATTTCGCATCTTGTACGACGCCGACAATCCGGAAGGTATTGGCATAGGCGGCCGAGTCCAGCCCGAAGTGTTTGTCGATGGGATCCTCGTTCGTCAAGAAGCGCCTGACGAAGGTCTGATTGACCACGGCGACGGGCGTCGTTTTGCTTGAATCGGCTTCGGTAAATCCTCGCCCCTGGATTATCGGCTGGCCGACCGCCTGAAAGTATTCGGGAGTTACCCGATCCCACGAAGCAACCGAGCTTTCGGCAACGGCCGGAGCTGGGTGACCCGGAACGAAGATGACTTCGCCCCAGTTATCGGTGAAGGGATTGTACAAAGCTAAACTGGCTTTTTCGACACCAGGGAGCCGATTGAGTTTATCGTCTAAGTCGCGGTAAAGAGCATCCAGGCGCTCGCGTGTATATATCGCCGACGGCGGAATCAATCCTACGGTGATTCGGTTTTTCGTTTCAAATCCGAGATTCTGGTTTTCGAGATTGTTCAAGCTGCGCGTCAGCATACCCGCCCCAGCGACCAGGACCACTGACAGGGTCGCTTGGAGGACCAGCAGCGCCTTGCGAGGCAAGGAAGAACTATCGGATGTGCTGCGACCGGACCCCCGCAGCGCTTCAACCGGATCGGTGCGCGTCGCCAGCCACGCTGGAGCGACTCCGAAGAGCACACCAGTGAGAAACGCTAGTGCAAATGCAAATGTCAGAACCGGGAGCGAGGGAGCGGTGCTGATGGGAAGGAAGCTGTTAGAGCCAAATGCAACGGCTAGAATAAGGCGCTCCGCGCCGTCGGCGACTATAAGACCAGCCACACCACCGGCCAGCGCAATCAGGATGCTTTCAGTCAGTGACTGGCCGATGATGCGTGCGCGAGAGGCTCCGATCGCAAGCCGAATAGAAGTCTGCGTGCGGCGCGCCATGCCCCTAGCCAGCAGAAGATTGGCCAGGTTGGCGCAAGCGATCAGCAGTACGAGGCTGCAGACGCTCAGCAGAATTTGCAAGCTGCGAGCGTAATCTTCTTTCATCGCATCTACGCCGCTGCCGGCCGGGACGATGTTGATGTTTTGTTTGGAAAGTAAGCCGTTGATCTTAGGCCACGACGCTGGAAAGCCGCTCTCGTTTTGCAGCCAGGTTCGCAGGATGCCCGTCAATCGCGGAGCAATGCCGTCCAGCGTGGCTCCAGGGCGCAGCCTCCCGATAACCCGCAGCCAGGCCGCGACTGGCTGGCGCAACAGCGTCCCCTGACCGCGAAGCAATGGCTCCTGCTGAAGCGGCAGCCAGATATCCGGTGGATCGCTGCGCAATGTTTCGCCGTAAAAACCAGGCGGAGAAATGCCAATGATCGTGAAGGGATGGCCCTCGATGATGTAGCTCGATCCAACCACCGATGGATCGCCTGCGTACAAGCTTTGCCATGCGCGATAGCTGAGCACGGCGACCGGGGGCGCTGCGGATCGATCGTCAACCTCCGAGATCAGGCGTCCGCCGAACGAGCAAATTCCGAAAGTAGAGAAATAGTTCCCTGTTACGAACTCACTGCGCAGTGGCCTGGACAAACGATCGACGGATGCACGTCTCACGCTCAATCGCCACCCCCCGCCCTGAAATGCCGCGACCTGTTCAAATTCGGGAAGCGCCGCCTTCAGCTTCTCGAACAAAGAGAAGGAGTACAGGCCCCATCGGTCCTGGGGTCCACTCGCAACGCAGCAGTCGTTACCATCGCCGATGCGATACAGGCTCTCAGGATTGGCCACCGGCAGCGAACGGAGCGTAACCGCGTGAATGAGCGAAAAAATGGCGGTGGTGCCGCCCAGCCCGAGCGCTAGTGTTAACACGGCCGTCAATGTAAAGACCGGCGTTTGGCGAAGAACTCGCAACGAGTAGCGGATGTCACTGAAGAGATTGCGCATAGCGACTTTTTAGAATACGAGAAGACTCGCCGGTGGGTTCCCGCTTTTTGGCCGCCTTATAATTAGGGGGCGGGTAGACCGGCAATGGGTGACGCAACCAACGGGGACAACAAGAATCGCCTGGACCGTGTCGAGGAGCTCCTCGAGGTGCTGGTCAATGAGCATATCCAGTTTCATGAGGAGCATCGTCAGTTGCTCAAAGCGCAGGTGCTCCTTTACGATGCTACGCAGAAGCTTGCAGAGGCACAGACCGAACTTGCCGCCGCCCAGAAGCACACCGACGAGAAACTCGCTGCGCTGATAGACGTGGTGGATAGCATTGTCCGCCGGCCACCGACCCAATAGCAGGAAGCACAGGCAGGCATGCCTGCCCAACTACTATGCCTCTTCCACTCGTTTGCGGCTGTAGCCAAAGTAAATAAATAACCCGATCACCAGCCACACCACAAAGCGGACCCAGGTCTCAAGCGGCAGGCTCAGCATCAGGATCAGGCAACAGACGATCGAAATCATCGGAAAGAGCGGAACGAAAGGCACGCGGAAGCCGCGCTTGCGCTCGGGCTGTTTCTTGCGCAGCACCATGACGCCGGCCGAAACCAGAATGAAGGCGAACAGCGTTCCGATGTTGGACAGATCGGCGAACGTTCCGATGTCCCAGATGCCGGCCGGAATCCCGACCGCGAATCCCGCCACCCAGGTGCTGATGTGCGGCGTCTTGAACCGCGGGTGCACGCGTGAAAACACGCCCGGCAACAAGCGATCGCGCGACATCGCGAACCAGACACGCGCCTGTCCGTATTGGAAAACCAGCAGCGACGACAGCATGCCGAGCAGCGCTCCGGCCGTCACAATCAGCCTGACCCGGTTCATGCCCAGCGCCTTGAGAGCATTCGCCACCGGCGCGGCGTTGTCGAGCGTGCGCCAGTTGGCTATGCCGGTGAGCACCAGCGCGACCGATCCATATAGCACGGCACAAATGACAAGCGTTGCCAGAATGCCGATCGGCATGTCGCGTTGCGGGCGATTGCATTCTTCAGCCGCGGTGGACACGGAATCGAATCCGATGTACGTGAAGAAAATAATGGCGGCGCCAGTCATCACTCCCGAGTAGCCATTTGGCATGAAGGGATGCCAGTTGGACGTGTTCACCGCGTGCGCGGCGCCGAAGATGAAGACCAGTATCGCCACGATCTTGATCAGTACCATCGCGTTGTTGGTTTCCGCGCTCTCTCTGACGCCTCGCACCAGAACATAACTGAGGATCATGAGTATTAGCAGAGCCGGCAGGTTGAACCAGCTCCCCGTGAATTGCCCCTCCACGATCATGGGATCGGAGAGCTGTTTCGGAAGATGGAAACCGAACAGGTTATCCAGAATGTCGTTGAAGTAGGCCGAGAAACCCACCGCCACGCTCATGTTGGAGACCGCGTACTCCAGAATCAGGTCCCAGCCGATGATCCAAGCGAAAATCTCGCCCAGGGTCGCATAGGAATAGGTGTAGGCGCTGCCCGCGATCGGGATCATCGACGCCAGTTCGGCATAGCACAGCGCCGCGAAACTACAGGCGATCGCGACCAGGATAAATGAGACCGAGATCGCTGGACCTGCGCCGGCACGGCCGGTGAGCGTGGCCGTGTTGCCGCCGTTCAAAATCAAGTCCAGCACCGGCGCCTGCAGAATCGACTTGGTTTGAAAGTGAACCCCCGCCGCCGCGGTGCCCGTGAGCGTGAAAATACCCGAGCCAATTACGGCTCCGATGCCCAAAGCGATCAGGCTCCAGACGCCCAGCGACTTTTTCAGCCGGTGTTCGGGCTCTTCAGAAGCCGCGATGAGAGCATCGATGCTTTTGGTCCGGAGCAGTGAACTCATCAGCCGAAACTATGAACCAGAAACTAGAAACCGCGTAGCGCCGCTAGCGCTTCCGCTGACCCTTCGTCAACTTCTTCACTCTCTTCTTGAGTGACCCGCGCGCGACGCCCGAAGCGCGCTTGGGCTTGGGAGCCGCTTTCTTGCGCTGGGCGCGCTTCACCTTCTTACGTTCGGCTTTGTCGGTAATATTCTTTGTATTCATTCCTCTTTGATCCCTGCGTATTTTTCTATCAGCTTCTTCAATCCGTAACCCGGGAAGCTTACCGTGAGCTTAGCATCGTCGCCATCACCTTCGCGGCGCAACACGGTTCCTCGGCCATATTTGGGGTGGATTATGCTGGAGCCGTTGCGAAGCGGCTTCGCGCGGGTGGTTGGTTGTGGGGCGTTCGTTGTAGGAATAGCTTTCGCGGCCGCCGGGGCAGTCTTCGCGCCCGCCGGAGTAGTCTTCGCGGCCGTCGCAGGCGCGGCGGGCCCAGCTACTGGCTGCTTGCCACGCTCGTTGAAAAATTGCTGAATATTCTCGACCGAGTTGTACGTTTTGCCGGTATAGAGGTTGCGCCGCGCAGCTTCGCGTACCTCCTGGCGCTCGCCATACAGATCCACTTGACCGGTGCGCTTCCGGGGGCTGAGATCTTGAACCAGCGCCTCGGGAACTTCACTGAGAAATCGCGACGGGATGGACGCTTCGCTTTCGCCGCCGCCCCAACGCCGCCGATATCGAGCCGAGGTCAGAAACAAGCGTTTCTCCGCGCGTGTCATTCCGACGTAGCACAGCCGCCGCTCCTCTTCCATGGCCGCCTTGGAATCGAGCGAGCGCATGTGCGGAAACAGGCCTTCCTCTAAACCAGCCAAAAAGACGATCGGAAACTCCAGACCTTTAGCGTTGTGTAGTGTAAGGAGTGAAACCTGCGCTCGCTCGTCCAGGTTGTCGCTGTCCGAAACCAGCGCGGCGTGATCCAGAAACTCGGCTACGCCTTCGCCGCGCTCGGCCGCTTCTGAGGACGCGTTGATCAGCTCGTTGAGATTGTCCAGGCGCGATTCCGATTCCAGATCCTTGTCGCCCTGCAGCATTTTGGTATAGCCGGTGCGCGCCAGAATTTCCTCCAGCACGTCGCTGACCTTCGCAGTCGCTAGCATGGCGGCGAGTTCCTGGATCATGTTTCGGAATGCCCGCAGAGCCGCTTCGGCGCGCGGAGGGAAAGCATTTTCGTCCAGCATCCGGCCGATTGCCGACCAGATACTCAACTCATGTTCCAGCGCGTACTGCTCGATTTGTTCGATAGTGCTCTTGCCGATTCCACGTGCCGGCGTATTGATGATACGCAGCAGGCTAACCGAATCGTGCGGGCTGCTCAGCACTTTGAGGTACGCCAGCGTGTCCTTGATCTCGGCGCGCTGGTAGAAGCTGAATCCGCCCACCACCACGTATTTGCGGCCGTAGCGCCGAAGGGCTTCTTCGATCTGACGCGATTGGAAATTGGTGCGATATAGCACGGCCGCGCGATCTTCCGGGCTGGCCGTTAGCAGTTTCTCAATGGTGTCGGCGATGAACAAAGCCTCCTGCTCGCCATCGAAAGCCTCGAAGCGCGCAATGCGTTCGCCCGCTCCTGATGTAGTCCATAGCCATTTGCCCTTGCGTTCCGTGTTGTTCGCGACTACGGCGCTGGCGGCCTCCAGAATATTCTTGGTCGAGCGATAATTCTGCTCCAGACGAATCACGGCCGCGTTGGGATAGTCGCGCTCAAAGTCCAGGATGTTGCGGATGTCTGCGCCGCGCCAGCCGTAAATCGACTGATCCTCGTCGCCCACTACACACAAATTCTTGTGCCCTTCCGTCAGCAGCCGGATCAGCTCGTACTGCGTGCGATTGGTGTCCTGGTATTCGTCGATCATCACGAATTCGAAACGCTGGTTGTATTGGCGGCGCAAGTCAGCGTCGTGCGCCAGCAGGCGCACTGTTTCGAGCAGCAGATCGTCGAAGTCGAGCGCGTTGGCCTGGCGCAAGCGCGCTTCGTATTGCTCGTAGACGGAAGCCAGGCGCGTAGTATTCGGGTCGGTGGAGGCGCCGTAGACTTCCTGCGGCGATTTCTTGCCGCTCTTATTGTGGCTGATCCAGGAGCACGCGCCGCGATAGCTCATGAACTTCTCGTCCAGCCCCGTGGCCTTGAAGATGGATTTGATCAGCGCCACCTGATCGTCTTCGTCGTAGATGGTGAATTTTTTCGTGAATCCGGGTCGAAGCTCGGCCAAGCGATCACCGTCGCGCCGCAACAGCCGGACGCAAAAAGAATGGAAGGTCGAAACCAGCGGGTTTTCGCGCGAACTTAAACCGCCCAGCAGGTTGTGTACGCGCTGGCGCATCTCCTCCGCCGCCTTGTTGGTGAAGGTAACGGCCAGGATGCAGGGTCCGGGAACACGGTGCGCTTCGATCAGATGGGCGATGCGGTGCGTGATCACGCGCGTCTTGCCGCTGCCGGCGCCGGCGAGTAGCAGCAGCGGTCCTTTGACGTGCGCGACAGCCGCCTGTTGTTGTGGATTAAGACCCTGGAGAAAATCCATGAAAAGGGAGGGGCAACACGATTTTAACATGCTGCGCAGTTGCCGAAGCCTCTTAATTCATTTACATTGATCTCATACCTACGCAACTCGCGCCTACAAAAATCAATGAAGCTTCATATCCCCCACTGGCTCGCGATTCTTTCCCTCGTGGCCCCTCTTCCGTCCCTTCCGGCCGCCGCGCTTGACGATGCCACGCGAGGACTGGCGCGCGACATCTTTCAGCAGCTCATCGAAATCAACACCACTGATTCGGTGGGCAGCACCACCGTGGCCGCCGAAGCTATGGCCAAGCGGCTGATGGACGCTGGGTTCTCGCCGGACGACGTAAAGGTTCTGGGCCCGAATGACCGCAAGGGCAACTTAGTCGCCCGGCTACACGGCAGCGGCGGCGCGCGCAAGCCGATCCTGATCATAGGTCATCTGGATGTGGTGGAGGCGCGGCGCGAGGATTGGACTACCGATCCCTTTAAGTTTGTCGAAAAGGACGGCTATTTCTACGGCCGCGGGACGCAGGACATGAAGGTCGACGATGCCATCCTGATCACCACCTTCATCCGCTTCCATCAGGAAAAGTATCGCCCGGATCGGGATCTGATTCTTGCTCTAACGGCCGACGAAGAGGGCGGTAAATCGAATGGCGTCGATTGGCTGCTGAAGAACCATCGCGATCTGGTCGACGCCGCATTCGTGCTGAATGCCGACGCGGGCGGCGTGACCACGGTGAAGGGAAAGCCTGTCAACGTGGACCTGGAGGCCAGTGAAAAGCTATACGCCGATTATCAAGTGACTGCCACGAACCCGGGCGGCCACAGTTCGCTACCTGTCCTTGATAACGCGATCTACCATATCGCCGACGCGCTCGGGCGGTTGGAGCGGGCGCCCTTTCCGGTCGAGCTGAACCCGGTGACGCGCACCTATTTCGAACGGCGCGCGCCGCTCGAGACCGGCCAGACCGCTGCTGATATGAAGGCCATCCTCCGGACACCACCCGACCCTGCGGCAGTTGCGCGTTTGTCTGCCGATGCGCGTTACAACTCCACGCTGCGCACTACCTGCGTTGCCACGCGGCTCAATGCCGGGCACGCCAACAATGCTCTGCCGCAACTCGCCCAGGCGAACGTAAACTGCCGGATCCTGCCGGGGCATTCCGCCGAAGAGATACGACTCGAGTTGATTCGAATTTTCGCCGACCCAAAGATAGTCGTCCGCTATGTGGACGATGCCGGGAACGTTTACGACCGCACTCCGGAGAAGAAGGCGTTTCCTCCCGTTCTGCCTCCGGACGAGATCCTGAAGCCGCTAGCACGGATCGCCGATGAGATGTGGAACGGAGTACCGGTGATCCCCGACATGGAAACCGGGGCGTCCGATAGCATTTACACCATTGCCGCCGGCCTGCCGAGTTATGGCGTCAACGGAGTCGCGATCGATCAGGACGACGTGCGAGCGCACGGCAAGGACGAAAGGGTACGCGTCAGCTCGTACTACGACGGCGTCGAATTCTATTATCGATACCTCAAGGCTCTGGCGTCGCCGCTCTAAAACAGCTCAATCGAGAGTCCCGACACGATTACAGCCGCCCATAGCGCTAGCGAAAGACCACCAGCCAGCCGCCCGCGCCTGGGGCTGACGCCTGAATCCACGGACCGGCTCACTCGGCGAACCACCACGAAATGAAATGCGATCGCCAGCACCAGCAGCACGAGCTTAGTGCGAAAGAATCCACTGTCGTAAAATTTCCTGGAATTCGCGATGAACAGCAGAGGTCCGGTTAGGATTTGCACCCCGAATCCCGGCCAGGCCCAACGCATGAGATCGCCCGAGACCTGCCAGCCCGGCTCGCTGCGCAGAACCCGCCCGAGCAGTCGCAGGTCGACGATCAGGACCGTTCCAAAGATCAACAACAATCCAGCGATATGCAAGATCTCCAGAACCGGAAACGGCCACGCAGCGCCGCGAATAGCGACGCTCAACGGTAGGTTCCAGCACCACTCGGCAAATGGCGAGTCGCTCGGCAAGGGGATCAGGCCCGATCATACTCCGTAATCGAGCGAGTAGCCAATGGCGCGCCCGGCGGCGATCAGTCCAAACCACAGGGCCAGCGACAGACCGCCGGCGATCCGGGCGCGCAGCGGCGTCACTGAAGCATGGTCCCATGCGGCCACGCTGCGGTAAACGGTCAGGTGAAAGATCAGCACATTTACACCGGCCAGCAAAAGGAACAGCATCTTCATCCTAAAGAAGAGATTGCTGTACAGCCGGCCGGCTTCGCACCACGCCAGCAGCAAGCCGCTGATGAACATGACACTGAACCCGCCCCAGGTCCAAGGCAGGAGCTGCCTTCCCACCTCGGAGACGGCCGAACGTCTGAGTCCCAACCCCAGCAGGCGCAAATCCCAATAAATGATGGTTCCGGCCGCCACCATTAGCCCTAGCAGGTGGACCAGGTTCAGAATGGGAAACGCCCACATTGACTCGCGAATGGCAGTCCCGATGTGCGAGCTCTCGATTCCCTGGGCTATCTGAAAAAGGGACATTTGGGGTTAGTTTGACATGAAAATGAGGGCTAAAAGGGGGGTAAACAGCTCGTTTTTGAGCGAGTTCCGACGCGGCCGCCGGGTGGGGAGACCTTGCAGGGCCTTTGCTTTCCTCGCCAACCCCTTGTAACCTAACAATTTGCCGGTACGCCTTAGCTAGTAGAACAGGCGGCTGGCTGTTGAAGCCGCATGCTGGTTGATTTCGAGCTGATTCAAAAAGCGAAGGCCGGCGATGACGCCGCGTTCAACCAGGTAGTGGTAGCCTATCGGAAGAGGATTCTAGGGACGATTGCACGTTTGATCGGGCGTCCCGAGGATGTAGAAGATGTGGCGCAGGAAGTATTTCTGCGGCTGTATTACTCGCTCGATCAACTGCGGACTCCCGAGGTATTCGAGCCGTGGTTGTACCGGCTGACGGTGAACGCTTCCTATGATTATTTGAGGAAGCAGCGACGCCGGAATGAAGCGCGGATGTCGGACCTGAGCGAGCAGCAGGTGATGATGGCCGACGCAGCCGCGGGTGGCAAGGTTTCGAGTGAGGACCGGCGTCGAAAGCAGGTGAAGGAATTGGTGGACTCGCTGCTGGGAGCGGTCTCCGAGCAGGACCGGATTCTGCTGACGTTGAAGGAAGTGGAGGGGCTCTCGCTAAAAGAGCTTGAAAAGATTTATTCTGTGAATGAAAATGCTCTTAAGGTGAGATTGTTTCGTGCCCGGCAAAGGGTGCTGAATGCGTTTGAGGCAACCAGGGCGAGCACCAATAAGCCGCCTGGCCGGAAGGACTGAGATAAGGACCGACATATGGATCAGTGGAATGACGAGCTGAACGGTTTGTTCGCAAGTTACAAGGCCGCTGTACCCGATCCGGAAGCGAGCGCCAACTTCATGCCGGAGTTGTGGCGGAGGATCGAGGGACGGCAAAGCATCCTGCTGCGTATCAAGAAACTCACCCAGGTGTTTCTGGCGGCTGCCGCTGCGATCAGTATTGTCTTTGTCACCATTCTGTCGGTGCCGGCTTTTAGCCGCTCCGACCCCAGCGGAAGCTATATCGAGGTTCTGGCCGATGCTTATCCAACCGAGACCTTGGCCTCGCATGGAATCCTCCCTCGCGAAGCCGCTGAGGCTAAAGCGAAATGAAACGCTGGAACCCTCCCATCGCGCTCTATTTGTTGCTGGTTTTCATCAGCGGAGCGGTGGTGGGGGCGCTCGGCTATCGGACTTACAAGCCTCCGTCAGCCAGCAGTAACGCTCGCGTCAGTCCGGAGGAGTTCCGCCGCCAGTATCTTCAAGAAATCAAAACCCGCGTAAATCTCAGCGATGATCAGCTGGAAAAGGTGAATACCATTCTCGATGAGACCCGGACCCGGTTTCATGACGCCCGCGATAAGCACAACGACATCGTCAAGCAGATCGGGGAAGAGCAGCGGGCCAAGATGAAGGCCATCCTATCTCCCGATCAGATCCCTAAAGCCGAGCAGTTTTGGCAGGACCGCGATCAGCGCCAAAAACAGAACAAGCGCTGATTATTTGACGGCCACCGGCTGCTTCTTGCTGCGAGTCTCTTTCAAATCCTTCGATTTCTGAATTTTCTTCTGGAAACGGTCCACTCGTCCTTCGGTGTCGACCAGCTTCTGGCGGCCGGTGAAGAAGGGGTGGCAGTTGGAGCAGATTTCCACGCGGATGTCGCCCTTATTCGTGGATCGCGTGCGGAACGTGTTTCCGCAGGCGCAGATGACGTTTATTTCCTCGTAGGCAGGATGAATCCCGGCTTTCATTACGGCAGAATCCTTTCTAATGCTTTTCCAGTGTAGCGCAACGGTCGGAGAACCTGCTACCCGCGCGCCTCTCAGAAATGTGAACCCCCGCATCACCTGAACTGATGGTGGTGCGGGGGCTTAAGTAGCTAGATTATTTCGCGCAGGGAAGCGGCCGGTCCACAGGAACAGCGGCTTCGTCACTGGACGAAACCTGAACGTTTAGAAGGTCGACTTTAACAGTCGGCCACCTCGCGCGTGTGATTAAAGCTACAGTCACTACATTTACCCATGTTAGACTGGACCACCTCCTTTCTCAGTGATGAAACCATCATAAAACTGAGACTGAAATCTGTCAAATTGTTTCTATCGAAATACTACATGTCGTAGCGCTGGGCAGTAGTACAGCTATTAGTACGATTCTGGTGGAAAAAAAGCCCCGCGATTAAGCGGGGCTTCTGACGAAAACCAACCAGGGAGGCAACTCCCCAAACCTCGAGATCAACCCTTGACCTACCTGACAAAGAGCAATCTGTACGCCAGTTCGTAACAAACTGCAAAGTAAGGCCGCACACTTAGGGACGATTCTGTTTCTAGAAGATATATCCCGAAGAAGCCTACGAGAATCGGAAATCCAGTACTCCTCAGGGTGGAACGGAGTACAATATCGACTGATGGCCAGCCCGGCTCCCTGGCAACTCGAAGTGCGCGCCGACAGCCAAACGTTAGACGCTTCCGAAGGCCGCCGATCCCTTTCCGGATTCCTGATCTCGGGGATCCTCATGTCATTCCTGGGCGCGATCCTGCCGGCCTGGGGCTACCATCTCAAGGCTGATTTCAAGGAAGTTGGCGACTACTTCCTCTGTTTGAATCTTGGCTTCCTGTTGTCGGTAGGATTTGCGCACCTGTTGCTGCCGCGCAAAGGCGTGAAGTTCACGTTAGTACTGGCAAACGCCTTAGCTTGCGGCGCCTTCCTCTACCTGGCGGCGGGGACGGCGCAGACTCCGGCGGTCTGGCGATTCTTCGGCCTGCTGTGGATCGGCGTCAGCGCAGGGCTGCTCAATGGGGGAATCTTCCACGCGATCTCACCGCTTTATCAACATGATCGCGCCGCCACCATGAATTTGGCCGGAGTGATGTTCGGCCTGGGGTGCGTGCTCACGGCGGTGTTGATGGCGGGCACCTATTACGTCTACACAGTCCCGAGCATTCTGGTGCTATTCGCCGTTCTCCCGGGTTTCTACGCCGGGATTTACGCGAAGGCCAAGCTGCATGCCGGGCTGGTGGTGGTGCATCAGATGCCGCTGGCGCAGGTGTTGCGCGACTTCCGGAATCCTGGCGCGGTGCTGTTCAGCCTGGTGTTGTTCTTTCAGTTTGGAAACGAGTGGTCGATCGCCGGCTGGCTGCCCCTCTTTCTGACCCGGCGGCTGGGAATCAGCCCGGAGGATTCGCTGCTGATGCTGGCCGTCTTCTGGCTGGCGTTGCTAGTGGGACGCATTGCCTCGCAAGTGGTCTTGAAACGCATGAGCCATGGTATGCTGCTGATCGGCTCGATTGTTTCGGCGTTGCTGGGCAACCTGGTGCTGGCTTCAACGAACAACCGCTTCGGGGCCGTGATGGGCATTTTGTTCGTAGGCGCAGGTTATGCTTCGATCTATCCGCTGGTGGTGGAGAAGATCGGACACCGGTTTCCGTACTATCATCCCGGCTTTTACAACGGCATCTTCTCGTTTGCCATCACGGGCGGTTTACTGGCGCCCTGGACGCTGGGCTATTTCACCGCTGCGTGGGGCATTCAGGCCGTAATGATCATTCCGCTATTTGGAACCTGCATGGTGTTCTTGCTGGTGCTGCTCATCATGTTGGAAGCCAAGTTGAGCGGCCTGGCGGAGATCAAAGAAGCGGGATCGTAGTTTTAGTCGAGTCCGGGCCAGGGTCATAAATCAAATCCAGTGACTTGATGGATTTGAGCTTTCCTTCAAACCGGAAGAACAGGCAGCCTTTGGCGGGCTCCCTGATAATCCCATCCTGAAGCGCGGCGCGCGAGATAACCTCTTCGATCGGCAGATTGGATTGCTGTTCGACGTTCGCGGAGTCGGTCTGATCGGGCACCGGACTCGGAAGCGGGCGCGGCGCATTTGGATCGCCGGGAAATCTTCCGACCGGCGGAGCGCCATAGATCACCGGGCCGGCCTGGGCAGTCATTTGGGGCCGCTGCTCCCAATCCGGATACTTGAGCGCGGCGGCCACGGTGCCCGCAGATTGCGCGCTGAGAGTGGACTTCTTGTTGACCCGCAGCGTAAACTGACCGCTCGAGATTTTCAAGCCGTCGATTTTGGTAGCCGGAAAAATGGCGACTTCCACCACCAGGTACTCTTTGGCGAAATAGTCGCCCTTCTCAGCGGGAATGCTGTGCACCAGGTACTCGGCGCCAATTTCCATACGCGGCAGGGCGATATGCGCCGGATAATCGGATGCCTTCGAGCGGGGCCCATCTTGCGCGTTGAGACCCAGAAGAAACGCCGCTGAAAGGATGGCGCGTCGAGACTTCACTCCTTGAGTATATCCGCGTTGCCATACAATGGCAGTGGTCATGAGTCGCTTTCTCTTCGTGGCGCTATTAGTGTCGATCGCCTGGAGCGCCGATCTAAAATCTAAGATTGACGCGCTGGTGATGAGATCATCGGCGGTGACGAATGCATTCGTCGGACTCCAGGTGTTGAGCCTCCCGAGCGGCCGGGTGCTTTACGAGCGCAATCAGGATCGGTTGTTCACCCCGGCGTCGAACATGAAGCTGTTCACGACGGCGCTGGCGCTGGTCAGGCTGGGTCCACAATACCGGTTCAAAACTCAGATTGGAAGCGACACGCCGATTGACGCCGACGGCACGCTGGCAGGCGATTTGGTTTTCCTGGGTGGCGGCGACCCGACTCTTTCGGGCCGCGAGTATCCGTATCAATACCATCCCGGCTCGCAGGCCGGCGCGAATTACTCCTTCCGGGCAGTGGAGGAACTGGCCGACCAGCTTGCGGCGCGAGGATTGAAACGAATCGGCGGCGACATCGTGGGCGACGACCGGCGGTATGAGTGGGAACCACATGGCGAAGGTTGGTCAACGGGGGATGCGCTGTGGGAATACGGCGCGCCGGTGAGCGCGCTGATCCTCAACGACAACAGTTTCGGGGTGACGATCCGGCCGGCGGCGCATGCAGGCGATCTCGCGCACATTCTGCTGTCGCCACACTTC
>DATHOT010000377.1:0-8271 GCA_035484655.1 Bryobacteraceae bacterium | reverse complement strand
CCGGCAACGGTCTGAATGCTGCCGTCTGGGTTTATTTTTCGAACTCGGTTGTCATCGGCATCGGCGACGTAAATCGTACCGCTGCCGTCGATGGCGATTCCTTCGGTCTGGCTGAAAATGGCTGCCAGAGCCGACGGACGGTCCACAGCAAAGTCGCTGCCCGCGACGGTCTGGATGATGAACGAAGTTACCGGCGAGTTGGCGGCCGCCAGAAAAGATGCAAAGCCCAAGAAACAACACATGAAGAGTCGAATACTGATGAGCACAGATATTCCTTAGAGGAATAGTGCGCCTGTGCAATGGAAAATTCTCAAAGTTCTAAGCCCCGGTCCGATGCGAGGAGTATGAGGAAATTGACGTACCTCTTCGCAGGGTGGTTGATGTTGACCGGGTTAGCTGTCGCGCAGCCGACAGTACACCTGAAAGGCCTAAACCGGGGTTTGGGCGGAACGCCGGTGGCGCCCGAAGCACCGCTGAGAAGGCGGATGCTCGGCCGGTCGCATGTACTGGTGCAATTCGACGCCAATCCGACGGACGGCCAGGTGAATGACCTCCAGAATCTCGGTGCGACGGTGCTGTCGTACGTTCCCGACTTCGCCTTATCAATTTCAGTGAAGGATGGCACCTCATTCGATGGCATCGGCGCATTAGCGGTCGGCAGATTGCTGCCTGTGGAGAAGATCAGTCCTGATCTCGCTGGAACCCTGGTGGCCGGTGCGACGGTCACCGTGCTGGCGGAGTTTTATCAGGATGTAGATCCGAATGACGCGCGCGCCGTCGCGAAGGATGCGGGTCTGCTGATCCAAGAAAATCCCGACTTGCTTTCGAATCATTTATTGGTATCGGGCACGGCCAAGGAAGTACAGGCGCTGGCCGGATGGGATGACGTGGCCTATATCTTTCCGGCCGCTAAGGAGTTGATCGCCGGCACGCCGATGCACGCTAGCGCGGCGGCGTTGACGAAACGGGGAGCGGTCGCCCAATCGGTGGCTTTGGTGGGTGGCTGGGATGGAGCCGTCCGCGGCGGGGCGGATCTGAAGTACACCTGGGTTCAGTTGACCGACAAGTTGCCGGCCGATTCGGTCCACTCAGAAATCGTGCGGGCGTTTTCCGAATGGGCCAAGTACGCGAAGCTCACGTTCACGCCCACTAGCGACGCGAACGGAAATCAGACTATCGCGGTTCTTTTTGCGAGCGGAGATCACGGCGATGGATACCCGTTTGTCCCGCAGGGCGGCATCTTGGCACACACGTTCTACCCGTTTCCGATCAACCCGGAGCCGATCGCCGGCAACATGCACTTCAACACCGATGAGAGCTGGAAAATCGGCGCCAATTTGGACTTGTTCAGCATTGCGCTGCATGAGGCGGGACACGCGCTGGGTCTCGGACATTCCGACCAGCCCGGCGCGGTGATGTATCCCTACTATCATCAAGCCACCGGGCTGGCTCAGGATGACATTAATGCGATCTTGCAGTTGTACGCCCGACAAGATACCCAGCCGGATCCGAGCACTCCGGCACCGGCCACCCCTCCTGCTAGTCCGCTGACGCTCACCGTTCAGCCTCCGGCCAGCCCGACTACCGCGTCTTCGGTGGCCATCAGCGGGAGCACGTCGGGCGGTAGTGGAACTGTGCAGGTGGGCTGGACGGCGAACAACGGATTTTCCGGAACAGCACAAGGGTCGGCTGCTTGGACGGTCTCGGCCGTGCCGTTGAACATCGGCGACACCGTCGTGACAAATACGGCTCGTGATTCCGGGCAGAGTCTTGTGACGCGCAGCCTCGCCATAACTCGCAATCAGCTGCCCGCTCCGATACCAACTCCGACGCCCGCCCCCCCTACGCCCGGCCCGGACACAACTCCGCCGTCGATGACAATTTTGTCCCCGGCAAACACTAATGTCTCCACTTCCGATAGCTCAATGGTTGTCCAAGGCACGGCGCAGGACAACGTTGGGGTGGCTTTAGTGACATGGTCGAGTTCCAACGGAGTATCCGGAACCGCCAGTGGTACGAACAACTGGATCACGCCGGCCATCCCGCTCTACGTGGGAGCAACTACCATCACCATTCGTGCCAGCGATGCTGCCGGTAACACGAGCTGGCGGTCGATATCGGTAACGCGGAACTAGGCCCGTCTATTCCTGACGCAGGGCGTTCACTGGGTCAACAGTAGTTGCGCGATAGGCAGGCACGAAGCTCGCCACCAGGGCAACAACCGCGAGGATCACCGCGACTATCAAGAATGTCATCGCATCGGTGGCCTTTACGTTGAACAACAGGCTCGATAGGAAATTGGTCAACGCCAGCGATCCAAGCAGCCCGACGAATATCCCTGCGACTGTCATGCCCAGGCTCTGGCCGAGCACCATGCGCACGACGTCGGAGCTTCGCGCGCCGAGGGCCATACGGATCCCGACTTCGTGAGCGCGCTGGGCGACTGAATAGGACATGATGCCGTAAATGCCGACGGCCGCCAGCGCCAGCGCCACGCCGGCGAAGATCGCCAGCAGGAACATCGAGAGCCGGCGACGCGCCATCGATTCCGACATCAGTTCACCCATGGTGCGGATGCGGTACACCGGCTGATCTGGATCGAGCGCCTGAACTTGCCTTTGCACGACGCCGGCGAGTGAGCGCGGGTCGGATGAGGTGTGAATAGCCAGGCTCATCGAGCTCAGCGCGAATGGTGTTTGGTCGTAAGGCCAGTAGAATTCGACGCGCGACGGCGATTCGAGCGTCCGGTAACGAACGTGCCGCACCACTCCAACGATGGTTCGCCAAGGCTGGGTCGACTGGCGTCCACCTTGCTTTATGCGTTTACCGATCGCGTCTTCCTTGGGCCAGTATGTCTTGGCCATGGTTTCGTCGATGATGGCGACTGGCGCGCCTTTTTCGTTGTCGCGCTGGTCAAAATACCGGCCGCGCATCAGCGGAATACCCAGGGCTTCGAAGTAGCCCGGAAACACGGGGCGCTGATCGGCTTCAGGTGAAGCGTCCTGAGGTTGAACGGCCTGGCTGTCGACCGTCGTGGTCCCGGACCCGCCGGTGCCGCTCAGAGGAAGGCCAGTCACTCCACCGGCGGCGTCTACCCCCGGAAGTTGTCGAATTTGGGCCATAAGTTCGCGAAAAAACGTGCGATTTTGCTCGATTTTGGCATACTTTTCGCTGGGTAGCGAGACCCGCATGGTGAGAACGCCCTCTGGACGGAACCCTGTATCGACGTCCTGTAATCGGAGAAAGCTACGGATTAGCAGCCCGGCTCCGACCAGAAGTGTAAGAGAAAGCGCCACTTCCGCAACAACCAGCGCGCCGCGAAGCCGTTGGGAACCGGATCCAGCCGTGCCGCCGCGGCCGCCTTCCTTCAAAGCGTCGTGCGTGACGTGCCGCGAGGAAAATGCGGGCGCCAGCCCGAAAAGGATGCCGGTAGCCAGTGAAACCAGCAGGGTGAACGCGAGCACGCGAAGATCCATGTGCGCTTCCACCACGCGTGGAAAGCTGGTGGCGGCGAGCGTAGTCAAAAGACGCAGCGCCCAATAGCCCAGAAACAGACCAATCATTCCGGCCATCAGGCCGAGAATCGCGCTCTCGGTCAGCAATTGCCGGATCAAGCGCCAGCGGCTGACACCCAGCGCCTGCCGGACCGCGATTTCGCGCTCGCGCGAAGAAGCACGCACTAATAGGAGATTGGCCACGTTAGCGCACGCGATCAGCAGCACCAGGCCCACCGCGGACATCAGCACCCACAACGCGGTCTTGATATCGCCGATCTGCTGCTCGAGCAGCGGAATCGTGAGAACGCGGAAGTTGAATTGCCGATATGGATACTCGGGATGCTGCTCGATGATTCGTTGGGACACCACATCCATGTCCGCGCGCGTCTGATCGAGACCCAAGCCCGGCTTGATGCGCGCGATGACCTCGTATTGATGGCTGCCGCGATTATTCGGACTCAGGTCGTCGCTCGAAAAGACCAGCGGAGTCCAGACCTCGGATTCAAGTGGAAGATGGAAGTCGCGCGGCAGCACGCCCACAATAAGATAACTCTGGCCGTTCATCACGAGTTTGCGGCCCGGAATCGCGGGGTCGGCGCCGAATCTCCGTCTCCACAATCCATCGCTGAGTAGCACAACATGCTCCCGGCCCGGCTGTCCTTCTTCGGGAAGAAACACGCGTCCCAATTGGGCCTGGACGCCGAGCAGCGGGAAAAAGCCGGTCGAGACGACGGCGGAATCGATCCGTTCCGGCACGCCGCTGATGTTGATGTTAAAGCTCTCGCTCGATATGGCGGCCAGATGGGAGAGGCTCTGGTTCTGCTGGAGATCGACGAATTCCGGCGCCGAAACCCAATTCTGGTCGTTGGGGATGCCGATGTTGGTGAATCGCATCCAGAGCTGCACCAGTTGCTCGGGTTTGTCGTACGGCAATGGCTTGAGAATCACCGCGTTCACGATGCTGAAGATGGCTGAATTGGCGCCGATGCCGAGCGCCAGCGCCAGCACCGCGATCAAGGTGAATCCCGGGTTGCGTACGAGCATCCGGAGAGCATAGCGGCAATCTTGCAGAAACGATTCCATGGACACTCATTGTATTAACGCTTGGACAGCATTACGCAATACAAGTACCGGCGGTTCCCGAAAAGGTTACAGCAAGCCGGCCAGGCGCGAGCCCGCGATCAGGATGGTTTCGTCGCGCTCGGGGCCGGTGGAAATGCAACCGACCTCCACGCCCGTCCGTTCGCTCAAGAAACGAAGGTAATCGCGCGCGCGGACCGGCAGGTCGTCATAACGGGAAAGGCCACGCGTCTCGGACTTCCAACCGGGCAAGGTCTGGTAGACCGGCTCGACCGCTTCGAGACCACGAAACGTGGCGGGCATGGTCTTCATACCGCGGTATTCGATGCAAACCGGAATTTCGTCAAATTGGTCCAGCACGTCCAATTTGGTGATTACCAGGCTGCTGAAACCGTTGATCATCGACGTGTAGCGCAGTAGCGGAACGTCGAACCAACCGCAGCGGCGAGGGCGTCCGGTGACCGCGCCATACTCGTTGCCAGCTTTCCGGATTCTTTCGCCGTCTTCGCCCGTGAGCTCGGTGGGAAACGGACCGCTGCCAACCCGCGTGGCGTACGCCTTCGAAACGCCGATCACGCCGGTGATCCTGGTCGGCGGCACGCCGGCGCCAGTGCAAGCGCCGCCCGCGGTAGCGCTGGAGGATGTGACAAACGGGTAGGTGCCGTGATCGACGTCCAGCATCGAGCCTTGCGCTCCCTCGAATAGCACGCGCCGGCCGGCCTCCATGGCGTCGTGGATCAATTGGGCCGTGTCGCAGACCATGGGACGAAGACGATCGGCGAACTGAAGATACTGATCGCGAATCTTTTCGTAATCGATCGTCTCCTGAATGTTGAACGTCTGCGCCAGCAGTTGCTTGTCCTCGGCGAGCGAGGCGTACATGGCGCAGAAACTCTCGCGCTCGTAAAGATCGGCGATGCGCACTCCACGGCGCCCGGTCTTGTCTTCATAACAAGGGCCGATGCCGCGGGAAGTGGTCCCGATCGGAACCCGATCCTGACGGCCCTCCGACATTTTCTCTACAATGCGATGGAACGGGAAAATCACGTGAGCCCGGTTGCTGATGGCCAAGCGGCTTTTGACGTCGATGCCGGCGCGCTCCAACGTCTCCACTTCTTCGAGTAGAGCTTTGGGATCCACCACCACTCCGTTTCCGATCACGGCCTGAATCCCCGGACGCAGGATGCCGCTCGGAATCAGCTTCAAAACAAACTTCTTATCGCCAATAAATACGGTGTGGCCGGCATTGTGGCCGCCCTGATAGCGCACCACAACAGAAAACTTCTCGGAGAAAAGGTCAACGACCTTTCCCTTGCCTTCATCACCCCATTGAGCGCCCAGAACTATGAGATTTCCCATGTAGACCCAAAACGTCTCATTGTACCTTGCGCGAGATGCCCGGCGATTTCGCCATCCGCCTCCCCGCAAATGTTACGCTGGCTTCTTATGCAGCTTTCCGAAATCTTCCAGGGCTTGGGCGAAGAGACGTTCGCTCAATTGCTGCGCGCGATTTCGATTGGCAAGCTCAAAACCTACCAACTTTTCGATCGGCTGAAGACCCGCATGCACCTGGCCAAGATGAACTCCGAGAGCCTGCGTAAGGCGGCGCCGCGCTTCTGGACGCGTATCGGCGAACGCGATGAAGATTTCGCGACCGATCTTTCGCAGGCCATTTTGATTTCTCATCTCGACATGATCAAGGCCGTGCTGGACCACCTCACCATTCCCAACGAGGACGGCTTCTTCGCCAAGGACATCGACGCGTCGAAATATTTGACCGAAGGCTGGCAGCAGAAGGCCTACGATCAATTCAAAGATAGGTATCCCAAGCCGGTGCTGCTGTTCTACATCAACCATTTGGATTGGGAAGTAGCCAAAGCTGAGAAAGTGTTCCAAACCCAGGCTTGATTATGAATACCGAGGCCTGTAAATGAGTAAAGATTTTTTCGACGCGATCCGTGCGGGAGACCGCGAGCGCCTGACTGAGATGATCGCCGCCGACGAAGCGCTCCTAAGAGCCAAGGACGAAAATGGTATCGGGCCATTTATCGCGGCGAAATATTCCGGCCGCAACGACATCGCGGAGTTGTTGCTTCAAAAAGGAGTTGAACTGGATATTTTCGCGGCGTGTATGGCGGGTGCGTTGCAGCGAGTAGCGGAGCTCGCGCGAGAGGAGCCGGCCCTGATCAAGTCCTACAGCCAGGACGGCTGGACGCCGCTGCACCTGGCCTGCTTTTTCAATCAACCGGCGATTGCCGAGGCGCTGATCTTAGAGGGCGCGGATGTTCAGGCGCGTTCCCGAAACGCCATGAAGAATGCGCCTCTGCACGCCGCCGCGGCCGGTCGGAGCCGGGAATCGGTTCGAATTCTGATCGAGCACGGCGCCGACGTGAATGCGAAGCAAGAAGCCGGTTGGACCGCGCTGCACGCGGCTTCCCAAAATGGCGACATCGAGATGGTGCGGCTGTTGATCGCCGGCGGAGCGCACGTCCATGCACGTGCCGAGAACAACCAGAACGCGCTGGATCTGGCCATGACCAAAGGGCATCAAGCGGTCGTCGACATACTGGATGTTTACGCAGCCAGCGAAGGTGGAGCGTCCTGAGTAGTGCTCGAAGATCAAATCCAACAATTACAGGCTGAGGCGCTGGAGCGGATCGAAAAGGCTCCAAGGCTGGACGCGCTCGAAACGGTGCGCGTGGATGTGCTCGGCCGTAAGGGATCGCTCGGCCAATTCAGCAAGGAGTTCGGCAAACTGACGCCTGAGGAGCGGGCAACGGCCGGGAAGGCCCTGAACGCAGCGAAAGAGTCCCTCGAAAGAGCATTTGAAGCGCGAAAGCAGGCTTTCGATACTGAGGCTCTGAATGCCCGGCTGGAGTCTGAATGGATCGATCTTACATTGCCCGCCCCGGGTCCGCGCCCCGGCAGCCTGCATCCGGTAACCCAGGTCCAGATGGAACTCGAAGATCTCTTTACATCGCTCGGTTTCGCGGTGCTGGATGGTCCCGAAGTTGAGACCGAGTATCACAACTTCGATGCGCTCAACATCCCCGCGACACACCCGGCGCGCGACATGCAGGACACGTTCTGGCTAACCGGCGGCAATCTGCTCCGCACACATACTTCGCCCGTGCAGGTGCGTGGCATGGAACGGCTGGGTCCGCCCTTGCGCATGATCGCGCCCGGCCGCGTTTTCCGCAACGAAGAGGTGGACGCATCGCACGAGCACACGTTTTATCAGGTGGAAGGCATGATGGTAGACCGCGGCGTATCGGTCGCCCACATGCTCTATTTCATGAAAACGCTGCTGAGCGCGGTCTTCCGGCGCGAAGTAACCATCCGCTTACGCCCCGGCTATTTTCCGTTCGTCGAACCTGGTTTTGAACTGGATATACAGTGTCTGATCTGCGGTGGAACCGGTTGCGCGGTCTGTAAACAGAGCGGCTGGGTGGAACTGATGCCATGTGGCCTGGTGCATCCCAATGTCTTGCGCATGAGCGGGATCGATCCGGATGAGTGGGGCGGCTTCGCATTTGGGCTCGGCCTTACGCGGCTGGCCATGATGCGTTTCGCGATCGACGACATACGGCTGTTTGAAAGCGGCGATCTGAGGTTCTTGCGCCAGTTCTAACGGGCGCGTTAAACGCAGATGAAATTTTCCTATCACTGGATCAAGGAGCTGGTTCCCGGACTC
>DATHOT010000376.1:0-12106 GCA_035484655.1 Bryobacteraceae bacterium | reverse complement strand
GCCAGGCACCCGCGCCGCCCATGGAGAAACCACGCAGGGCGATGCGTTTAGGATCGATGTTGTAGCGCTCCTCAACCGACTTTATCGCTTCGAAAACGTCGGTCTCGCCAGCCCAACGGTAGGAAACATTGCTGCGGCCATAGACGTCGATCTGGATGTAAGCTTGGTCCGCCGGCACCGGTTCGGCCGTCTCGTGTTGAGAAATAAAAGCGACTTCGTTCAATACACGATTGGTCCCGTGCATCCAGATATCCAGACGAATGGGCTGGCCGGAATACGATGCCGGAATGATCAAGCCATAGGGCTGCAAGCTGCCATCGATCGTTGAACGATAGGCGCGAACCAAACGTCCCTTGCTCTTTGTCCAGGAAGGCGACCCGGCGGCGAGCTCCCTGGCGCGAGCGATGCCTTTATCGAGCACGTCCAGCGTGTCCTTGACGAACGACGCTTTCACAAATTCCTCGGGATGTGCAAGGATAAAGTCGCCCGCCTTCTGATAGATCGCCACGTCGGGATAAAGGGGATTATTCTGCAGCTTCGAGGTCGCCGCGGTCAGTTCCGCCAGCCTGGCGTAGATCTCGTGTTTCTCCTGATCGGTCGGATAGTAGCGGGGCGAGGGTTGTTGTACTTGCGCGGTCAGTAGCGCGCTGGTACCAATGACACAGAGCCAGGTTCGCATGGCCGAACTTAGATGATCTCGCTCATCTTCTCTTCCGCGGTCGGGAACTCCTTCCCGATGGGTGCTTTGATAACCTCGTCGGCAAGCGTAAGGTAGACGTCGCCGATGGAGTTGTGCGATTTGGTGTGCGTACCGCCTTTTATCCCGCCGCCGGCGACCAGCATGGCCAAGCCGTTGCACTTGTGAGGATTGGCTTCGGCGTGCTCGTGGACATACACGCAACTGGTGTGGTCAAGCAGGTTGCCATCGCCCTCAGGTGTAGCTTTCATCCGCTGCAGGAAGTACGAGAATTCCTCAACGTGCCAACGGGTGATGTCGCGCAGAATCCGTTGCTGCTCGGGCGAGCCGGCATTGTTATGCGTGTAATCGTGATGGCGGTTGCCAGATAATCCCAGCCAGGGAAAGCGGGTGAGGCTCTGGCACTTGGTCAACATGTAGGAAGCCACGCGGGTCTGCCGGGTCGCGAACGCCTGAACCAACAATTCAGACTGGATTTTCGCGATACGAGGATAATCCGTCAGATCGGTGATGTCCTCTGGCTCCTTGATGTTCTTTCCGTAGTCAGGCGGCAGACTCGCGATGGCCCGCTCCAGATCTCTGACTGACGTCAGATGTTCGTCCAGACGCTGCTTGTCTTCTTGGCCCAGAACGGGTTTGAGTTCGGCGACATCTGCCTGAACCAGGTCGAGGACGCTCTTCTTGCGGCCGACCCAGCTTTGATCCTTGACTCCGAACAGCCGGTCGAACAGATTTTGCGGGATCATTTCGGGAGGCAGAGCGCGATCGTAACCGGCCCAGCTCATGTTGCGATGCACGTTTTCACCGTGCGATTCCTGCGCCACGCCGATCTGGAGTGAATGGAAACGCGACTTGGCCCCCATCTTGGCGGCCAGGATCTGGTCGATCGAAGGGCCGCTTGCGCCACGCCCGGTATAGGCTGTGCCGGTCATCAGGCCGCACAAGGCCGTGAAATGGCCGTTGCCCTGTCCATTCAGCCGGGCGGCGACGTTGTCGATCCCGCTAATGACATGGACATAGTCGCGCACGGGCAGAAGCGGAGCCAGGCATGGCGACAATTCGTAATCGGCGCCGGTCGTCTCGGGAATCCAGTAGCGTTCCGGGATGCCGTTTCCGTTGAACCAGATGAGGAACCTGGTTTCGATTGGTTCCCCGCCCCGGGCCTTGCTCGGAGCGGCGTAAGCGGTGCCATTGAAGTTAAACATCGCTGCGAGTGGCGGGAGTCCGACGCGCACCAGCGCCCCGGTAACGCTAACTCCCCTTAAGAACTTGCGTCTATCAAGTTGCATCCCTATCTCCTCAGCGCAGTTTGGAACTTGTGGTTTTCGGGCTGGCACTAGGCCCAGGGGACCGCGTAACCCCTTTTTGATTATCTTCCAATCCGGCCGAAAATTCCGGGGAGCGCACCATCCCGATCAACAGATCTTTGAAGTGGAATCCGGAATCCCGGAAGGTCGCGAAGAGCTGATGAATCGTTTCTTCATCCGAGGCAGTCTCTAAGTGGCCGAAGGCATACCGGAAGATCTGGCGCACCATGCACTCCTGGCAAACGCCGCTTTGGGCGAGAATGGCTCCCAATTTGCTGGAATCGGAGAAGACGGAGTTCGGAATTCCGGCGACTTCGCCCCGCGTGTCGAGGTCCAGATTGATCTTCTTCTCGTCCTTGCGGTTGCCCGTCGGGCTCTCGATGAGAATTGTCTCGCGTTCCCTGAAACGGCCAATCGCGTCAAAACTTTCGAGTCCGAAACCGATCGGATCCATCAACCGGTGGCACGACGCGCATAGGGGATTCTCCACGTGCGCCGACATGCGCTGCCGGCGCGTGAGCGGTTTGTCCTCGGTGGCTTCAGGAAGATTAGTATCCACGTTCGGAGGCGGAGGCGGCACGTGCTGACAGAGCAGTTGTTCTCGAATGAAGATGCCGCGAGCGGTGGGCGATGTCTCGGTCGGTCCCGAGTTCGCCGCCAGGAAGGATGCTTCTCCTAACAACCCGGCGCGGGGCGTGCCAGCGGGAAAATGCACCAACTCGAACTGACCGGCGGGGGCGGGCAGCTTGTAGAGGGTCGCTAAATCGGAGGACAAGTACGCGTAGTCGGCCGTCAAGAGCTCCATGAAATTGCGGTCGTCCCAGACCAGGTGATCCAGCAGGCGTCGGGTTTCTTCCACCATGGATGCAGCCATCTCCAGAGAAAATTGCGGGAAACGCCGCTCTTCCTTGGAGGAATTCAGCACTCGGTCGAATCGCAACCACTGATCGAAATATTCATCCAAGGCTTGGTGCGCGCGTGGATCGTCGAGCAGACGGCGCGTCGCCGCATCACGGCCCGCCGCTGTGCGCAATTCGCCTTTCGCCGCAGCATCCAACAGGACCTTATCAGGCATCGTATCCTGCAACAAGTAAGATAGACGGCTGGCGATGTCGTAATCCACCGATTGTCCGTCCGGCCCGGCTTCCAGGTGGAACAGGAAGTTGGGCGACTGCAGCATCGCCTCCACAACGGTCCTGGCGCCCTCCAGGAACTTAGCGCTTAGGCTAGCTTGAGCGCTGAAGGCGGCCGCGTAACGCTTAAACTCCACCTCTCGCAGTGGCCGGCGGAAGGCACGCAACCCGAACGACCGCACAAAAAGATCCCGGCATTTCACATCCGTGGCGCTAACAGGCTTGCACGGAATCAAATGGTTTATGTCGCCCGCGCGGAAAGCGTTCAGCGCAAGCTTCTCCGCGGCGGTGCTGTAAGCCTCAACCAGCAACGGAGTCATCCCCTGATACTGGGCCTGATTTTTGAACCCGTCGACGTAATCCTCTGGAGGGAAGTGCACGGCCGGGCGGCTATAATCACCCAACAGGTCCCGCACCGTGTTGTCATACTGGCTATGAGTGAGACGTCGCACTGCATGTTCCTGCTTACCAGTTCCAGCGGATTCACCCAGCCGGCGTCGCTCGCCCGCCAGCGATTCATCGGATGCCGATGCCAGGTACTGGATCCATTGACTGAGGATTTTTTCTTCGTCCGAGCCGGGCTTAATCCGCTCGCCGCCGGTGTGCTTGATGCGATTGGTCGGCTTTACGAATAGCAGCGATTCAGACGGATTGGAGCGGTTTACAACGGCCGCTAAAGAGAGTCCGAAAAGCTGAATTTGATCCTGGCTCGCTTTCTTGTCGGGAAAGTGTAGCCGCGTGCCAGAGGCGACGCCATCCGTCGCGTGACAGAGCCGGCAGTGAGCCGCTTCGAGGGCCGGATAAAGCTTGGTTGCGAAAAAGCTGGGATCGATGACCGGGCTCTGCGCCCAGACTGCCGATGCAATCCATATCCAGCCGATGAACGAAAGTCCACGCCAGAGAGACCGGATCATGGTTGCTTCCCTTCTTCTGGTTCCGTTGGCTTTGGTTTCCCTTTTGGCGCTTTCGCGGGCCTCGGTATCGGGTCGGGACGCTTGGCCCAAGACACGAAGCTGGCCGGTTTCTGTTTGCGGAAAGCCTCGACGCCGGCGGGCGTAACTTTGGTGTCGGTCAAGTACAGGAGTTTCAGATTGGGGAGCGTCGCCAGACTCTTCAACGTCGCGTCGCCAGCGGACGTGTACGACAAGTCGAGCATTGTGAGCTTCGGAGCAGCCGCGAGTTGCGGAGCCGCCGAATCATCCAAGGCCGTGCAGTTCCACAAGCTCAACCGCTCGAGCTGTGGAAGGCTCTTCAGGACGTTCAGTCCCACGGGCGTGATCCGCGCGCCGCTGATATCGAGCCGGCGCAATTTCGTAAGCTTGGCCAGTTTGGCGACGCCCAGGTCAGTTAGCTGGATGCCGCCGGTGACGTGGCAGTTTCCCGCGCCGACCGCCTTGCCGGTGCCGCCGAGACTCACTCCGACACCCAGGTTTAGATCTTCCAGGCCAGACAGCAGCGAGATAGTGTCTAAATCGAGATCGGTGATCAAAGGTGTCCAGCACGCGCCGGCATTGCGCCGCTGGATTCCGTTAAAGCTCAGCTTCTTGAGCTTGGCGAGCAGCTTGAGGAAGTTGAGGTTTATCCCAGTGATCCGGGTTCCACCGAGGTCCAGCTCCTCAAGCTCACTGAGCGCGGGCAAGCTCTCGAGCCCCACATCGCCGACCATCGTGTGGCTGAGATCGAGCGATTTCAAACCGGTCAGCGCGGCAAGGTACGGCATGCCGACGTCGGTGATATCGGTTCCGCGCAGCACCAGTTTGCGCAAATGTTTATTCGCTCGAAGGTACGACGCCGCAGCATCCGTGATGGCTTCGGTAGCGTCGAGCGTCAGCTCCTCGAGCTGAGTCAACTGTTGGAGCCGTTCGATACCGGCGTCCGAAACGTAGGTGAAGGAAAGATCCAGGCGCTTCAAGCCCTTGATCTCGACGACGCGTTCGATATCGTTGTTGGAGGCCCAGGTGCGCGCTAGCGATACATCGACGATATTGCCATCCGGACCACGAACCACTTGGCCGCCCAGGGCTTCAATCGAGCGCGCAATGTCCGCTTGCGGCGCTTCGGCTGCTTGGGAGGCCCAGCCGCTCGACAACATCGCGACCGCGGTGGCCGCAAGAAGACATCTCGTCAAGTTCTCCGCTCCCGCTTCGTCGAATCCTTGTTCCAATTAATGTCGCAGGACGGTAGAGCCTTTTTCAAACTCTCGTAGCCCTGCTCGGAGAGCGACGTGTGATACAGGTCGAGGTAACGCAGCTTGCCCAGGCCGGCCAGCACTTTGAGTGAAGCGTCGGTGATGTTCACATGATCCAGGTGCAGGTCAGTGAGTGCGGTAAGGCCTGCTACTTTCGCGAAGCCAGCGTCACCGACCACCGTGTATTCCAGACTTAACGACTCCAGCCCGGACAACTTTCCAACCCATTCCATGGCGTCGTCTGTAGTACTGGTTTGGTTCAGGGCAAGCTTCTTCAGATTCGTCAGCCCATTCAAAGCTTTCAGACCCGTCTCAGTAAAACGGCAGAAGCTGAGATCCAACTCTTCTAATTGTGTCAACCCCGAGAGATTCTTCAATCCGGCGTCTCTAATATCGACGCCCCCCAGATCAAGCCGCTTCAGGTTCTTCAGACCGGCCAGTGCGGGCGTGCCTTTATCGGTGACATCCGTATATCGGATCGACAGCGCTTCGAGCCCGGTCAGCTTCCCGATGTGTTGGAGAGCATCATTTTTCAAAGGCGCGTTGTCGAGGTTGAGCTCGCGCAAGTTCGTCAGGCCCTCGATCGCGCCCAGGCCGGGACCTTCCACCTGAGTGCTGCCCAAGTTGAGAGCCTGGAGGCTCACCAATGGCGTTAATTTGGTGAGCGCGGAGTCGGAAAGAAGCGTATAGCTTAGATCAAGCTTCTGCAGCAAGGAAATCGACGAGAGATGCGCGGCGCCCACTTCGCTGATTTCGGTATTCCGCAAATTCAGCTCCGTGAGTTGCGGAAGTTTGGTGAGAATTTCCAGTTCGCGGTCGGTGATAGAAGTCGACTTGAGCGAAACGCCAGACACATGGCCGTCGCGCATCTGGACTGTTCCGCCAACCGAGCGCAGCCAATCCGCGATGGCCGGCTCGCCTTTGCCGACGACCGATTCTGCACTCTTCGCGCGCTTCACTTCCCCGTTGGACGAAGCCTGGAAATTCACATTGCAATTCGGCAAGCTGGCTACCAGTTCGTGCACCCCGGCGGCGGTAGCGCGGCTATATCGCAGATCGACCGCACGAAGTTGCTTCAGGTTGGCGAGCTTCGCCAGTCCTGCGTTGGTCACCTTGGTTCGATACAGACTCAGCTCTTCCAACCCGGCCATCCCGCGGATGACGTCGAGTCCAGCGTCGGTCACGTTGGAGGCTTGAAGATTGAGCTGCCGCAGATGCGTCAATCCGGCCAGGGCCGAGAGCCCGCCGTCGGTAATCCCAATATCCGCGAGATCCAATTCCGTGAGGTTGGTGAGGTCCGCGAGATTCTTAAGCCCGGCATCGGTTACGGACGTCCCGCGCAGGTACAGTCTCGTAAGCCCGGTCATCGCCTTGAGACTGGCCATGCCGGCATCATTAAAGGTTCGGTCGTAGTTCAGATCGAGATTCTTGAGCGGGAACGCAGCCAGGGCGGCCCCTGCCACGCGCGTCTGGCGGAGGCGCAACTCTAGCAGTTTCGGCAGCGGCTGGAGCGCCTTGATGACCGTGTCGTCGAAGGGAATGTAGGTCTGGACCGGCCGGCTCAGCACCAATGTCTCAAGCTCCGGCGAGCCGGCGAACAGCGCCATGGTCGCTTCCACCAGTGACACCGGCTGGTCATACCAGAGTCGCCCGTTTATGTAGACTTCCTTGACGTGTTTGAGGGGCGGTAACCGGCGCAGCTCATCTTCCAATGCGAAAGCCCACTGCGTGATACCGGTGAAATTGAGAGTGTGGATGTAGAAATCAGAGGTTGGAAGGTCAGGCAGATCGGAGATGGGCCGGTGCTGACCTTCGAGAACAACGCTGCCACCCATGCGGACCATCCATTCGGCGACGATCCGATCCGGCGAAGCATCTTGCCCCCACGCGGGCGTGATCCTCGGGGCCAGTAGACATAAAATACAGGCCGCTCGACCGATGAAACGCCACCATCCTCCACGGTCCATCTACTCATGGTACAGAGAATCCAGGTCGCTTGCAAACAGGACCTTGAGCGCTAACTCCACTGCGTGTCTACGAATTATGAGTCTGCGTTAGAATCGAACACATGAACCTCAAGACACCCGCGCTCATGTTGTGCGCCGTGGCCGCGGTCGCGACCGAGCAAGGCTGGTATCCGCATGAAGGCAGTTTGCTTAAGTACAGCGTAAATATTAAGTTCACCGAGGAGCCAGAAGACACACTTCCCGCAGGCTGGAAATTTGGCCGAGTCTCGGCGACGGCCGTCGATTCCAGCGGGAATGTCTATGTTGTCCAGCGAGGCAAACACGCCGATCCCCTCCTGGTATTCGATTCTAAGGGCAAGTATCTTCGCTCCTGGGGTAAAGAGATTTTCGTCACTCCCCACGGACTGCGCATCGACAAGAACGATAACGTCTTCGTTACCGACATCGGCAGCCACCAAGTCATGAAATTCACCAAGGAAGGCAAGCTGCTGCTCATGCTGGGAACCAAGGGCGCTGCCGGCACTGACGAGAAAACCTTTAACAAGCCAACTGATATTGGCTTCGCGTCGAACGGCGATTTTTATGTGACCGACGGCTATGGCAACTCGCGCGTAGTCAGGTTTTCAGCGGGCGGCAAGTATCTGATGACCTGGGGTAAGCCGGGGCGCGGACCGGGCGAATTTCAGGTTCCTCACGCAATCGTGGTTGATTCCAAGGGCCAACTTTATGTGAGCGACCGTGAGAATAATCGAATCCAGATCTTCGATGGCAGCGGTAAGTTCATCCGCCAATGGACACATCTGGGCGCGACCCAGGGAATGGTCATGAAGCCCGGCGATGACCTGTGGATTCTCTCGCATCGGGACAATATCGAAAATCTGACTTACGATACGCTGGCGGGGCGAATCATGCATATCGACATCCAGACCGGAAAGATCCTGGGCGCGATGGAAAGTCCGGGCCATTGGCTGGCGGCCGGTCCGAACAACGATTTCTTCGTCGGAAGCTTGACCGGCAATGTATTCCACTGGTATCCCCGATGGCTGGAGCATGGCATCGGCTCGCTCGATCCGCCGCGTCCCCCCGATCCGAACCGCTAAAGAACGCGGCTTTGTTACTCCAGCCAAAAGCGATACAATCCCTGATTGGGTGGGCGCAAAGATGAAGATCACGATCCCTGCGATAAGCGGGTTGCTCGTTCTCAGCGGCTCTTTCTATTCTGCAATTCACGCACAGGCGCCCGCGTCGTTGTGGGCCGGCGTATACACGGAGCAACAAGCCAAACGCGGCGAGGCGCTATATAGCAAGGAATGCGCGGCGTGTCATGGCGATGCGTTGGAGGGCAACGGGCAGACCGAGCGCGCCCAAAAGTTGGAGCGAATGCTTCCTCCGCTCTCCGGCGACGTGTTTAAAGGAAATTGGAACGGGCGGCCTCTCTCGGATTTGTTCGACAAGATGAAAAGGACTATGCCCCGAGATGATCCCGGAAAGATCAGCCTGACTCAAAACGCCGATATTCTTGCGTTCATGCTCAAGTTCAATGGGTTTCCTTCCGGAAAAGCGGAGCTCCCGGCAGATCCCAGCTTGCTGACCGAAACCCTCTTCGAAGCAGTCAAGCCGAAAGAATAGTTCTACGGCGCGATCCCGCATTACATCCTCGCCGGGCCGCAAGCGGAAGACGAAGGGCCGTGCGGCCGAGACGCCAGCCGGTCCAGCTCTTCCTGGCGCATTACAACGCTTTAAGCCGCACCTGCTCGTAATCTTCGCGCTTGCTGCGCTGACCCTGCTGGCTTATTCGAATTCATTCCAAGCTGGATTTGTCCTCGACAACAAAGGCCTCTTTCTCGATCCACGCATTCACGAATTCACGCCCGAGAATATCGCGCTCATTTTTACACACACCTACTGGTGGCCTACTGGCGAGGCCGGATTGTATCGTCCCTTTACCACGCTTTCGTATCTTTTCAATTATGCAATTCGCGGGGACGGCGACCAGCCCTCCGGATATCATTCGATCAATCTCATCCTGCACCTAGGCAATGTCCTACTGGCCTACACTGTGGCACTGCGCCTGGTGCGGAAATTCTGGCCGACTGCGTTTATTGCCGCCCTCTGGGCCGTTCATCCAGCCCTGACGGAATCGGTGACCAACATCGTGGGCCGGGCCGACCTTCTGGCTGCGATGGCCGTGCTTTCCGGCTTCCTCATTTACCTGAAGAGCGCGGAAGCGACAGGTAGAGCTCGTGTTGTTTGGCTGGCGGGTCTGGCATTCGTAACCACCATCGGTGTCTTTTCGAAAGAGAGCGCCGTCGCGATTCTTCCGCTCATCGTGCTTTACGAGCTGGCGTGGTGGAAGGAGCGCCCGAAGCATCAGGCCCTTGTACTCGGATGCATCGCGACACTGCTGCCGATCGCCGCCATGCTGTATCAGCGGTCCGTCGTGTTGGCCGTATCACCGCCCGCCCAATTCCCGTTTATCGATAACCCGATCGTGGGAGCCGATTGGTGGACGGGGCGGCTCACCGCCATCAAAGTAATAGCCCGTTATTTGTGGCTCACAATCTGGCCGCTGAAGCTTTCCGTCGACTATTCCTACAATCAGATTCCGCTCGCACGGGGCGCCCCTGAAGACTGGCTCGCGTACGCAATCGTACTGGCCGTCGCAGTTGTTATTGTGCTGCTGTACCGCTGGAATCGCACCTGTTTTTTCCTGGCGTGCTTTTCGTTTTTGAGCTTCGTTCCCGCCTCCAACCTCTTCTTCCCGATCGGCACCATGATGGCTGACCGTCTGCTCTACCTTCCGTCTCTGGGATTGCTAGGCTGCCTAGTGCTTGCAATCTATGCCTGCGCACAAACGCCCAAAATGAGGATCGCCGCGCCGGTCGCGTTGGGTCTGATTACCGCCGGATTCGCAGTCCGGACGTGGCTCCGAAATCCGGACTGGAACACCGAGCTGGCCATCGCGACCGCGGATGTCCGCGTCAGCCCCAACAGCTTCAAACTTCATCGACTGCTGGCTTCATCCCTTTTCGAATCCGATCCGGTGCATTCCAACATCGAGCAGGTACTCGTCGAGCAGGAGAAAAGCGTAGCGCTCGTCGCCTCCCTGCCGGTACAGCTCACGCCCCCGGATGTCTACCGCCAGGCCGGCTTTTACTATCTCGTCGAAAGTGATCAATTGCGCGCACACGGTGTTGTTCAAAAGTCATCGGCCAGCGATCAAAGAGCGCTCCAAGCTCTTTTGAGGTGTATTTCGATCGACCATGAAGGAGATCCCCAAGCCTATCTTTTGCTCTCCATCGCGTATCTCCGATTAGGAGATGCAGTCAAGGCTTACGAAGCGGTGAATAAGGCCCGCGCTCTGGATCCATTGAATCCTGAGATGTATCGCCAGTTGTCTGATGTCCTGCAGCATCAGCACCACAACGATGAATCGAATATTGCGGCAGTGCAGGCGAGCGCCATCACGTCGTTGCAAGACAAGAACTGGCAAGGCGCGGCGGACTTGAGCGAGCGCGTCCTGCGCTTCAACTCGACAGATTACCCTACCGCGTACTACCTGAATGCGATGGCGAATCTGCATCTCGGAAATCTCGATCAAGCGGAGAAGAGCGCCCGCGAAGCGATACGGCTCGACAGCGAACGACATAATCCGAGAACAAAGTACGTGCTAGGGCTAATCCTGGCTGAAAAGCACGACTACAAGCGAGCGGCTGATTTGCTGAATGCTTACCTGGAAGCTTTGCCTAATGCGCCAGACGCGGAGATCGTTCGAAGACAGCTGCGCGAGATCGAGAAGTCCGCGCGAGCCAGATGACCGCCCGGTAGCATCACGCCGCGCATTTGCGGCTCGGGGCTTGACTAGACCGCTGATTTGTAGTAAAAGTTAACGCTAACGGTGGGAGAAAGTACCGCGTTTTGTACCGTCCCATTGACCGCTAACGTAAGGGGTGCTAAATGAGACATTGTTTCGTCGCTGCAATTCTGCTCAGCCTTTGCAGCCTGGCCTTCTCTCAAGGGTTCGGCACTATCATCGGGACCGTTACGGATCCGTCCGGTGCACTGGTAGCATCTGCAAAAGTCACCGCCGTTGAATCAGCAACCGGCGCTTCTCGCGAGGCCATAACAAACGCTGACGGCCAATTTGTCATGCCCGGACTCCGTCCGACCACCTACACGCTTACAGTCGAGGCGGGCGGCTTCAACAAATATACTCAGTCGGGTATTACGCTGACGGCCGATCAAAGTGAGACGGTCAACATCGCGCTCACGGTAGGACAGTCCAGCCAAACGGTAACGGTGGAAGCCACCGCCCAACAGGCCGATACATATACTTCGACGCTTAAAGAGGTGGTGGATTCACAGCGAATGGTTGACTTGCCTCTGAACGGCCGCAACGCCGCGAACTTGACGACGCTCGTGCCGGGCGCGGTGCTTGCGCCCAACGGCGGCGCCGATCAAGGCCAGACCAAGACATTTCCGGGCGCGGTCGAAATTACGACCAACGGAGCGCGACAGAACATGGTTGCCTACAATCTGGACGGCGCCGACAACGTGGATCGCTACACCAACGTGAACAACCCGTTCCCTTTTCCCGACGCGCTTCAGGAATTTAGCGTGCAGACTGCGAATTACAGCTCCGAATACGGCGGCAATGCGGGCGCCGTGGTCAACGTGATTACCAAGAGCGGCACTAACGCCATTCACGGAGACTTTTTCGGCTTTATCCGCAACGGCGATCTGAACGCGCGAAATTATTTCGCGAAAGTAGCCGATCCGCTGAAGCGCGGTCAGGAGGGCGGCACCATCGGCGG
>DATHOT010000375.1:0-27666 GCA_035484655.1 Bryobacteraceae bacterium | reverse complement strand
TCACGAAGAACGGCCAGCGGGATTGCGGCTGCTGAGGAGCAAAGTCGTTGTTCGGTACGGAAACAATAAACAAGTTGTTGATCGCGTCTGTGAAGGGGGGCGTCAACTCCCACCGCAAGCCTAGGGAGATCGTCAGCTTGGGCGTGACCTTCCACGTATCGTCGACAAAGGCGGCTTCGATATTGCGGTGGAATAGCACATTGGCAGCGGATACGGCTACCGTGGATTCGTAAACATCCCCCAGCAGGAATTCGGCGAAGGCGTCGCCACCGGCATGAGTCGCGCTTTGCGTCGCGTTAGGGTTGAATTGGTATTGGCCGCGAGTGTACTGGTTTCCAAACTGGTTGAAATTCTGGCGATCGTATTCGAAACCGAATTTGAAGCTATGCTTGCCCTTATTCCAGGAGAGGTTGTCTATGAACTGAGCGGTGTTGTTGCTGTTTTGGTAAGGGCCATCGGAATTATCGCCGAAGCCGCTGAAGCCATCTGAACTGAAAGTGACGTTCGGAATGCCCCAGGTGACTGGCGGACCAGCCGGCAGATTGGGAAGGTTCAGTTGAGAAACGTAGTTGGTCTGGAACGCTCCGATAGCGGTGAGGGCATTGAAGAACCTTGAGTAGCCGAAACGCGCCTCGTTGACGATATTGGGGGAAAGAATGCGCGTGTTGGAACCGAGGTATTGCTCATAGCCGGTGGTGATCTTGCTGCCACTGACGTTGATGGTCTGCGTGGATTGAACTTCGGTTCCCCAGCTATATCGGCCGGTCCATTGCGATTTCGCGGATTCGACAAAGTCCATGCGCAGAACGAACCCGTCACGGTTAAACGGAGATCCATTGTTCTGGACGTAGTTGTTGGTCAAGCCTGGAAGCGTCGAGGAATCGTAGTACTTCAAAAGCGTCTGTGAGATCGGGCTGATGAGGTTGGATGGAATGGTGTTGTTGGGATAGGGCTGCTTCGTGGTTGGATCGTAAATGATGTTTCCCAGTTGGCTGAAGTTGCCTTGGAACATCTGAGGAGTTGGCACGTTATAGACCACTTGAGATGTCTGCCGCTGCACCAGCCACTCGTCATTGGCCATAAAGAATAATTTGTTCCTGCCGTTGAAGAGTTTGGGGATGACGATGGGTCCGTCGATCTCGAAGCCGTAATCATTCCACTTGAAGGGTGAGACGCCCGGCTTCGTGGCGGTGAATTGGAACGGGAGTGCATCGAAGTCGTTGTTGCGGACGAACTCGAAGAGCGAACCGTGGTAGGCGTTGCCGCCGGACTTTGTGAGCACGTTAATCTGCGTGGCTTCATGGCCGAATTCAGCCGGATATACGCCGGTCTGGACTTTGAATTCCTGTATGGCGTCGATGGAGGGAAGGACGATATAGGTGTTGAAATTGGGATCTGTGTTGACTACGCCATCGAGCGTGTAATAGTCGTACACGATGCGGTTCCCTCCGGCGGAGATCGACTGGTTGGCACGGTCGGCGCCCTGGCGAGACTGAGCCTGACCCGACGGCGGCGCAAGGTTGCTGACATTCGGAGACAGCGTCACCAGATTCAGGTATTCGCGTCCGTTGAGAGGCAGCTCAACGATGCTCTTGGTCTCGACTACGGTACCGACCGTGGCGTTTTCAGCCTGCAAAAGAGCGGCGGTGGCCGAAACCTCGACCGATTCCGAAACCTGGCCGACCTGCATTGTCAGGTCCAGGCGCACCGATTGCTGCACCTGAACCTCGACGTTACTGGTCGTCGTCTTGAAGCCCGGATGTTCCACCTTTACGGTGTAGATGCCGGGCGGCACCGACGGGAATGTATAAAGCCCCTGTTCATTAGTCTGCTCGGTGCGGCTGGCATTGGTTGATGTGTTAGTCAGAGTGACGGCAGAGTTTGGTACCCCCGCGCCGCTCGGATCGACAACAGTTCCTGAAATTTCCCCGAGTGTCTGGCCTAGCAGTGACACCCCGCAAAGAAGAAGCGCTACGACAAACGACTTGGTTCGCATGTCCAATTCACCTCACTTGGAATCGACCTCGTGCAAAAAAGCGTATAGTGGTTGTTACCAGAAAAATGGCGCCAAGTCAATAGAAATCGACGAAATTCCGAATATTTGAAGAATCTTAGCGCTACTGGTACCAGGGCCAGCTGGCACGTGAATCGTTCCGATCAGCCATCTCAAACCTTGTGTCCATCTCAACTTGAGAGTAAAATCGTTGGCTAGCTCGGATGGCGTAACGGCATCCGAAGGTCGACGTTCGGACGCCACAGGAGGAGTTTGCTCATGTTACGGCGAGATTTGTTGAAGTTTGTACCGCCAGTTGTTTTAGTGCCGCAGTTAAGATCTGCGCCCCGTCTCAAAATCACCGACATTCGGATCGTGAATCTGAAGAGCGTTCGCGAAACCGGGAAGATGGAAGCAGCCTGGAATCCCGGGACTGTAACCACACACCGCATCGGCAGTGGCTCGGTCATCGAGATTGACACCGATCAGGGACTCTCGGGCATCGGGCCGGCCATTGACGCCGCTGCGCTTCCATCGGCCAAAGCGCAGCTCGTCGGCATGGATCCGTTCGGTATCGAACAACTGGCCGGTCCGTTGCGCTATTACATCGGCCAAAGCCCGCGTACCGTTTCAAGTCTGGAAATTGCCCTTTGGGATCTCATTGGCAAAGCGGCCGGCCAACCGCTCTACAAAATCTGGGGCGCGGCCAAGGACCGTGTGCCGGCCTATGCCAGCATGATCCAGCTTTCGACCCCCGAAGAGAGGGTAGCTATGGCCGTTCAGTTGAAATCCCAGGGCTGGAAAGCGATCAAGCTCCGCGCACATTACCAGACCTTGAAGGAGGACGTGCGGCTGGTGGAAGCCGTGCGCAAGGCGATTGGTAACGACATGGACATTATGGTCGACGCCAACCAGGCGCAAGCTTTCGGAACCTGGCAGCCGGGCGTAATGTGGGACTTCCGGCGCGCGCTTGATACCGCCCGCGAGCTCGAGCGTTTGAATTGCGTCTGGTTGGAGGAACCGCGGCTGCGCTACTCGTTCGATGAGTTGGCTGAGCTGAACCGCCTGGTGGGCATCCCGATTGCCGGGGGAGAAAACAACCGGGGCGTGCATGAATACCGCTGGATGCTGGAACAGAATGTTTTCGACATCCTGCAGCCCGACATTATGGTAGCCGACGGCGTGACGGGTTTCCGCGAGATCGGGGCCTTGACCAAAGCTCACAACAAAAGAGTGATTCCGCATCACGGCGGAGGCAATCTCGGCACCATCGCCCAACTCCACGCCATCGCCTCCTGGCCGCACGCGCCTTGGATCGAGATCCTGCATGACCCGCCCATCGCCGCGTATACCAACGGGTTCGCGGTCATGGAGAACCCGCCGCTAGTGGACAAAGAAGGCTATCTGAACTTGCCGCAGGGTCCTGGCCTGGGAGTCTCCATCAACAAAGATTTGATCGCCTCGTAGGCGCGAACCCACTGCCTCAGACGAAATCGATCCGGAAAATCCAGCCTGCCGTCGGGCTATCCTTCACCGGCCAGCCGGGATGAATTCCGGCATCGCAACTGATCAGCGCCCCATTGTGCATTGCCAGCCCGTGCGGATCGCAAGAGTTTGGTTCAAGCTCCGCCGTCTCCAGCACGCGGCCGGTTTCGGCATCGTACTTAACCAAGCCAGGCCGGTAATCGGAATAGTGCTTCGAATCATTACCGATGACCTGCCAGATGGCGCCGTTGTCCCAGGCGATCGCGTGATACCGCGGCTTCTCCGGATCTTGGTAGAACGGAATCATGAATTCCGGCTCCCAGGACTTTGGATCGACGCGCAGAATCGCGCGCAGCCGGAGAGACGCAATCCAGAGCTTGCCATCCTGCCACAGAGCGCCATGGCAGCCTCCTCCGTCGTTAGGCGGGCCGAGAGGAATCTGGCGGTGGCTGACCTGCTTGGAGTTCATGTCCACCTGAAAAACGCCTTCCGGCGCGGCGTTGGCGCACATCCAGACGTACCCGCCGCCCACGGCCATGCCGCTGGTGTTCCGGGACTGCGTCGCCACGGTTTTCAGCACTTTGCCTTTCCAATCCACCAGCCACGCGTTTTCGGTCAGGTCCTTCGGCTCCGGCAAGTGATAATTAGTGGCCGCCTGCCCGGTTTCCTTTTGCTCGCCAATCCACAAGCCCTCGGGTGTCACGGCAATCGCGTTCGGGTAACCGTCAGGACTCTTGAACAGCTTCGTTGTTTTCGCCATCCGCGAGGGAATTTTGTGATTCCCTGCCCCACGGTCAGTCCGCGCGAGGGCTGCGGAACCCTCCTGCGCGAGCGCTTTGCGTACGGCACTCAGGCCCAGCCCGGCCCCAACAGTCGTGGCGAGGAATTGTCGTTTGCTCAGATTCTCCATAACACTTCCTTCCTGCGGCGAAGAAACGCTCTCGCCGCGTGCCTTTAATGATTTCACATTATCACCGCATCCGCTTGCTTTAGTCACTTTCTCTTCGCGGGCTGCTAGTCAGAAGTACAACTTTAACGCGAGTTGGATCTCTCGCGAAGTCCGCTGGAAAAACGCCGGATTTCCCGCATAATTCAGAGTCCCGGCCGTGGGAATCCCAATGGTCGCCGATGTGGCCGTCGCGCCCGACTCATTCGGGTTGTCGAATTGCGGCGTGTTGAAAAGGTTAAACACCTCGACCCGGAATTCCAGCCGCTGCGATTCCTTCATCAGCGGGATGCTCTTGAAGAGCGAGAGATCCACTTGTTTTGTTCCTGGCCCCACCACAATGTTGCGTCCTGAATTGCCGTACTGGTAGGGCGCTGGCGTCGCGAAAGCGGCCGGATTAAACCACTGGCTGGGACCCGGATTCGGCACGTGCCAATTGCCGATCAGGTCGGCCCGCTGCGTGCCTGCGCCCGCTCCCAACGTGTTGGTGCCGGAGACTACCGAGAAGGGCGACCCGCTATAGAACGAATCGATGCTGTTCAGCTTCCATCCGCCGAAGACCGCGTTGGTGACTCCGCTCCAGTTCTTCCCGAAGGCTTTGCCCTTGCCGACTGGCAGCTCATAGCTCCAGCTCAGTGTCAGGTTCTGCCGGATGTCGTAATCCGACGCGCCGCGGTCGCATGCCAGGCACAGTGGATTCTGCACGCCTCCGCCCGCCGTGGTGCTGATGATATCGACAGAATGGCCCCAGGCATAGGAGGCCAGGAACGCGAGACCGTGCGAGAAGCGCCTTTCAGCAGTTACCTGCAGCGCGTTGTAGTACGAATCGGAGCCGTGGTAGATGGCCGTGATGCTTCCAAACTGTGGGAACAATCGCCGCGGATTGGCCGCGCCGGCACCGGGTACCGGCTGGTTGATGTTCGGATAAATAGTGAGGTGCTCGCCGCGGGTGCCGACATAGGCCACCGTCAACACCGTATCGGATGTCAATTGCTGCTGGACCGAGACGTTGCGTTGCTGGATGGTCATGTCCGGATCGTTGCGCGGGAAGTAAGAGACGCTCGTCCCGGCGGTCAGGAATTGTCCAATCGGTTGGTACGGCAGGAATCCTTGCGATAGCGGTGTGATGCCCGTGACCAGGTTCGTAGCGCTGGTGTTGTTGGCGATCAGGAGATTGCCCGCAAACGGGGCGTTGTTATTGCCCAACGAATTCACGCTCTCGCTGGTGAAGTCGTAGAAATAACCAAAGCTCGCGCGGACCACGGTCTTGGGCATCACCTGGTACGAGAGGCCGAAGCGCGGCCCAAAATCGGCGTAGTTGGCATTGTACATGGCGTTCTGCGGAATTTGCGGCGAGGCCACCGGGAAAACATTGCCGAGCGCCGGTACCAGATTCGCCAGACGATTGTGTATCTCGGTCCAAGGCGTGGCGATCTCATAGCGCAGCCCGATGTTCAGCGTCAGCTTATTGGTCACACGATAATCATCCTGGACATAAAAGCCATGCTCCCAGCGCCGCGTCCCAGTCTCTTGCCATACCGATAGACTCGCCGATGCGTCCAAGCCGAGCAGAGCATCCGCTAGCCCCGCGCCTGTGCCGGCGGGCTTGGCCGGATTTTGCGTAAATTGTCCGGTGAAAGAAAAACTCCCCGAGGGCGCCGCCATCTGCACGGTATTCATCCCGCGCCGGAAGAGATCGTAGCCCCACTTCACGGTGTGACGGTCGTGAATCCAAGTGAAGTGATAACCATACTGGTAATTGTTGGTCGCTTTGACAAAGGGAATGTTACCTGTGCCGCCCACTTGATCGACGCCGGTTATCGCGAAAACTCCGACCGCCTGCCAGTTGTATCCGTAGCCATCGATTCCGGGGATACCGATCTGGTCCATGAAATTCGAGCCTTGATTGAAGTTCACGCCCAGGTTATCCAGCCGCGAGTATCCCGCGCGGAATTCGGAAAGCAGATTCGGTGAAAACACGTGCGTGTATCCGAGTACGATTTGATTGCCCGTGCTCGAGTAATTGCCCGGGAAAATCGGGCCGCCGGCATATTGCGGAAAGTATCCGGGATTGACGATGTTGCCTGAGCTGGAATTGCTGTAGCGGCCAAAAATCTGGTCGCTGTCGGAAAAACGATGATCGATTCGAATGTCGCCTTGTATCGGCGACAGAATGCGCGGCGGAGTATACGAGAAGTTGTTCGCCAGTCCCGGCAGATTCTGATGCGGGAACAGGTTCACGATGGCCGCGCCGATGGGGTTGAACATGCTCGAAGGAATCATATTTCCGCTAAACGGCGTGCGAGTCACAACTCCGTTCTGAGTCGTCGCGGTCAAGGGATTGTAGATCACCGTACTCAATTGAGAGAAGTTCCCGCTGCGTTCCAGGTCGGTCGGCACAGTCTGCAGGAAGGATTGGCCTTGAATGGTGAACGCTTTCTGAATGTCGACGAAGAAAAACGTCTTGTCGCGGATAATCCGGCCGCCCAGGCTCCCGCCGAACTGATTCTGGTGAAACGCGGGAATCTTCGGCGGATCGAAATAGTTCCTGGCATCCAGGTCCGAGTTGCGGAAGAATTCGAAGGCAGTTCCGTGAAAAGCGTTGCCGCCGGACTTAGTCACCAGGTTGACCAACGCTCCCCCCGTGCGCCCCGTGCTGGCATCGCGTCCACTGCTTTGCATCTTGAATTCCTGGATGGCGTCTTGCGGCGGAAGGAGAATCATCGCGGCATATTCGTTGTCCTGGGCATGGATGCCGTCGAAATAGTAAGTGTTATCGCCGTTCCGGATGCCGTTCACCGAGACGCCCTGCAGCCCCAATTGATTGCTGGCCCCGCGCGACATGGTATAGCCGCTGCCGCTGCTGCTGGTGCCGGGCGACAGATAAGTGAGCACCACGAAGTCGCGGCCGTTCAGGGGAAGATCGTTAATGGCCTGCGACGTTCGCACGTTGCCGAGCGCCGCGCTTTGCGTATCCAGCATCGCTGCATTGGCCTCTACCGTGATCGATTCGCTAAGCTGCCCCGGCTTCAGCGAGAAATCGAGGCGGGCATGCTGGTCGACGTCCAGATTGAGGTTCTGGACCATTTTGCTGAACCCTTGCGCTTCCACCGTCACCGAATACGCACCCGGCTGCAAAGGCGGCGATGTGTAGTTGCCGTCCGGCGCGCTTTGCACGTTAAATGTGCCGTTGGTTTGAGTGTTGCGGATGCTGATGGTCACGCCCGGCAGCGCAGCGCCGCTCGAATCCGTCACGGTTCCGACGATGGAGGCCGATTCGCTCTGGCCAAACAATCCGCTTCCGAAGAAGAGCAGCAGCGTGGCAGCCTGAATGGATTTACGCATGGAAACCCCTTTCAGAAATACTCCTACAGTTCAGAGAAAACTATCATGGAATTACATGAGTGTCAACGGGAGTATCCCGCGTGCTTATTTCCTGGCCAGCGAACGTTTGGGATTCGGCCATTGGTTGACCAACGATTTCCCACTGGCCCACCTGCTCTGGGGTAACTCCGAAGTAACGTCTTTGATCGGAGGCCCGTTCACGGCCGAGCAAATCGAGCAGCGCCTGACCGCGGAAATTGCGGCGATGAACGCCTATAACGTGCAATATTGGCCAATCTTCCTCCTGGAAAACGACCAATTCGCCGGTTGCGCCGGTTTGCGTCCCTATCGGCCGGATCAGCGGATCTACGAGCTGGGGTTTCATCTCCGGCCCGAGTATTGGGGCCGCGGGTTGGCCCAGGAAGCGGGACGAGCCGTCATTGCTTTTGCATTCGAGAAGCTGGGGGCTGGGGCTCTGTTCGCAGGCCACCACCCGGCGAATTCGGCGTCACGGCGAGTGCTCATCAAGCTCGGATTCGAGTTCACGCACGACGAGTTTTATCCCCCGACAGGTCTCGAGCACCCGTCTTATCTCCTAAGTGGGGCAGGTCCCCGGCCTGCCAATATGAGCCCAAAGGATTACTTCAGAATCTGAAACAAGTTGCTGTAATCGTCCGTCCAGGGCCGCAAACCCGGCCGCACCTGCGCCGCCTCGATGCCATGCGCTTTGAAGAAGTTGCGATTGAAAACCTCAGGATCGCCGGATACCAGCACCCAATCGCTCGACGACATGTAGTCTTCATCTTCACCGTCATCGTCCACCGTGACCGCGGTCTTGCCAAAATCGTGCGCGTTCCGCGCCACCACCGGCACCAGATTTAGAAAGCGGTTGGACACGTGCACTGCAAGAATCCCGCCGGGCTGAAGCTGCCGGAAGTAAACCGCGAAGCATTCGCGCGTGAGCAAATGGACCGGGATAGCGTCGCTGGTGAAGGCATCCACTGCGATCACATCGTAATTCTGCGGAGGCTGCCGCTCCATGGTCAGGCGCGCATCGCCCATCAAGACCTGATGGTCCCCCTGGCAATCGTTGAAGAACGTGAACCAACTGGTCGCGATTTGAAAATCGAGCGGGTTGATCTCATAGATGCGAAAGAAATCGCCCGGCCGGCAATAACTGAGCGTCACGCCTGCGCCCAGTCCGATGGAGCCGACCCGCACTGGCCCCTTACTTTCGAAATATCGGATGGCCCGGCCCATGCCCGACTTCGGGCCGTAATAGCTGGTGGCCGTATCGCGTGCCTTCGCATCCAGAAGCTGCGACCCGTGATTGATCGTGCCGTGAATCAACTTGCGCGCCGGCGTGGGTTCATCGGCATCCGGCGAATCGTAGACTCGCAGCACGCCATAGTAATTGCGGACAGAAAGGAGATAGCGCCGATCTTCCAGACGCTTCTGATAAACCAGGTAGCCCGCCAGCGCCACGGTGAACACGATCATCGCGCCGCGGACGATCTGCACTCCCCTCTCAGACGACCACCCGGGCGCAATCCACAAAACGATCGCCACCAGCGCCGGACACGCGAGCATCGCCAACGGCAATTCAGCATAACTGTGGAACAGATGCGGAGCGACCACCGCGACGAATAAGCCGCCGATGGCGCCGCCGACTGAAACCATCAAATAGAAATTCGTCAGATGCCGGGGATCCGGCTTGAGCCGTACCAACTCGCCGTGGCAGACCATGCAGCCCATAAAAAGCGCGCCCACGAAAATCGGAATGGACCACTTCAGGTTCGGATTGCCCTCGTCGTAATAGATGGCAAAACTCGCCGCTCCCAAAGCGATCGCCAGCAGCGGCAGAAACACCGGGCGGTAATAGAGCTTCTCGCGCTCGAAACAAATGATGAAGCTGACCAGGTAAACGCCTAATGTGACCACCCACAAAAAAGGGATGGGCGCGACATTCTGGCTCAAGTGATTGGTGATCGCTAGCAAAAGCGCGGACGCGCAGGCCGCCAGCGCTGCCCAGAGTACGTGCAGCAGCCAATTGGGCGCCGGGGGCTCCGACGTCGCCGGGTTCGACAACGTGGCCTCAGCCAGCGGCACCGGTTCGGATTTCCGGGGTTCCGATTTCCAATTCGCCGCTCGAAGCGTGGTCCATGCCACCGCCGCGCACAGCACTACGAACACCGCGTAGACGCCCGACCAGCTCACCGCCTGCGTGCGAGTTGCCAGCAGCGGTTCCACCAGCACCGGAAAAGTAAACAACGCCAATAGCGACCCGAGATTCGAAAGAGCGAACAGTCGATACGGAATCGCGCCTGGTTTCGCTGCCACATACCAGGCCTGCAACAAAGGGCTGGTGGTGGATAACAGCACGTAAGGCAACCCGATGGTCGCCGTCAGCAGCAGAAGAATCCGGATGGAAGGATCGCCCGCTTGGACCGGCTTCCAGGTAGCCGACGGGATGATCGGCAGCAGCGCCAGGCTCACAGCCATCAGGCCGATGTGCAGGATCGCCTGATGCCGCGGCTTCAGATATCGAGTGGAACAGTGCGCGTACAAATAACCGGCCAGCAGCGCAGCCTGAAAAAACAGCAGGCAAGTGCTCCAAACGGCAGCCGCGCCGCCGAACCAGGGCAGGATAATCTTGCCGATCATGGGCTGCACTTCGAACAGCAGAAACGCGCTTAGGAAAATAGTGACGGCGTAAACCAGCATCTGACGAGTAAGGAGCAATCATCGCACACATCGGAAAGCCGTGGCTCGTATGCTAGACTTTCGGTGGATTGACGCTAGCACCCGTTGATTATCTGATCCTGTCGCTGTATTTCGCCTTCGTGCTCGGAATCGGATGGCTGGTTAAGCGCAAGGTCGCCACCAGCGAAGATTTCTTGACGTCCGGACGGTCGGTCCCGGTCTGGATCACCAGCCTGGCTTTCATTGCGGCCAATCTCGGCGCTCAGGAAGTAATCGGCATGTGCGCATCGGGCGCCAAGTACGGCATCATGACCGCGCACTTCTATTGGATCGGCGCCGTCCCGGCCATGCTGTTCGTCGGCGTTTTCATGATGCCCTTCTACTACGGCAGCCGGGCGCGCAGCGTTCCCGAGTACTTGAAGCTGCGCTTCGATGAGAAAACGCGGGCACTGAACGCCATCACTTTCGCCGTGATGACCATCTTCTCGTCGGGAATCTCGATGTATGCTCTCGGTCTGTTGTTCGAGCTGGTTTTGGGATGGAGCTTCACCGCGTCGGTCCTGCTTTCGGCCGCCATCGTTCTGGTTTATACCTTCCTCGGCGGCCTTACCAGCGCCATTTACAACGAGGTGCTGCAGTTCTTCCTCATCGTTCTCGGATTCGCGCCGCTTGCGATGCTGGCCGTGTACAAGGCCGGTGGTTGGCCCGGCATGGCGTCGCGATTGCCACCGGTAATGACTCACACCTGGTCATATGTCGGCGATGCGTCCCAAAATCCGATGGGTGTGGAAGCGTTCGGATTAATCGCGGGACTCGGCTTCGTGCTTTCGTTCGGATACTGGTGCACCGACTTTTTGGTAATACAGCGCGCCATGGCCGCCAACTCCATGTCTGCCGCCCGCCGGACGCCGCTGATCGCGGCTTTTCCAAAAATGATCATGCCGTTCATCGTGATCGTGCCCGGAATCGCCGCGCTGGCGCTTTCCCACATGGCGCTCGGTTATTCGATTCCTGCCAAGGCCGGCGGCGGATTGGACTACGACCAGACGCTGACCACGTTGATGGCTCAGTTCTATCCTTCCGGCATGTTGGGCGTCGGCCTCACGGCGCTGATGGCTTCGTTCATGTCCGGCATGGCAGGCAACGTCACGGCCTTCAACACCGTGTGGACGTACGATCTCTATCAAGGTCACATCAACCGGCACGCGCCCGATTCCCATTACCTCTGGGTGGGCCGCGTGACGACGGTGGTCGGCGTGGGACTATCTATCGGCACAGCCTATCTGGCATCGCACTTCAACAACATCATGGATTTTTTGCAGCTCGTCTTCGGTTTCGTCAATGCTCCGCTCTTTGCAACATTCCTGCTGGGTATGTTCTGGGTGCGCGCCACCGGGCACGGGGCATTCAGCGGATTGCTGGCGGGAACGGCTGCGGCTGCCGCGACGCACGGCTTGACCTTGGCCGAGAACAAGGGTGGATGGCTCGGGAGCGTGCTGCATACGTTTCCATCCACCATGGCGCAGAACTTCTGGATCGCAATCTTCGCCTGGTCGGCCTGCTTCCTGGTTACGATTTTGGTGAGTCTCGCGTCCCAGCCCAAGCCCGCCTCCGAGCTGCACAATCTGGTCTACGGGCTGACCGACATTCCGCACGACGCCCATTTGCCCTGGTACAAACGCCCTGCGCCTCTCGCGATCATCGTGATCGTAGCGCTGATTGCGTTGAACCTGATCTTCTGGTGATATGTCCGATCTCCGCATCCCAATTGGAATTTTCTTCACCCTGGTCGGGCTGGTGGTGGGGATTACCGGGCTGGCGGCCGCGTATCGCGCGCCGCTCGAATTTGCGAATGTGAACCTGTACTGCGGCATTTCGATGCTCGTCTTCGGAGGCGTGATGCTGTGGCTAGCCCGGCGCAGCTCGTAATCGAAGCTTTCGAAAATCGGTTTCGCAGCACGCCGGATGTCGCGCGCGCCCCGGGCCGGGTCAATCTGATTGGCGAACATACCGACTACAATGGCGGCCTGGTTCTTCCCATGGCCATCGATCTGGCCTGCTACGCGGCCTCGGCGCCCAATCGCGATGGACTCCTGCGCGTCTATTCGGAGAACTTGAAGCAAGCCCGCCAGTGGCCGATCGACCAGCTCGGACAGTTGCGCCCGTCCGGAGATTGGACCGATTACGTGGTCGGCGTCGCCCGGCAATTGCAGCTTAGCCGCGGCCGCGATCTGCTGATCCATAGCACGGTCCCCATCGGCTCAGGCTTGAGCTCGTCTGCGGCGCTGGAGGTCGCGACCGCGCTGGCTTTGGGATGGAGTGGCGATCTGCCGAGTCTCGAACTCGCAAAATTATGCCGCCGCGCCGATAATGACTTTCTCGGATTGCCGTCGGGGATCATGGATCAATATATTTCGGTCTTCGGCCGCCAGAACGCGGCGATATTGATCGACTGCCGAAGCCTCGCCAGCCAGCCCGTAGAGCTGCCGTCCGGCGCGGCGATCGTCGCCGTAAATTCGATGGTCAAGCATGAGTTGGCCCGATCGTCCTACCGGCAGCGGGTAGCGGAATGCGCCGAGGCAGCGGGCGCAATCGGGACATTGCGCGACGCGACACCGGATTCCCTCGATTTGATTCGCAATCCCGTAATCCGCCGGCGTGCGCGACACGTCATCACTGAGAACCAGCGCGTTATCGATTTCGTAGCCGCGAGCCAACGTGGCGACCTGACCGACATGGGGCGCTTGCTGGTGGCGTCTCACCGAAGCTTGCAACACGATTACGAAGTAAGCTGCGGAGAACTGGATTTCTTGGTAGACACAGCTCTCGCCATGCCTGGCACCTTCGGCGCGCGCATGATCGGCGGCGGCTTCGGTGGCTGCACCGTGAACCTGGTCGATCCAGCAGCCCTGGAGCATTTTACGGCAGCTCTTGGCGATACCTATCGTGCCAAGTTCGGCATCCAGCCGGTCTTTTACCCGGTGCAGGCCGCGGAAGGCGCCAGCCGTCTTTCATAGTGGCGCAGGCCCCGGCCTGCGCAAGATTCATCAGAGAATAACCCCTCCCAACCCCCACTATTCAGTCGTTACCAAATTACGCCCCTCCTCCGAGGCGTAAGGGTCAGGTGGGACTGGTCATCTCCCGCCTGACCTCTCCTTAACCAAGTTCGGTTCAGCAATCCGCTGCCCCGATTTGCGCCACACGAAATAAACCGGCACCCCCGTCGCGATCAACAGCAGCCCAGCCACTGACGGTCCAGGCTTTTCGATCAACGTATTTCCCAAAAACCAGACCGCCACCGCAAGAAACAGCAGCGGCGTCACGGGATACCCCCACATCCGATATGGCCGTTCCAACCGCGGCTGCCTGCGGCGCAGCACCATCATGCCCGCAACCATGAGCGCGTAAGAAATCCACAGCGCAAACATCGCGTAATCCAGCAGCGTTTCATAAGTCCCGCTCAATAGCAGAATTACAGCCCAGATGGCTTGCGCCACGATCGAAAATGCCGGCGTCGAAAAACGTGGATGAACCTCCGCGAATTTCGAGAAAAACAGGCCATCGCGCGCCTGCGCGAAATAGATCCGAGGACTTGTCAAAAAGCAGCCGTTGATGGTCCCGACAATGGACAGCAGAATGATCACCGCCACCAGTGTCCCGCCCGCCGGTCCCAAAATCCGTTCCGCCGCCGAGGCGCCCACATGATCGCTGGCTGCAATCTCCGGGATCGACATGACATGCAGGTAAGCCAGGTTCGCCAGCATATAAATCGCGATACAGATGCCGACACCCAGCGCCAGCGCTCGCAGTATATTCCGTTTCGGATCGCGAATCTCTCCCGCTACAAAAGTGACCTGGACCCAGCCGTCATACGCCAACATACAAGCGATCAGCGCGACACCGAAATGGCTCATCGAAAACGGGGGCATGGCCGCGGCCGATGCAGCGCCGGCGTTCCCACGAAACAAAAACGCCCCGCCAATGATAATCAGCAGCCCTAAGACTTTCGCAAATGTGAAGCCCTTCTGAACCAGCGCGCCACCCGAAACGCCGCGATAGTTGATTGTTGCGAGGACCACAATGGCCACAATGCCTAATAGCTTCGACGCCATCGGAGTCAATGGAACGAAGTACGAGACGTACAGCGAAAATGTGACGGCCATCCACGACACTTGCGCGGTACGAGCGACGACGAACATCGTCCAGCCGTAGAGAAATCCTCCCAGCGGTCCGTAGGCTTCCCGCAAATAAACGTACTGTCCGCCGGTGGCCGGCAACGCGGCGCCAAGTTCCGCGCACGCCAGCGCTCCGAAGAAAGATGCAACTCCCGCGAACATCCAAACGCCCAGGATCGATGGTTCCGAGCCGAGATTACGCGCCACCAGGTTCGGCACCAGAAAAATCCCGCCGCCGATTACGATCCCCACCACAATCGCCAGGGAATCGAGCAAGCCGAGTTTGCGCGGCAGGTCAGTTTGCATTGCGTGCGCCAGCCTGTGAGATTATCACTCTCTGCAGATCCCACGCTTGCTTCGGCGGATAAAATTCACCAGATGCCGGGTGTGCTCCGTATGCAACTCGCCCTCAATTCGCACCAACGACTCCTCGAGTTTCAGTCCCGACCGATAAAGAATCCGGTAAGCCGTCTTCAAAGCATCGATCTCCTTCCTCTGAAAGCCCGCTCGCCGCAGCCCTACCAGGTTCAGCCCTTTGGCGGAGACGTTGAAGTCCGAGTAGAGGAAGAACGGCGGGACGTCGCTATTCACCCGCGAATTGCCGCCGATCATGGCGAGCTTCCCGATCTTGGAAAACTGATGAATCACTACCCCGCCGGAGATGAACGCCTGATCCTCCACTTCCACGTGCCCGGCCACCAGCGCGCAACTGGCGATCACGCAATTGTTGCCGATCTTGCAATTATGCGCGATGTGGCCAGACGTCATGACGTAGTTCCCATCTCCGATTTCGGTAACGCTTTCGGGCTGGGTGCCGCGCGAAATCGTGTAATGCTCGCGGATGATGTTGCCGTCGCCGATGCGTAGATAGCTGCGCTCTCCGGTGAAATTCTTATCGAGCGGATCGGTACCAAGCACCGTTCCCGCCGAGATCTCGTTGCGCTCGCCCAGCGTCGTCCAGCGCTTCACATAAACGTACGGCTCCAGTCGGCAGTGCGCGCCAATAACGACATCTTCCTCGACGATCGCGTACTCGCCGATCATCGCTTGCGGTCCAACTTGCGCGCCTGGATGCACGCGCGCCGTGGGCGCCACAGTGGCGGAAGGATCAACCGGCATAAGTTTGTATGATACAGGGATGGCGGGAGGCCGAGATTGCGAGTCACCGAAATTGCGGGCGAATTGAAAGCGGCCTGGGAAGGCGACGGCAATCTCGAGATCGGCGGTGTGGCCCCGCTCGAATCGGCTGGACCGCGGGAAATCGCATTCGTCGGAAACCGCAAAGCCGCCGTTGGCGCGCACCTCTCCAGCGCTGGCTGCCTGCTCGTGACACCCGATTTTCCCAAGGGCAGAACGCTCATCCGTGTCGCCGACCCTCGAGCCGCATGCGCCCGCGTCATCCAGCTTCTCTATCCACCGCCAGCCGTTAAGCCCGGCGTACATGCAACAGCAGTGATCGCCGAAAGTGCCAACATCGCGAAGTCGGCCGCAATCGGACCGCATGCGGCCATCGGCGCTGAAACCCGGATCGGCGAAAGGTCCAGCATCGGCCCCGGCTGCGCCATCGGCGACGGCGTGAACATTGGAGCCGATTGCAAACTGCATTCCAATGTCACCATCTACAACGGCGTGACCATCGGCGATCGCGCCGTGCTTCACTCCGGCGCGGTGTTGGGCGCCGACGGCTTCGGCTTCGTCAAGCAAGGCGGCCATTACGAAAAATTCCCTCAGATTGGACGCGTCGAGATCGGCAACGACGTGGAGATCGGCGCGAACTCTTGCGTCGACCGCGCCGCCCTGGGCGTGACCGAAATCGGCGATGGCGCCAAGCTCGACAACATGGTCCACATCGCGCACAACTGTCGCATCGGACGTCACGTGCTGATTGCCGCTCAGACCGGGCTCTCCGGCGGAGTGGTGGTGGAAGATTACGCCATCATCGGCGGCCAGGTCGGCATCGGCGACAAGGCGCGCATTGAATCGGGCGCCGTACTTGGCTCCGGGTGCGGCATTCTCACTTCCAAGATCGTCCGCAAAGGGCAGGTCGTTTGGGGAACGCCGGCGCGCCCGCTAAAGCAGCATCTGGAGCAACTGGCTAACCTGGCGCGCTTGCCGGAGCTCCGCCAGGAAGTTGCCAATCTCGAAAAGCAATTACGCGAAATGAAAGGCAGTTGAGACTAAGCGGCGCCGGCGATTTCTTTTCGAACACCGGCTGCTGCGTCTTCCAGAACCGAGCTGGTTTGGTCCACCAACTGCTGAAGTCGCCGCATATATAATCGCGCCTGAATCAACTCCGGCGGCAAGGTCATTTCCAGGTAGTAAGCGATGGCCTCGATGGAACTCAACGGCTGGCGCAGATCGTGAATCAGATCGCGAGCCAGTTCGTCTGAAGACGAACCGGATGTCATCGTTTCCAAATACAGGTCGGTTTCGATCAGCACGGCTTGCGCAGCAGACATTTTTCGGAAATCCCTTCCGTACGCTCAAAAATTAATCAGCACAGAATCAAGCGTGATCGTCATTTAGGGGGAAAGAGACTTTATACCCCCAAACTAGCGTTCGCGTCAAGGAAAAGTTTCCGAACGGCGCAACCGTGAACTGCCTCACGCATAAGCAACAACGATGTCACTTCTCGCGACCAATCGCCGCTACTTTAGGTTTCACGGCGCGAACGTAGTCGCCGGGCGCCAGCAGAACCTGCGTGCCTCGTACGCCCGCGGACACGGATATTACGTCGAATAGCTCCATCGTTTCGTCGGCATAAACCGGATAGTCGCGCTTAGCTCCCAGCGCCGTGACCCCACCGCGAATGTATCCGGTAAGCTGCTGGACCTCTTTGAGCGGGACCAATTCTACTTTACGGTCGCCAGTCAGCCGGGCCAGCGCTTTTCCATCTACTTCGTTGTTTCCGGCGACCACTGCCAGGTAAACGCCACCCCGATCTCCGCGCACCACCAGCGTCTTAAAGACCTGCTCCACCGGCATCCCGATCTTCGCTGCCACGGTCTCCGCGCTCAGATCGTCCGGATCCACCGTGTACTCTCGAAGCTCATAGCCGATGCCCAGATTATCGAGGATGCGCGTCGCGTTGGTTTTCATGCTTGGCCAGTCCGTCCAACAGCAGGCCCGTCAGTTGCGAAATCAAGATGCTCCCGGCGTTATCGGGCGTGTAGTTCACATCCGGGATATCGTCGACGGTGATCGCGATCGCGATCCGGCCCCCCGGTGTGTAGACCACCCCGACATCGCTACGCAGGTGGTCCAGGGAGCCGGTCTTGTCCGCCACCGGAAGATCGCCTGTCCTCCGCCCCATGCCATTCTTATCCTGCTGCCGTTTCAGGATCGCGATCATCTCGCGCGACGCCGTTGGGTTCACCAGCTCGCCTCGTTCCATCTTTTCCATCAGAGTCGCCATCTCGCGCGGCGTGCTCACACCCAGGCCGAAGCGCTGGTTCTCCTCCAGCCGTCCGGCTTGGCTGACGCCGCTGGGCCCTTTTCCGCCGATTAGAATTTTCCTCAGCGAGCGCGTATTCGACAACCCTAACGAATCCATCTCCGCGTTCACAGCGTCGGCCGTGAAGCGATCCAGCAGCAGGTTGGTCGCGGTGTTATCGCTGAGTACGATCATCAGATGTACCAGATCGCGAATCGGGAATTGCATGCCGTCGGAAAATTCGAAGAGAACGCCCGTGCCGCCAACCTTATCGCTCCCGTGAAGGGTGAGTTTCTCGGTCCATTTTGCCCGGCCGTGTTCTACTGCATCGAATACCGTGACCATGATGGCCAGCTTGATCGTGCTGGCTGTTCGAACGCGCTCATTCTCGCGCAGCCCGTAGCTTGATCCGGTGTCCAGATTCTTGGCAAACAGGCTGGTAACACCGTGAAAATTGGTCGTAGCCTGCCCGATTTTCTGATCCAGGCTCTGGCCGCACAGCATGCCGCCCGACACCGCCAAAATTAGGGACAGTGCACTCAAACACCAATTTCGCATATCGATCCAGTCACCCGTCGGAGCCCCTGCCCCTAGTGATATCCTAACGGTGTCAGGCTCTCCCCGACTTAGAGGTTTCACAATGTCAGGACATTCAAAATGGGCGACCATCAAGCACAAAAAAGCCGCCCTCGACGCCAAACGCGGGAAAGCGTTCACCCGCATCATCAAGGAAATAATGATTGCTGCCCGGCAGGGCGGCGATCCGGACATGAATCCCCGGCTCCGCACCGCCATCACTGCCGCTAAAGCGGTGAGTATGCCCGCCGAAAACATCAAGCGCGCGATCATGCGAGGTACCGGCGAACTCGAAGGCGGCCAGATCGACGAAATCGTGTTCGAAGGCTATGGACCCGGCGGCGCGGCTGTCCTCGTCAAAGTCGCCACCGACAATCGGAATCGCACCGTCAGCGAGATCCGCCACGTCTTCACCAAGAACGGCGGCAACCTCGGCGAGCTCGGCAGTGTTTCCTGGATGTTCGAGCGCAAGGGCCAAATCCTCATCGAAAAGGACAAGGCCGGCGAAGACCAGCTCATGACCATCGCGCTCGATGCCGGCGCCGACGACCTACGCGACGATGGCGACAGTTGGGAAGTGCTTTCCCGTCCTGAAGCGCACGACGCCGTTCTGCAGGCCATTCAGAATGCTGGAATCGCGACCGTGTCCGCCGAAGTCGCCATGGTTCCCAAGAACCTGCTCAAGCTGGACGGTAAGACCGCCCAAGGCATGATGCGGCTGAGCGACGCCCTGGAGGAGCACGACGATGTCCAGAATGTCTACTCCAACTTCGACGTCGACGAAAAGGAACTGGAGGCATTGGCTTAAACAGCCATGCGGATTCTGGGCATCGACTGTGGCACCCAAAACACCGGCTACGGTCTGATCGATAGCGACGGCCGCTCCCATCGCATGATCGTCGCAGGCTGCATCCGGACTCTCCCCAAAGAACCTCTCGAGATCCGCCTGTTGACCATTGCGCTCGGGCTGCGGCAGGTGATCAGCTCCCACACACCCGATTCCGCCGCGGTCGAAGAGGTGTTCTACGCCCAGAATGTCAAGACCGCGCTCAAACTGTCGCACGCCCGCGGCGTGGTGCTTCTGACCATGGCGGAGGCCGGCTTGCCGGTGGGCGAGTACTCTCCGCTCGAGATCAAGACCAGCGTGGTCGGTTACGGACGCGCCGAGAAACAGCAGGTCAAGATGATGGTGCATTCCCTGCTTGGCCTCCGTGACGAGATCGAATCGGAGGACGCCTGCGACGCCATCGCGGTCGCCATCTGCCATGCCACCCACGCATCGGCCGAGCTACGCTTGAAAGCCGCGCAATGAAACAACGCATCGCCACGTTGCTCTTGCTTTCGGCCGCCATAGCCCTCGCCGAACCTCGGCTCTTCTATTCGAAGTTTTTCAAAGGCAGCACCCCGGAATACGTTGCCATCACGCTTCAGCCGGACGGGCAAGCAACCTACCAGGAAGCCAAGGACGACGACAATCCGATCAAGCTTCAGCTCGCCACCGCCGAGACTCAAGAGATTTTCGGCCTGGCCAAGAAACTCGATCACTTTCAACACCCCGTCGAATCCGGCTTGAAAGTCGCCAACATGGGCGCCAAGACCTTTCGTTTCGAGGACGGCGCCGATAAGCACGAGGTCCAATTCAATTACTCGCAGGATACTTCCGCTCAGGCGCTGCTCGATTGGTTCGAGCGCATCACCGAAACCGAGCGGCACTTCATCGAGCTCGATCGGACGGTGCATTACGACAAGCTGGGCGTCAACGACGTCCTGCTGCAATTGCAAATCACCTATGAGCATAAGCGTCTGGTGGCGCCCGAACAATTCCTGCCCCTGCTCGATCGCGTCGCCAAGAACGAAAGCTTTCTGCATATTGCGCGCGAGCGGGCCGCCGAGCTGGCCGAGTCTATTCGCAAACCGTTGCCCCCGGAGAAAACGCAGCCATGAAACGCTTGGAGCTGGTCCTCGCCTTAGCCGCGATTTCTTTGTACGCCCAACAAAACCTCTCTAAGGCGGAAGAGGAGAGTTTGCAAACCGCCATCAGTGAAGCCGGAAACAGCCCCGTGGATTTCGTTCGAGCAATCGAAAACCACCTGAAGCGTTTTCCGAATTCACCTCGAAGAGCCGAGCTGGAACGCGCGCTGATCAAGACGGCCATCGATCTGAATGACGACCGGCGGATTATTCAATTCGGCGAGAGTGTCCTCACGCGCGAGCCCGACAATCTCCAGGTGCTCGAGCACGTGGCCACCGCCGAGCTACACGCTGGCGACCAGGCTAGCGCCGAACGCGCCTTGGCTCACGCCCGTCACTGCGAAGAAATTGTCCAGGCCACCTACAAAAACGACAAGTTCGTTCCTGGCGCCGGACGTGACGAAGCCAAACGCAAGGACGAGTTTGATCGTGCCCGGGCGCGCGCGCTGCTGCTACAAGCGCGGGCTCAGGGTTTGCTGAGCCATAACCAGGACGCCATCCAAGTCGCCGAATCAAGCTACAAAGTCTTTCCCAGTGTCGAGGCCGCGCACGAGGCCGCTCGCTGGCTCGCCGCCGCCGGCCAGGACCAGCAAGCTCTCCAATATCTGGCCGACGCGTTTACCATCAGCGCGCTGCAATCCGCCAACGCAGATGGCGTCAAAGATCGCGCGCGGATGGCCGAGCTATATCGCAAGCTGACGGGCTCGGAGGTCGGCCTCGGCGATGTCATCCTCAAAGCTTACGACGAAACGTCCGGCCAGTTGGCCGACCGGCGCGCCGAACTTCGGCAATACGATCCCAATGCACAGGCCAAAGATCCGATGGCCTACACCGTTTCCGGACTGGAAGGCGACAAGCTGCCTCTTTCTTCCCTGCTCGGCAAAGTCATCGTGCTGGATTTCTGGGCCACCTGGTGCGGCCCATGCCGCGGACAGCATCCACTCTACGAAGAGGTGAAAAAGCGATACAAAGATTCCGGCGACGTGGTCTTTCTTTCCATCGACACCGACGAAGACCACAGCCTGGTGAAGCCCTTTCTGGAATCGCAGAAGTGGGCGCAGAAAGTATATTTCGACGACGGCCTGCAAATCCTGCTGCAAGTCTCTTCCATTCCCACCACCATCATCTTCGGCAAACACGGCGAGGTAGTCAGCCGCATGATCGGCTATCTTCCCGACCGCTTCGTCGACATGCTAACCGACCGCATTGACGAAGCCCTGGGACGCCCGAGCCGCCCCCCGGTCAAGGGAGCCATTAGTCAATGACCGCGGACGGGAATTTCCGCCGCGTCACCTGGATCGTCTTAGACAGCGTCGGCATCGGCGAAATGCCCGATGCGGCGGCCTATGGCGACTCCGGCAGCGATACGCTCGGCAACATCGCCCGCAAACGAACCCTGCGTCTTCCCAATCTCGAAAGACTCGGCCTCGGCAATATCAAACCCTTGGAACACGTCTCACCCGCCGCTCACCCAACTGCCGCTTTCGGACGCTGCGCCCTCGCATCGCCGGGGAAGGACACTACCACCGGCCATTGGGAAATGGCCGGAATTCATCTGACCAAGCCCCTTCCACTTTTTCCTCACGGCTTTCCGCCCGAGATCATGCAGGAGTTCGAGCAACGAATCGGCCGCGGCACGCTCGGCAACTGCGCCGCTTCGGGAACCGAGATCATCAAAGAACTCGGCGAAGAGCACATGCGCACCGGCAAGCCGATCGTCTATACCTCCGCCGACAGCGTGTTCCAGGTGGCCGCGCACGAAGAAGTGATCCCGCTGTGGGAACTTTATAAGATTTGCGAAACCGCGCGCGACATTCTGCGCGGGCCTTACGAAGTCGGGCGCGTCATCGCTCGCCCATTCATTGGAAAGCCTGGCTCTTTCACGCGTACGCCCAACCGCAAGGATTTCGCGGTTCCTCCTCCCAAAGGAATGCTGCTCGATCAACTCGAGGCGAAGAATGTTCCCGTCTTCAGCGTGGGTAAAATCTTCGACGTATTCTTAGGCCGCGGCATTCAGGAACACGAGAAGACCAAGAACAACGCCGACGGCATGGCCAAGACTCTCGAAGCATTGGACGAGTTCAACCATGGTCTGCTCTTCGTCAACCTGGTCGATTTTGATCAGCTCTTCGGCCACCGCAATGACGTCGAAGGCTACGCCCGGGCATTGGAAGAATTCGACGCCTGGCTCCCGTCTCTCTACACCAAGCTATCGCCTGACGATCTCCTGATCCTGACGGCCGACCATGGCTGCGACCCGACCACGCCCTCCACCGACCATAGCCGCGAGTACGTTCCCCTCCTCGCCTACCGCCCTCGGAAGCCCGAGGGATCGAATCTCGGCCTGCGATCCACGCTGTCCGACATAGGCCAGACTGTGGCCCAAAACTTCGGCACTCACATCTCCCAAGGAACAAGTTTTCTCGGATCGATCAACTAAAGTATGCGACGCCCCATCATGGCCGGCAATTGGAAGATGTACAAGACGCCGGCTGAAACCGGCGCGTTCTTCGAAAAGTTCAAACCGCTGGTCGCGAATTCGACCCATTGTGAAATCGTGATCTGCCCGCCGTTCGTCGACCTTCGGGCGGCCATTGACGCCTGTCACGGCACCCATATCCAGATCGGCGGACAAAACCTGTTCTGGGCGAAAGAAGGAGCGTATACCGGCGAAATCTCACCGAATATGTTGAAAGCTGCCGGTTGCAAATGGGTAATCGTCGCCCACAGCGAGCGCCGCCAGTACTTTGGTGAAACGGACGAATCAGCCAACAAGAAGATCTTCGCCGCGCTCGAAAGCGGCTTGACTCCAATTTACTGCGTCGGAGAAAAACTCCACGAGCGCGAGTCCTCCAAAACCAATCAGGTTCTCGAAACACAATGTTTAGGCGGATTGGACAAACTTACACCCGAGCAGTTCGCGAAAATCGTCATCGCTTACGAGCCGGTATGGGCGATCGGCACCGGCAAAGTAGCCACGCCTGAAATGGCCGCCGACGCGCATCGCTGTATCCGCGATCAAGTCCGCAAGAAGTTCGGACCTGACGCAGCCGCCGCGTGCAGGATTCTTTACGGGGGCAGCGTCAAGCCCGATAATATTCGAGGCCTCATGGCGCAGCCTGAAATCGACGGCGCGCTGGTGGGCGGCGCCAGCCTGGAAGCCGTTTCCTTTTCATCGATCGTGAACTTCTGAATATGTGGCGATATTTTCTACTATTGCTGGCTTCCGCGCTTTCCGCTCAAGCGCCGAAACTGCCGGAGCCTTATCAATCCATCGTCGAGCTGGCCCATTCCGCCCCACCCGAGTTCGCCGCCGAGGCCCTGCTGCGTGTAGTGGAGTCCGGTAAAATCCCCGATCGCAACGCCCGGCTCGATCTGGCGGAGCAAGCCTTCCAACTGGCCGGCAGTGCCAAATTTCCCGTCCGTATGCGCGGAGTGCCCGGCAGCATCACGGATACTCGCTCCGGAAATCTCAGCAACGCATACGATCTGAAGCTGGACGCTCTTTCCCTGGAAAGCCGCGCCGTCCGTGATCTTTTGACTCTGGACCCCGCCAAAGCACGTGAGCTGTTTCAGAACATTCCCAGACCCACGCTCACGTCGCTCACTTGCGATGACGCCCTCTTCTACGATGTTTCGGATTTCTATCAGACCTTGGGCGCGGTGGCAAACTCCGCCTTTACCGTGAAAGAGCGGGACAAGGAAGAACACGTCAATTTCCTGCTCGATTCTCTGGGGCAGGCGACATCTCCGGCGCAGTTGGCGCCGCTCGCGCGAGTGATCCAAGCTGCCAACGTCACGCCCGCCCAGCGCGAGATTCTCTGGAATCGATTCAACGGCCTGCTCGAAGGCGTCCAGACCGACGACCGCCGTTCTTTCTCGGCTTCGCTCGGCGATCTCAGCCAGCTCGTAACCCTGGAAATACAAGGCTCCTTCGACAAGTACCGGCAGAAGAGTGGAGTTTGCAAGGATGACGTGGGCTCTTCGGTGCTGGTCAATGGCGACGCGCAGCCGCCGAAGGCCGCCACTACACCAAAGATTGAACGCTATTGGCAGTCGGCCGAAGCCCAGCGGCTGCTCCAGGACGCCAATAAGCTGCGCTTTGGTTCCGACGGCAAGCCGCTTTCCGATGCCGACCGTTCCACGCGCGAGTGGCAGCAGCAGCTCACGGATTTTCTCAGTGAGCTGGCCGATTGGTCCCCGAGCCAGGAAAAGTCCGAAGCTGATTTCTATCATCAGAAGTGCGTGGTGTTCGCGGCCTTGGTCGAGCTGATTCCGCCCGGAGCGCAGCGTGACAAAACCCTTCAGGCCTACCTGGACTTCATCAGCAACTCCAACTTGCAGCAACAGAGTCCGGTGGAGTGGTTCATGCAGGCGCACACCATGCTGGAACGCGTGCGATCCACCAACTCCGGCGAGCCCGCCAAGCTTCTGGATGCATTCCAGGGCTCCGGCAATGCCGTGCTGGCGTTGTACTCGTCAATCGAGAAGACCTTCGGGGGTAAACTGCCGTCCTGGGTAACGCTCAGCAATTGACCTTATGTCGGGTGCAAGGCGTTCGACCGATTATTCCCTAGGGACATGGACTCGAGCGCGCCAAGACGAAGAGCGGAAACCCTGCTCGAATACGCCCTCTTCGCGGCTATCCTGATCATGACCGTCTCGGCCGTGTTCCTGTACCAGGCCATTGTCCGGGATCCTGTGCTCTCGGGCTTCACAACCTATCTGGTAGGGACCTATCTGGTCTTCTTAGCGTTGGCATTCACTCAGTTGAATCGCCTCCATCGAAAGCGCCCCCCGCAGTCACCGGCCTACGCTGTGAAATCTCCACGGCCTGTCCTGGGGCTCACCTCGTTCCAATTCGCAATCGTGGCGTTCGTGTTCGCCACCGCTTGCGCGACGTTCACCTGGGCCTTCTCCATAGCCCGATAGAATTTGAGTGGGCCGGTCCCTTTGTGCGTCGGTCCCTTTTTAGTGGGCCGGTCCCTTTTTAGTGGGGCGGTCCCCCTGGACCGCAGCCGACGCCCCCGTCGGCTTCCTTGGACTCTACGCTGGGACTGGCACCGGCGCAGGATTATTCTTCAGCAGCCGCGTCACCGTTTCCGACGGCTGCGCGCCGTTCTTCATCCAATACTCGATGCGGTCGTGTTTCAGATTTACCACGTGCGGCTGGCTGATGGGATTGTAGAAACCCACCACCTCCACCGAGCGGCTGTCACGGGCGCGCTCTTTATCAATCACAACCACGCGATAGGTGGGCTTCTTTTTGGCGCCGAATCGCGCCAGTCGAATCATTAGCATTCTCTTCTACTGTAACATTGGCAGCTTGAATTTGCCGAGGCGCTTGCCCAGCATCCCCGCCCCGCCGCTAAGGCTCTTCATCATCTTGCGCGCCTGCGCGTACTGTTTGAGCAGCGCGTTGACTTCCTGGACCGTAGTCCCGCTGCCTTTGGCAATGCGCCGCCGCCGCGCCCCATTGATGATCATGTGATTCGATCGCTCCTTGGGCGTCATCGAATCGATAATGGCCACCACCCGCGTCAGCTCCCCTTCGTCCACTTTGACGTCCTTGAGCTGCTTGATCGGTCCAATGTTCGGCATCATCCCCAGAATCGATTCCAGCGGCCCAAGTTTGCGGATCTGGCGCAGCTGATTGCGGAAATCGTCCAACGTGAACTCGTCGTCCAGCAGCTTCCGCTGCATCTCCTCGGCCTGCTTCTGGTCGATGTTCTCTTCCACTTTTTCGATCAGCGAAAGCATATCGCCCATGCCGAGAATCCGCTGTGCCACGCGCTCGGGGTAGAAGGGCTCCAGCGCGTCGAATTTCTCTCCGATGCCGACGAACTTGAGAGGCTGATTGGTGATGGACCGAATCGAAAGCGCCGCGCCACCGCGAGCGTCGCCATCCATCTTGGTGAGAATCACCCCGGTGATCCCCAGCCGCTTGTGAAACTCATCGGCCGACTTCACGGCATCCTGGCCGGTCATCGCATCGGCTACAAACAGGATTTCAGCCGGCGACAGTTGTTCTTTTAGCTCTTGCAGTTCCTGCATCAGTTGATCGTCGATATGCAAGCGTCCGGCCGTGTCCACCAACAGAACATCGCGCCCGGTTTGCGTCGCATCGCGCCGGGCCGATCGCGCCAGCTCGGCCGGTTTCGTTTCTTCCGGCGTGCCTTCGTAGATGGGGAGTTTTATATCCCGCGCGATAACACTCAACTGCTGCCGGGCTGCCGGACGATATACGTCCACCGACACCATCAGTGGACTGTGCCCGTTCTTCGAAAGCCACCGCGCCAGTTTGCCGGTCGTCGTAGTTTTACCGGAGCCCTGCAACCCCACAATCATGATCGCGCTAGGCGCCTCGTTGGCCATTCGCAGTTTGGATTGGTGGCTGCCCAGGGTCTTGATCAGCTCGTCGCGGACAATCTTGACCACATGCTGAGTCGGCGACAACGCGGTGAGCACCTCTTCGCCCATCGCTTTTTGCTTGATGTTCTCGATGAACTGTTTGACCACCCGGAAATGGACATCGGCTTCGAGCAACGCCACCCGGATTTCGCGCAGCGCGGCCTCCATGTTTTCAGGGGTCAGTTTGCCTTCGCCGCGCAGGTTCTTGAAAACCCTCTGCAGCTTATCGGATAAGTTATCAAACATGATTTACTTCGGAGGCGCTCAGGCTTGAGGGCGACGCTTTAATTATACGGTATAAGATGGGGCGTGGATCTTCCAGTGAACCCTCCGGTCCTGCCCATGCTCGCCAAACGTGTCGACGAATTACCTGCCGCCGGATCCTGGATCTTCGAACCGAAGTGGGACGGGTTTCGCGCCTTGATCTTCCGCGATCGGGACGAAATCGAGATCCAGAGCCGCGATGAAAAGCCGCTCAACCGCTACTTTCCCGAGCTGGTAGATACCTTGCGTCTCCAGTTGCCACCACGTTGCGTGCTCGACGGCGAAATCGTCATCGCCAAAGATGGCGGGCTCGACTTCGACTCTCTTCAGCTCCGTCTTCATCCCGCCGCGTCGCGAGTGAACCTCCTGTCCAAACAAATCCCCG
>DATHOT010000374.1:0-5019 GCA_035484655.1 Bryobacteraceae bacterium | reverse complement strand
GGAGCCAACAGTATTGAATGCCTTTACCACTTTTGCGCCGCGCGCCCAACTGGCCACCTGCTCGGCGGCGGAAGTAGTGGTGCCGAGAACCAATCCCGAGAGATCGGGTAACAATGGATTGACGGCGTCGATGAGGACCTTGCCGGTCAAGTCGCCTAGTCCACCACATCTTTGGTCACCGGCCAAGGCATGGCCAGTAGCAGCACTTCGCAAGCCTTGGCCGCGTCCGGAAGTTTGGCCGCGCGAGCATTCGAACCGGCTTGGGCGAGCAATTGCTTCATGCCCGCGGCGCCCGGGTCGCGCGTTCCGAAGATCACGTGGTGACCGCCCTTGGCCCAGCGGGTGCCTAAAGCCCCGCCCACGTTCCCCGAGCCGATTATGCCAATATTCATAGTCTCTTCTTCCCTGTTTGAGTTACGATAGCCTATCAGACGGTGCAGGCGGGTCAGTAGTCGCAGGAAAATGAATCATGGCGCTAAAATTCACCACCTCTTACCTGGAAGATTCCCTGACGCTTTTTCGCTACTACAAGAAGCTGTCGGAACGTGCCCTGGAGCAAGTGACCGATGAGCAGCTTTCCGAAGTGCTGGACGGCGAGGCGAATTCCATCGCGGTCATCGTCAAGCACATGTACGGCAACATGCGATCGCGATGGACGGATTTCCTAACCAGCGACGGCGAAAAGCCGGACCGCAATCGCGACAGCGAGTTTGAGGACCCGCCGCCTACGCGCGCAGCTCTCATGAACCTCTGGGAGCAAGGCTGGAATTATTTATTCACCGCGCTGGAGCCGCTGTCGGACCCAGACATGGATCGCACCGTCACGATTCGCGGCGAGCCGCATTCGGTGATGCAGGCTATCAACCGGCAGATGGGCCACTACTCGTATCACTGCGGCCAGATCGTTTTCCTCGCCAAACATTTTCAGCACGACCGTTGGAAATCGTTGACTATTCCCCGCGGTAAGTCGGCTAATTTCAACCAGAGAGTCGGCGCGGGCGAAGCCAGCCAGCGGTAATTGCATGCAAAAGTGCACCTCTTGCGGGACTGAAATTGCGGAGAACGTTCGCTTCTGTTCATCTTGTGGCGAAAGGGTGAACGAAGAGACATACGCGACGCGTACGGTAGCAGCTCTGCGGCCGGCCACGCCCAAGTCCCCGAGCGGCGGCAGTCAATCGTTCAGCGTCCGGGGCCCGTCGTCCACGTCGTCGCGCGAGAGCCGGTTTTTGCCGGGAACGCTCCTGGCCGGACGATACCGCATCATTTCGCTCATCGGAAGAGGCGGGATGGGCGAAGTGTATCGGGCCGATGACCTGACGCTGGAACAGCCGGTAGCATTGAAGTTCCTGCCCGAAACAATAGCAGCGAACGAAGCGGCTCTCTCGCGGTTCCGCAACGAAGTTCGTATCGCGCGTCAGGTGTCGCATCCCAACGTCTGCCGGGTCTACGATGTCGGCGAAGTTGACGGCCATATGTTCCTGTCGATGGAGTACGTGGACGGAGAGGATCTGGCCTCGCTGCTGCGCCGCATCGGCCGTCTTCCGACCGACAAAGGAATTGAGATCGCGCGCAAGCTCTGCGCCGGTCTGGCGGCAGCCCATGAGAAGGGAGTCCTGCATCGCGACCTGAAACCGAGCAATGTCATGCTGGATGCGCGCGGCCAAGTGCTCCTCACGGACTTCGGGCTGGCCGGCTTGGCGGACCAGATCGCCGGCGCCGAAGTGCGCAACGGCACCCCGGCTTACATGGCGCCGGAACAGCTTTCGGGCAAAGAGGTCACGGCTCGGAGCGACATCTATGCGCTGGGCCTGGTGCTGTACGAGATCTTCACCGGCCGGCGGCCGTTCGAGGCCAGTACTTTGGCCGAATTGGTGCAGGCACAAACCAGCACGACGCCTACTAGCCTGACATCGCTGGTACGGGATCTCGATCCAGCCGTGGAGCGCGTGATTCTCCGATGCCTCGATCCTGAACCGTCGCGCCGGCCGTCGTCTGCATTAGCCGTTGCTGCCGCGCTGCCCGGCGGAGATCCACTTGCAGCGGCGCTCGCCGCCGGAGAGACGCCCTCGCCTCAAATGGTCGCCGCGGCTGGTGAGGGCGTGGGGCTCGCGCCGAAAATTGCGATTTCATTGCTCGCAGTCGTGATTGTGTGTTTAGCCGGCTACTACGCGTTGGCGGTGCGGAGGAGCGCTCTCGAGAGGATTCATCTGGCCTACGCCCCGGAAGTTCTATCGCAGAAGGCTAGAGACATCATCCAAGGGCTAGGCATCGATGCCGCTGTTACGGATGACGCCTACGGTTTCGACTGGGATACCAAGTTCGTCGAATACATTGATAAGAACGACAAGCCCTTACCTGACTGGAGCAGGGTTTCGTCTCAACGGCCCGCGCCGTTTTTGTTCTGGTATCGCCAAAGCCCCTATCCGCTGACCGCCGACAGTTATCGCGACGACCTGCTGACTCCGGGCGTGGTGGCCCGCGATGACCCAGCGCCCATTTTGTCGGGCATGATCGGCCTGCTACTCGATCCCCAGGGGCGCTTGCTGTATCTGGAACGAATTCCCGATCAGCAGCTTCAGCCCGCTAAGGAAGTCTCACCAATCGACTGGAAACCGCTTTTCGCAGCCGCCAGTTTGGATCTTTCAAAATTCCAGCCTTCGGAACCTCTGCGGACGTGGCTGGCAACTTCCGACACGCGCGCGGCCTGGACCGGGACATGGCCTGAATCGAATCGTCCGCTTCGCGTGGAAGCTGCGTCCCTTCGCGGCAAGCCGGTGGCGTTCGCGCTCATCAGCCCCTGGACCGGTACCGACCGCACGCCTCAGGGACCGTCGACAGGAGCGCGCGGCCAGCTGTTCATCTTCGCGGTCATCGCGCTCGCGATTTTCTTCGGAGGGGGTTGGCTCGCTCATCAAAGTTTAAAGCAAGGTCGAGGCGATCGTGAGGGAGCCTGGCGGCTGGCTACTTGGATCGGCGGCGTGCAGGTCGCGCTCTGGATTTGCCGTGGTCACTTCGCCGCTTCAATGGGCACGTTCGGGATGGCCATTCTCGCCATATGCACTGCAATCTTCTATGGCTTCACCGTTTACATCATGTATATTGCGCTGGAGCCGCACGTGCGCCGCCGCTGGCCGCAGACTCTCATCTCCTGGACCGCGATCCTGACCCGGCATTGGCGCGATCCAATTGTTGGTCGCGATGTTTTGGTTGGCCTTGCGGCCGGCATTGGCGTTCCGGTCGTTGTCCAAACAGTGGATGCGTTGGTGCTGGGATCTAACCTGGATCCTCAACTCGGCCCGACCGAAGTCTTGCTCGGCTTACGGAGCACACTGACGGTTTGCCTCCGTAGCGTGCCGCACGGCATTCGCGATACGCTTGCATCCTTCCTGCTTCTATTTCTTCTGCGGGCTCTCTTGCGGAATCAGTGGCTAACGGGTGCTGCGTTTGCTCTCTTCTTCACGATCCCCACGTTCCTTGGGAGCCAGCATCCGATCGTCGACGGGCTAGAGACTCTGCTGGCATACGGTCTGGTGGCAGCCGTGGCTTGGCGATTCGGCCTGCTCGCGTTGGGAGTTTACATTTTTTCCAACGGCGTTGTCGAGAGTACGCAAGCCACACTGCATACCGGCGCTTGGTATTTTGGCAACGACCTCTTCTTGCTGGCCTTCATCCTCGGTTTAGCGGTGTGGGGCTGTTACACCTCGATGGCAGGCCAGAAACTTTGGAAACAAAACCTGCTGGAATCGTGACCAAAACGGGGGCACGTTATGGCTCGGCCGTCGCAGCGTCGCTCTTCCTGCTCATTTTTTACTGGCGCGGTCTGGACTGCTGGTTTTATCAGGACGATTTCGGTTGGCTCCATCTGGGCGGAGCGACGAGCGTCGCCGATTTTCTGTCCCAGATCTTCGCGCCGAAAGCACACGGCAACATGCGGCCCTGGAGCGAGAATCTGTTTTTTTACGGGCTGCGCGCGCTATTCGGCGTGAATCCGCTGCCCTTCCGCTTGGTCGTTTTTGCCACCGTCATCGCCGACCTGGCGCTCCTCGGCGATTTCATGCGCAAACTCACAGGATCGACTCTGGCGGCTTTCGGTACGCAGATTTTTTGGCTGGCGAACGCGACCCTCGCTCCGGCCTTGTGCTGGACCTGCATTTACAATCAGACCCAATATTTGTTTTTTATATTGCTGGCGCTTTACTTTTTTCTAAAGGACCGGTACCTTGCGCAGACGGTCGTATTCATGCTGGGCCTCGGGTCGCTCGAGACCGTGGTCGTGTATCCGTTGATCGTTTCGCTCTATACATTGTTGTATGACCGGGCGAAGCTGCGGCGCATCGTTCCGCTTTACCTGATATCGATTGCTTATACGGCGCTGCACTTCTGGATCGTACCAGCCGCGAAATCCGGACCATACGCGATCCATATCGACGGCCGGATTTTTCGCACACTGGGAACCTACGTCGAAATGGTTCTCGGACCGGAGCGCCTGGCCCACTTCCATGCGACTTGGCCGGTCTGGGTGGTTGCCGTGGGTACCGCGCTGATGGGCGTGGCGGTGATCGTCGCCGCGCTGGCAGCCGGTCGGGCAGCAGTATTTGGACTCGGCTGGTTCCTGTTGCTGCTTGCCCCGGCGCTGGTGCTGCCCGATCACATCATGGACTATTTGCTGACCGGCCCTGCGATCGGTCTGGCCATCGTTTTAGGCGCGGCTCTGGCATCCCGTTGGCGATCGGCGGCGATCCTGGTTGGAGCTTTCTACCTCGCCGTCTCCCTGCCGGCGGCCTGGGACGTCACCAGCTGGCATTACGCGCGCAGCCACACGGCTCGCGACTTGGTCCTCAAGGTCGTCAATTACGATCGCACGCATCCGGGCAAGACGCTGCTGCTGACCGGCATGGATACCGACCAGTTCTCCGCCGGTTTCGCCGATCTTCCGTTCGAGCTGTACGGAATGCACAACGTCTTCCTGGCCCCTGGCGCGGATCGAAATATCCACGATGCCGGAGGGATCGCGCGGCT
>DATHOT010000373.1:0-24229 GCA_035484655.1 Bryobacteraceae bacterium | reverse complement strand
AAAGTGGATGGATGGAATTTCTACGGCAACCCGTCGGCATTTAGCGGGCTGGGCTACGCCACCGTCCCCTACTTTTCCGGCACCAGCAACCCAGCCTGCGTATCTCAGGCCGTGTCATTGGATTCCAGTCGCACGGCCGCGTATCCCGGTTATACTTACTCGAGTGCTCTGGCCAAATACGGCTGTTATGCATCCGGTTCATCGATCCTGATCCCGCCCGCCATCGGAACTTACGGCACCGGCTCGCGCGACCTGTTCCGCGGCCGAGGGCTCAAGCTGATGGACGCTTCCCTGACGAAGGACGTGAAGTTCTCGGAGCGCTTCGGCGGTCAGTTCCGCTTCGAGGTGTTCAACGTCCTCAACAAAACGCAGTATACGCCCGCGGTCAACGGTAATCCCGCCAGCCGCAGCAATCCGCTTCTGGGTAGCTCAAGAACGACGCCTGACGTGCAGATCTCGAATCCCGAAGTGGGGAGCGGCGCTGCCCGGTCGATCCAGCTCGGTTTCAAACTCCAATTCTAAGAGTGTGGGGCAGGCTTCCAGCCTGCCTTCCCTATTGCCCCTGTGCCGCCGCATACGCCGCAATCGCGATCATATCGTCCTCACCCAGGTTCGCGACCACCTTCTTCATCAGCGCCGCCGAAGCGCCATTGCTCGCCCCACTCTGAAAATTGCAAAGCTGCCGGACTATATAGACAGGATGCAGCCCAGCCAGCCTCGGAACATCCGCGAGACCCTGCAGTTTGTCGCCGTGGCAAACTCCGCACGCGATCGTCTTCCCGCCGCCGCCCGTTTTCACCAGCGCTTCTCCCTTCGCCACGCTCCCCACCGGCACGTACGCGATAAACCCGGAATGCGGATCGCGGCTCGTCGCCCGGAAAGCATCCTGTGGCAGCTCGATAATGCGATTTCCCAGCGGCTCCATCCCGCCGCCCGGCATCGGCAACCGCATCCGTCCTTTCGCGCTGACGTAGTTCTTCGGTACGCTGCTGCTTTCTTCCACTTTCACCCACGGGCCTGGCTTGAACGCCGCCGCCCACTCGCTGGACTGTTTAATCTCCTCGTCCGACATCGCTTTGGCAATACCATTCATGCGGGCCGGGTCAATTCGCGCGCCGCTCTTGAAATCGTTCATGGTGCGGATGATATAGTCGAGCGGAAGTCCGGTGATATCGGCCGACTCAGGATGCCCATGCCCCGAATATAGATGGCAAGCCCCGCACGCCAGCACCCCGCCCTTTCCGTGCTGAACGATCGCCGGCAGCGGGCCGTGTTCATCGGGAAACCACTCGGGAGGATTGGAAAGGTCATCGATCTGCGCCGGGGTATAGGCTTTGGTGCTCCCTGGAATGTGCCTCGGATCGTTGCTCTCTTCAACCTTCGGCTGATCCTTGTCAGGAACCAGGAACGCCCATGACGGATGTATATCCGCGGCCCTTCCGGCCACCGCGATCGTCAGAACCAATGCTAACTTTTGCATAAGAAGCATTCTCCCACGAAGCCCGAGGCACCCGCACTTGCGAGGTTGTATTGCATGGTGGCACAGGTCTCTGACCTGTGAGCGGCCTTTTCTCACTCGTGCGTGTGACGCGCGGCTCGACTAGTTACTTCAACTAGTCAGTTGACCAGTCGCGTAATGCGCTAATGTGAACTTATGAAAGATCGAGTCGTCAGCGCTAGCGAGCTCAAGGCAAAATGTCTCGCGTTGCTCGATGAAGTCGATAATAGTGGTCACGCAATAACAGTCACCAAACGAGGCCGTCCCGTGGCAACCCTTCAGCCCGTCAAAAAGAGGTCGTGGAAATCGCCCAAGGGCGCTTGGATTGGCAAGGTAAAAATCGTGGGTGACATCGTCGAATTCGATACTGCTCGTTTTTGGGACGCCCTTCACAACAAGAAGTAGGAGATTCACCTGCCGCCCCGGACTCTACTGGACACCCACGTCCTGATTCGCTGGCTTGCGGATCCAACGCGGCTTTCTCGGGAGCAGGGGCAGATTCTAAATGATACCGTTCGCCGCCAGGAATCCATGGCGATCAGCACGATCACGCTTCTTGAAATAGCTATGTTGTCTGGTGCCGGCCTTCTTCGGATCCAGCTCAGTCTAGACCAAGTGTTCGAGCAACTCGACACGAATCCGAGCATTCACATTGCTCCGCTTTCAATCGAAGTCGCCAAGGAATCCTCTTTCCTCGGCTCCATTCTCCGCGACCCCGCCGATCGAATCATTGTTGCCACTGCCCGCGTCCACGGCCTCCGCCTGCTGACATCCGATCAGCGCATCATCGAATCGAAAACCGTCTCCGCTGTCGACTGATAGATTGGCTACTGCCCCTCCGCCCCAAACGCCAGCAGCACATTCCCCGGCAATCCGCCAAACCTCGAATAGCCGGAATTTACGAACAGCATCCCCTTCACCACCACCGGCCCTGGACCATCCAGCGCGCCGCCCTTTGCCGCAACGCCGTTCACTGTCTTATATTCGCGCACCGTATCGAAATCCCAGATAATCTTGCCGTCTTCCGCCGAAAAGCCACGAATATGACCGTCCATCGATCCCGAAAAGACCACACCCGGAATCGCGGTGACAGCGCCCGATTCCGCGGGGCTGCATCCCGGCGTCGTGCAAGGCTCCGGCGCGTAGCCCCAAACTTTGCTGCCATCACCGACCCGCAGCGCCGTCAGTCCACCGCCTTTGGCCGGATCCAATTGCCGGCCCCCCGGGACACCATCCGCGGCCGGTCTTCGCGTGCCGGCAATATCCGACACCGCGGCATATACGTTCTGCCCGTCACTCGCCATGCCCCACTGCACACCGCCCGTCGTGCCCCCCTTGCCAACCCGCACCTGCCACACGATCTCACCCATCTTGTCCGGATCGAACGCGTACACCATCCCCGACTTCTGTCCCGCCAGCAAAAGCTCCTTGCCCTCGGCGGTCTTCACCAGCATGGCTGATGATCCGAAATCGAAGTCGGGCCCTCTTTCGCTGGGCGAAACATCGCCTTCAGTTACTTGCTTTGACCACACTATTCGTCCTGTCCCGAGGTCCAGAGCTAGCACAGCGTCGCTGGTCAGCGTTGCGGGCGCGGAGAAGTTATCGCCGGTGGTGACGTAAATCAGATTGCGCTTCAGATCCAGCGTCGGCGCCGACCAGATGCTCGCTCCCGACGGTCCCATCCCCGCAATTCCATTCCGATTCTTGCCATTCTCCATCGGCTCTGGAACCGTAAAGGTCTTCCATGCCAGCTTCCCGTCCCGAATCCGTAGCGCGACTAAGCTTCCGCGGAAAGTGCAACATCTATAGTCGGGATTCGACGAGCGCGTCTCTTCCCAGGAAGCCACCGGAACATACACCGTCCCATCGTGCGCTACCGCTGCGCCCGTCAACCGAGCCGTGTCGTGCTCTTCCACTTTCTTCTCCCAACGCAGCCGCCCGGTCTCGGCCTCCAGCGAATAGAACCAACCTGTTTGATCGCCGAAAAGCAGCGCGTGCCGCCGCCCGAGCGGAACCGCCAGGATTGCCGAACGCACTGGCCCTCGTGCCTGAAACTCCCACTGCAGGCAGCCCGTCTCCGCTCGCAACGCATGCACCATGCCCGCTGCACTGCCGACGAAAATCTGCCCGTCCAAAACTGTCGGCTGCGCGAAGGCTGTGACATCGCCTTCAAATCCGAATGCCCATTTCAGCTTGAGGCGCCGCACCTGATCGATCGTCAGCCCGGCCGCGTCCGAGGCTTGGTAACGTGTGTTGGCAAGTCCGGGGCTCCAGCCATTCCATGTGGAACCCGAACGATCCGCGACTCTCACCTTCCGGTCGCCGCAGAAAGCTTCCGGCGGCGGAGGAGCCTCTTTGCCCGCGGTTCCCAGATAACCCGCCACCGCTTCGCGCTCTTCCCGGTTCATCGGATAGGCGATGCTCATCATCGCTCCAAAATCGAGCGACCGAAGGATGCGTCCGGCCGTCATTTTCTGCAGTGTCTCCCGATGTGGTATCCGTGGATTGATCTGCTCATGGCAAACCGCGCACCTTTGGCCGTAAACTGCTTCGCCCGACACCCCGGCGGCGGCGCAAACCTGCCCGCGGAGCAAGAACATACAAATCAGGATTAGCAGTCGATACCCAATCCGAAAAACGTCCATCGTCAACGCACTGTATCACATGCACGATAGGCTTAGAGTGAATACACTAGAGAGCAGTAGAGTCCTTATCGAATAGCCCGCGGCTTACGGTTGTACCTAGTACCTTATCAATCCGATTCTCATTCGCATTGGTTGTGATCCACAATTAAGATTGAACGTAAACTACTGTAAAGAAGTTGGAGCTTGAAGGCCCGTAATTCCATTGCAACTGTGGTTGCATGCTCAGCGCTGCTCGCAGGATGTGCCCGTCAACCGGCGGATTACTCGCCACTCTACGGCCCTGCGCCGACCCTGTCCAATACTGTTCCTCAGTATTCCTTCGGAGTGCCGTCCATCCGTCCCGTACGATCTCTCTGGGATCGCTACTCCCGGCTCGTCGACGCTCTGAATCGCGCTGGCGGTGGCTTTACTTTGAAAATGGAATCGGCTCAAACCCCCGATACCTACGATGCCAAACTGCGCGCCCGTGTCTTCGATTTCGCCATCGTTGACCCGTATCAGGTGCTGATCGCGGAAAATCTCGGATATACGGTCATCGCACGCACCGGGAAACCCGACCGCATCAGTGGCGTCATCGTTACTGCCCGCCAGAGCGATATCCACTACTTGAGCGACCTTCGCGGCCGCAACATCGCTTTCACCAATACCACGGCCCTCGCCGCTACATTGCTCAATGAGTACGGGCTGCTGGAGAGCGGGTTCGACGTCCGTAAGCGCGCCATGGTCCTCTACACCCATTCTCCGGAAACGTCGCTGCTGAACGTGTCGATGAGGCGTGTAGACGCCGCCGCTGTGTCCCTGGCCGATTGGGAAGGCTTCCAGCACGATAATCCCGCCTTGGCCGGCGAGCTGACTGTTTTGTGGCGAAGCGACGATCTATCGGGCCCGGCTGTGATGGCTTCCGGCTCAGTTCCGCTCGCCCATGTCCGCAGTCTGCAGACGGCGCTGGTGCAGCTGGGCGCCAACGACAAGGGCCGCAACGTGCTTCAGCGCGCGGGCATTTCCCGGTTTGAGCCTGGTGACAGCGTCTCCTACGACGATGTCTGGGACTTTCTGCAGCGCTACCGGCGCGCCCTCGGTCCACTCCCAGATCGAACGGTCGCGCGATGAAAGTGAAATTGTCCGGAAGCTTGTTGAGACCAACCATCCGGAAAGAGCTCATCTTGGGGGTTACGTCCATCCATGCCGTGCTGATGCTGATTTTTATAGTCGGCCTGGTGGCGAGACAACATTCCTTTCTGCTCGAGCGTGCCCGCGAACGAGCGCTGCACCAAGCCGAGCTGCTCGCCGCCAGCGCGGTGCCTCAAATCACCAGCAACGACCTCGCCGGCCTCTCCGAGGTGGTCGAATCCCTTTCGCGCGATCCCACGGTTCGCTTCGCCATGTTAACCGACACCCAGGGCCTCATTCTCGGCCACACCGACGCAAAGCACGCCGGTGAGTATCTTCGCGATGAGATCAGCAGGAAGCAGCTCGGCCAGCCGGCCCGGAGCAGCATCGTCTATCAAGGGAAGGACATGGTCGAGAGCGTCGCGCCGGTATCCATCGAAAACAGTGTCCTGGGTTGGGCTTGGGTGGCTGCCGACCTGCGCGAGAACAATGCACAAGTCGCCGCGGTCACGCGCGCCGGCATATTAAACGCCTGTCTGGCGATAACAACCGGAATGCTGTTCGCCCTGCTGCTGGCTGCCAGCCTTACACGCCAATTACGCGCCTTGCTCGAGGGAGCGGATCGTCTGGCGCACGATAATTTCGATCAGCCCGTTCCGCTCGTTAGTTCGAACGAAGTCGGTGTGCTCACCCGCGCCTTCAATCGCGCCATGCGCAAGCTGCGTACTGATCGCGTCGCCATCCAACAAGCCCGGGTTGAGTTGGAAGGTGAAGTCATTGAGCGCCGGAGAGCCGAGCAGGAGTTGCAAGCCGCCAACCAAGCTATCCAGCGCGCCAACGAAAACCTGCGTGAGTTCGCGCATGTGGCATCTCACGATCTTCAGGAGCCCCTGCGCTCGGTGGCCGGTTTCAGCGAGCTGCTGCGCCGGAAGTACAAAGGCAAGCTCGACGATCAAGCCGACGAGTTCATCGAGTTGATCAACTCCGGCGCCATCCGCATGCAGAATCTGATTCGGGCCCTGCTGGAGTATTCCCGCGCTACCGCGTCGTCCGCCGCCGAACCGGTAGCCCCGGTTGACTCCGCTGCGGCCTTGCGCGTCGCCCTTGACAACCTCAATACCGCCATCCAAAGTACCGGTGCTTCCATCCAAACTCTCGAGCTGCCGACCGTGAAGGCTCACGAGATCGCCCTCGTCCAGCTCTTCCAAAACCTCATCAGTAATGCGATTAAATACTCTAAGGAACACCCTCTAATTCAAATCTCAGCCCAACGTGATGCGGAATTTTGGAAGTTTTCAGTGGCTGATAACGGCATCGGGATCGATCCGCACGATCAAGAGCGCATCTTCCACATCTTCAAGCGCGCCCACGGCGATGAATACCCCGGCTCCGGCATCGGCCTCGCTATCTGTAGCCGGATTGTTGAGCGCTACGGCGGCCGTATCTGGGTCGAGGGCGCTCCCGGCCAAGGTTCCACGTTTTACTTTTCTCTACCCGCCGCCCCGGAGTGAGCTTGACGCCGCCCGGGTCGGACGTCGACGCCCGGTCACTCCACAATGATCTTTATTTCTTCCATGGCGACCACCAACTTCCAACTTCGAACCCGGTCGATCGGCAACCCCGCATGTTATTCGTCATTTATAAGCCATAGCAGCCGTCCCACTCCATTTGGGTTCGTTTTTTCGAGACCCGCTCCAGCCCAGAAACCAGCGCTCGAAACCAGAAACTAGAAACTGGAAAACCAGAAACTGGAAATGGATCGCCTTGACTTCAAGTAACTGAAATGATAGAACTTCCTTGATGAGGACTTAACATGAAGAGTAACCTTTTGCGCCTCGGTATGTCTCTTCTGGCACTTTGCGCCGTACTGCTCGCCCACCACGGAACCGCGACTTCTTACGATAACAGCAAGACCTTCACTACGGTCGCCACGGTCACCGAATTTCGCTATGCCAATCCGCATCCCCAGCTCTTTTTCGATGTCAAGGATGATCAGGGCAACGTGGCGCATTGGAGCGGCGAAATCGCGCCCAATCCGGCGCAATTGATCCAGAATGGGTGGGGCCGGAAGCGTTCCGAAGCGGCCCTGGCGCTCGGAACCGCGATCACCATCACGCTTTCACCCTCTCGCGTTGGGATGGATGCGCACGTCGGCCTGGTCCAGAAGATTGTTAATTCCTCGGGCGAACTCGTCCTCGGAACCATCGCCTTGAACCCCGGTGGTGGCGGCGAGCCGGCGCCAAAGAAGTGAGAAATTCGCCATGAAACTTGTCGCCGCTCTGGCTGGCGCTCTCCTTTTTTCGTCGGCGCTGTTCGGACAAGGCGGGGGCCGCGGCGCGCCGCTGGCCAGGATTGCCCCCTCGGACAAGGCTTTTGATCCTCACGACCTTTCCGGTATCTGGACCCGCAATGGAACTCCGGGCGGCTATGGCGGGGGCGGCACCTGCGCCGATTGCGGAGATCGCGGTTTCGGCAATGACGTCCCGCCGTTTACTCCTCTCGGTCAAAAACTTTTCGATGCCAACAAGCCTTCCTACGGCCGCTTGCTCGGCAGTCCCGATGCTGCTGCCCATTCCGAGGAAGCCATCGGCCGGCGTCGCGCCGTTCCCCCCGCAAACGGAACTGATCCCTATCAATATTGCAATCCCGAAGGCGTAACGCGCGCATTGATTTATCCTGACCCGGTCGAGTTCATTCAACTCCCCGACAGAATCTACCAGCATTTCGAGTGGGGTTATGGAATTCGTACAATCTGGCTGGACGGCAGGAAACTTGCCGACGATCCGGATTTTCTCCGATGGTGGGGATTCTCCACGAGCCACTGGGAAGGCAACGTGTTAGTGGTTGAATCCAACGGCTTCGACCCCCGCACCTGGGTCGACCATTTTGGTTATCCGCATACCGACCAGATGCGATTGCAGGAACGCTATCATCGCACCAACTACAACACCGTCGAACTGTCCATGACCATCACCGACCCGCAGGTCTACACCAAGCCCTGGGTGAGCCAGACGAAGAAATTCCACTTGTTGCCGAAGGACGGAATCAAAACGGTCGACGGTTGGACCGGGCTGCTCGAAGACGTCTGCGCCCCGGCCGATGAAGTCGATCAATTCGATAAGCGAGTTCGCGATCCCGCCGGTGGAGTCACCCACAAGTAGCGCAAATCGAAACTATGATCCGTTTGATGACCACAAGAATTGCAGTGTGTCTTCTCCTGGCCGCTTGCGTGATTTACGCTGAGGACGGAGCGACGCTCTTTCAATCCAAATGCTCCGTCTGTCATGCTTCGGGCGGCGCAACTCAGGCGCCCCTGCCTGATTCGCTGCGCCACATGACTTGGCAGGCTATCCTCACGGCGCTCGAAACCGGCAAGATGAAAGCGCAAGGCTCGATGCTCAGCGCCGCCGACCGCGAGGCGGTGGCGAAATATCTGGGTTCCACCAACAGCGAGGTGATTCCGCACTTGGCCTATTGCCCGGCTTCGGTCGCCGCCGTTAATGGCGGTGCAGCCTGGAACGGATGGGGCGTCGATCCTATCAACAGCCGCTTCCAACCGCACCCAGGCTGCCGGACTCACGCGTGGCGGCGTTCCGAAGCTCAAGCTCAAATGGGCCTTCGGTTTTCCCGGAGCCACCACCGCTTTCGCCACACCGACGGTCGTCGGCGGGAGGCTTTTTGTCGGCAGCGCTGACGGCACAGTCTATTCGCTCAACGCTCAGACCGGCTGCATTTACTGGACCTTTCAAGCCGCGGAAGGCGTACGCACCGCCATCCTGATTTCGAGCAAAGGCCAGACCGCCTACTTCGGCGATCTGCACGCCAACGTCTACGCTATCGATGCCTCAACCGGCGCGCTTCGCTGGAAGATGCATGTCGAAGAGCACCCCTACGCCACCATCACCGGAACTCCGAAGCTCGAAGCAGGCCGCCTTTACGTGCCTGTCTCCGGCGGCGAGGAAGAAGTCTCGGCCGGCAATCCTGCTTTCGTCTGCTGCAAATTCCGCGGCAGCCTGGTTGCCCTCGATGCCGAAACCGGCCGCCAGATCTGGAAAACGTATACCATCGCCGAACCGTCTAAATTGACCGGGCGTACCCCCGCCGGGGCCGAACGCTGGGGACCGTCAGGCGTGTCGGTGTGGTCATCTCCCACGCTCGATCTCGCGCGGCGCGCCATCTATTTCGGCACCGGCGTCAACTTCACCGATCCACCGACCAAAACCAGCGATGCCGTCCTCGCAATCGATATGGACTCCGGCCGCATCCTTTGGTCGCAGCAGTTCATCCCCGACGATCGCTACAACTTCGGCTGTATGAGCGACAAGAAGGGCAACTGCCCTGAAAATCCCGGCAAGGACATGGACTTCGGCGCTCCTCCCATCCTGCGCTCGCTCGGCGCGGGACACCGCGTGCTGATCGTAGGCCAAAAATCCGGCGTGGTCCACGCTCTCGATCCCGACCAACAAGGCAAAGTCCTGTGGGAAACCCGGATCGGTCATGGCGGCGGGCAGGGCGGAGTGCTGTGGGGCGCGGCCAGCGACAATCGATTGGCCTACTTCTCGTTGTCCGATTGGGATCCTGCCAAACCCGAATCCGGCGGCGGCGTATTTGCGCTCGCGCTCGCAACAGGCCAAAAAGCCTGGTCCACGCCCGCGCCTACACCTGCGTGCATCGGCGTCACCGGATGTAGCGCCGCTCAGCCCGGCGCACCCACCGCGATTCCGGGTGCTGTCTTCGCAGGTTCACTCGACGGACATCTGCGCGCGTACGATTCGAAAACCGGCGGCATCATCTGGGATGTCGACACGCTGCACGAATTCGAAACCGTCAACGGCATCAAGGCGCGCGGGGGCTCCATGAACGGCACCGGCCCTACCATCGCCGGCGGAATCCTCTACATCAATTCGGGCTACTCTCGCATTCCATCCATTCCCGGCAACGTGCTCCTGGCTTTTTCCATCAACGGAAAATAATCGCTTAAGTTTGTCGATTTAATTCTGTGTTTCTAGCTTTAAGTGGGTCTTAGATAGAGATATGTTTCTGCGCTTTCTGAGTTGGCGTTTTATATCAATGGCCCTTTTCGCCACACATGCTGTGGCCGCCTCCCAGGTGACCGCGCATTATGTGGATATTGGCAATCAAGACATGTCCGAACTGCTCGCCGCCGACAGCGCGGGCAATCTGTTCGTCGTGAGCACCGTGATAGAGCCTTGGGGTAGTCCGCAGATTCGGGTTGTCAAGCTGGACGCGCAAGGCAACACTCTCGCAAGTTTTGACTTTGGAGGCACGTACAATTTTCCCGCCGACGTACCGGCCGGCGCGGCAGTCGATCCACAAGGTAATCTCGTCATCGTTGGAACCACTCAGTCTTCTGATTTTCCTCTGGTGGCTCCACTGATATCCAACGCCCGTCTGCCGGCGGCTTTCATCACTAAGATGGATTCCGGCCTCACTCATATTCTTTTCTCCACGCTGCTGGGCGGCAATACGTTTCCGGGTGCTTCGGGAAACGCGGTGGCAATTGATAGCGCTGGCAACATTTATATCTCCGGCAGCACTGGCTCCACCGATTTTCCGATTACTCCCACCGCATTTCAGACTCACCCGCCCACCGGCCTGAGCATACATCCTTCGTATTACGCCTTCGTTACCAAAATCTCTCCGAGCGGCGGCCAGATAGAGTTCTCCACCTATTTCGGCGCTGATCAAACCGTTTGTCTCCCAAAACAAAGCTGCTCCAGCGCAAGCGCCGTGACAAGTGCGAATGCCCTGAGTCTCGATTCAACCGGAGCGGCTGTCATCGCCGGCAATACGACGGCAACAGCTTTGCCTGTCACTCCAGGCGCCTACGTGCAGCAGTGCGGCGCATGCCAGGCACTAAGTCCTACCGGGTTCATCGCAAAGTTTAGCGCGGATGGTTCGAAGTTACTATGGGCGTCCTACTTTCCCGCTCCCGTTACCGCCGCGGCATTCGGTAAAGATAATAGCGTCATTCTCGGTGGAACAACACCCAGCGGTCTCCCGACTACTTCGGGTGTCGTCCAGCCAACCTATCCCACTCCGCCCACAGCGCAAAGTGACACCTATCAAGCCGGATGGATGGCGAAGCTGGACGCCTCGGGTGCACGCCTGCTTTTTGCAACATACCTCGGAGGCAACGTCACATACTCTTCAGGAGCTGTCTCGCGGACTCCTACCAACGGTGTAAACTCACTTGCTATCGACGCACAGGGAAATATATGGACGACCGGCGGGTCTATTCCTTCGAGCTTGCCATTGCCGAGCGGCACTCCCATGTTAGGTGAAACCTACTCGGTCGCCTTGTCTTCTGATGGCGCCAGCCTGACGAATGCCGTGACCGCCCCCCTCGGAGCCGCGGGCCAAGCGGTTGTCACTACGTTGCAAGGCGCGACAGTCACGCTGGGCGCTTCCGGATCGGTCCTGATCACCGGCCCGGCCCAAGGGCCGTCGCTCGTCGGTATTGTCAATTCCGCTGGCTTCGAGGTTTCTGGTACCGTCGCGCCCACTGAGTTGATCTCACTCTATGGCTACGATCTGGGTCCAGCGACTCCCGTCCAGGGTCAGTTGGTGAACCAGACCTTAACAACTTCACTGGGAGGCGTGCAGGTGTTGTTCGACGGCGTCGCTGCTCCGTTACTTTACGCGGGGTCGAACCTCATCAACGCAATCGTTCCCTCCGGCGTGACCAGCCGGTCAGTGACTGCCCTTCAAATCGTGACACCAGCTGGAACGATTAACGGACCCACATTGTTCGTTGCCCAGGCTCAACCCCAGGTCTTCCGAAATTCCGTCGAGGATTCTAACTTTGTCTATGGTGCCCTTGCCTTGAATCCGGATCGCACCGTTAATTCTGCAATCAATCCGGCGCCGAATGGTTCCGTAGTTACCGTCTGGGCGACGGGCGCGCCGACTCTTGGGTACCCCGACGGCAGCATACCCAATGGTGCCCTCCATGCACCTGTCCTTCCGGTTTCGGTCCTGACTGACCAATTGAATTCGTTCGCCGCCCTCGATTCACTCGAAGTACAATACGCAGGCGATGCCCCGGAAATCATCAAGGGTGTGATTCAGATCAATTTTCGATTGTTGCCGGGAGGACCACGAACGACCTACCAGCTCCAAGTCGGGCCGGCCATAAGCGAGCCCTTTGTCATTTATGAGCAGCCCTAAACCCATTCGACTGCGAGTGGTTGCGGCACTCTCCTTCGCTTTCACTTATCTATTTTTCCTCGATTATCTTCCGCCTTTCAGGCGCGTTCACATTCCCTACGACCTCCCAAACTTCCACTACCCGCTCACGGATTATGCGTTTCAAGCCATTCGCCATGGCCGGTTCCCCGAGTGGGACCCAAGCATCTATTGCGGACTCAGCTTCGTCGGCAATGTGCAGGCCGCACTGTTTTATCCGCTCACCTGGCTATTATTCGCAATTAATTTCGGCCGGCAAACACTCTCGTATCAGAGCCTGCAAGATTTAGTTTTCCTGCACGTCTGGCTCGCCTTTCTGCTCTGCTACGTGTGGCTCAGTCACAAAGGTTTGGCGAAACTTGCGAGCGTCCTGGGTGCGGGAGTCTTCGCCTACAGCGGTTACATGCTAAATCAGTTACAGCACTTGGGGCTCGTCACAGGCTGGACTTGGATCCCATTGGCTTTGTTGGGAATCGACCAGGCCGTCGAGCAACAACACTGGCGTCCTCTCTGGAAAGTCGCAGTCGCTTCGGCGCTCTGCTTTCTCGCCGGCTACCCACCTACGTGGGTTGTCTTCGCGATATGCTGCGTCAGCTATACCGCGTGGCGATGGAAAATAGCTCTGGGCGTGATTGGTGCTCTCACCGCGTCCCTGTTGGTCGCCGCTGTCCAACTGTTGCCAGCCGCCGAAGCCACAAGCATGAAAGCTTTCGATGCAAGGTATGGCAGCGGGTGGCGCAATCCCGAGGCTTACATTGCCTATTTCGTGCCAAATTATTTTGACTTCGGATTGCACCACGTACCTGCTGGACATTGGGGCGGCGATTATCTTTATCTGGGTGCGCCGGCCTTTCTGGGCGTGCTCGCTGTAGCTCTGCGGCCCCGATGGCGAGAATTGCTCCCCTCCTTGACCATGCTTGCCGTATGCCTGGTGATGGCAACGAATCCATTCGATCTGGTATGGAATACGGTCCGGCATTCCAATCTGCTTGTTCAAATCTGCCGGGACTGGTATTTCCTCGCGGGCTTGACACTGGCAGCAGCTCCGCTCTCGGCGTTTGGTCTCCATCATCTTCTCCGGCAAACGCGCCGGCCGGTGCCTCGCTGGATTGTGCTGTTGGCCATCGGCCTTCTGGCTGCCTGGTCCATTCGTCAGATGCTAGTCTGGTTTCCGCTCGGTTCGGACTTCCCAACCGGTTGGAAATCCGCCGTCGCACCGGCTATAACGTTGGCCCTGTTTTCTCTGGCTATTTTCGTTTTGCCGGCACAGCGAGGCTGGTTTCGAACCGTGCTGATGACCGCACTTCTCTTGAGTGTCGGAGTGGACTACAAAGTATTCGGCACCGGAAAATGGTTTGACGCCGCTGAAGGCAATGCACGTACGAACTTCGCGTCCTTCCCCGGCTTGGATGACACCGTCTTCCACCAATTGCTTGCCGACAGTGAATATCGTATCGCTCTGGACGTCATCGATCTACATCCAGGGGAGTTCCGGCACTACGGCTTCACGACGCCGCAAGGTTTCGATCCGCTGCTGACTACGCAGTACCAGAAGCTGATGACGGCTACCGAGCACATCCAGTCCCCTACGGAAATCGATATCGATCCCGCCAATGAGGCGGCGCTTGATCTTCTAGGCGTTCGCTATTTCCTCACCAATGAAGGCGCGCCGCTGTACGCCCGGCTTTCCAAAGACCCCGACTTCCGGCTGCTCGCGCCTGCGACCAGGCATTTCAAGGTTTTCGAGTTCACGAAAGCGCGGCTCCCTTACGGTTGGGTCTCGGACGGCAGAGAGCCTGAGGTGGTGCGCCGCGTTCGCTGGGTTCCGGAAGGGCGCGAGTTCGACGTTCACTCGGAAACCGGCGGACGCTTTGCGTTGCACGAGCAGTTCTACCCCGGCTGGCGAGCGACTATAGACGGAAGCCCGGTAAATATCGAACGGTGGAGTGAAGCCTTTCAAGCCGTACAAGTGCCGCCCGGCGAACATCGGATCGCCTTCAGGTTTAGCTCTTTCGGGCTGCGCATCGGTGTGCTTGTAAGCTTCCTCGCAATCATCGCGCTCGTCCTTGTGGTGCGAGTTCCCGTCGTCCGAGTTCCTTGACTTTGCTTCGGACTGCTTTATATCATCGTACTTCCCGCGCCGAACGAAGGGGGGCTCGATGAAGCGATGGATGTTTGCTGCTGCGCTCGCGCTCAGTCCGGCGTTCGCGCAAAGCCAGACTCAAGCCCAGTCGAAACCGCCCATGGCCGAGCAGGCCTTCAAGAACATCCAAGTGCTGAAAGGCATTTCCGTCGACGAGTTCATGGGAACCATGGGCCTTTTCTCGGCCGCGCTGACGGTGTGCTGCGGCGACTGCCATACTGGCGCCGGCACCTCCAATCCGAAATGGGAGGACGATCCTCCGCGAAAACTGATCGCGCGCCGGATGATTCAGATGGTGAACGCCATTAATAAGGATAGTTTCGGCGGACGCCAGGTTGTGACCTGCTGGACTTGCCATCGCGGCACTCCGAGTCCTGCCATTACGCCTTCCATCGATACAATCTATGCCACCGAGCCGGTCATCGTACCGCCCGACGTCCTGCCGACGGCTCAAGCTTCCTCCGCCCCGCCCACCATCGATCAGATTTTCGAAAAATATGTCCAGGCTTTGGGCGGCGCCGACCGGCTGTCGAAGCTGACCAGCTATTCTGCGAAAGGTACCAGCCAGTTGTTTGGAGAAGCCCAGGCCGATGCGGTGGAGGTCTACGCGAAAGCGCCGAACCAGCTTGCCACCATCGTTCATCAGCGAGAAGGCGATCTGGCCAGAACTTTCGACGGCCGCAATGGATGGGCTTTGCTCCCGCTCACTGTCGTTCCGGAGTACCCGCTGACTGCGGGCGCGCTGGAGGGCGCCAGGCTAGACGCTCAACTGGCCTTTCCAGGCGGGCTCAAGCAATTCTTCAACACCTGGCGCGTGAGTTATCCAACCACGCTCGACGGTCGCGACGTCAACGTTGTTCAGGCCACTGGCGCCGCTCGCATGGTCGCCACTTTTTATTTCGACAAGCAGTCCGGCTTGCTGACGCGTGTGATCCACTATGCGCCCTCGGCGGTTGGCCGCGTTCCGGTTCAATTCGACTACTCCGATTACCGGCCGGTCGCCGGCGTCATGCTGCCGTTCAAATGGACCTACGGCTGGCTTAGCGGGCGGGAGGAGTACACGCTAACCGATGTGCAGCCCAACGTCGCTGTTGATCCCGCCAAGTTCGGTAAACCTGTTCCGCGAGCACAGTAGCGGAAGGTCAGTACTCAGGACCAACGAAGCCTATTAGTCGCGACGTCACGATAATTGCGAACCACAACAGCAGCGATAAGCCTGCTGATACTTTCGCCGAGGGCGGCAGTGGTTCGACGCTGCGATAAACCGCCGCTCGAAAAACTCCAGCGTTCAGGGCCACCAATAAGAGCAAGGCCGCCTTTACCAGAAATGCCCAGTTGCGATACAGCCGGGTTGCATCGGACATGAACAACGCCAGGCCGCTTCCCACCACCACCACGAAGCCGAGCCACTTCAGAGGCACTAACTGGTGTGAAAGTTCCGAGAATGCCGGACGCCGCAAACGTCCGAGCAGCCGCAGGTCATCCACCACGACGGCTCCTCCGAACAAGGCCATGCCGAGCAGATGCGCGATCTGCGGAGCCGCATAGCCCCAATAAGTTTCGCGCACCTGAGTGCCGATCCACGTCGCTTCGAGCGCCTGGCAAATCGACAGGACAGACATCGCGATACTACCTTGTCACCGACAACATCAGAATGCCGATCGCGCGTCCGCCGACCACAACGCAGCTCCACAACAGCAGGGACATTGCGCCCGCGAAGCGCTGCCATCCCGGACCCGCGGTGCTGTTCTTCGCCCGCACCCTCCGATGTACCAAAACATCAAACAAGAGCACCAGAGCAAAACAAGCCATCTTGAATCGGAACTCGTAGCTGTCGTAATAACGGTCCGCGTCTGTGGAAAGCAGCAAAGGTCCGGTGAGCAACATCGTCACCAACCCAGCGGTGGTCCACGGCATCAGATCGGAAGCCAGCTCCCAAACCGGCATGCGCTTCAGCCGCAGATCCATGAGTCGCAAATCCAGGATCACGGCAGTTCCGACTAAGAGAACGATCCCGATCATATGAATGACTTCCACGATTGGAAACATCCACTCGGACGAGTTCATCGCGCGAGCGATCGGGCTTTCGCCGTACCAAACAAATAAGCGAAAGAGCATTAAGTTTCTGATCGGGCGGCGGACAATTCGACGGGCTTTCCATGGGGCGTGTGCCGGTAAGCGTCGGCCCAGGCTTGCTTGCGAGCCAGCATCGCGCCGCGGTCGGTCAGGCCCTTGACCGCGACCAGCCGTTCGAGGGCGGCCAGCCAGTAGTGATAATAACGGGAGCCGTCGTCGGGCTCGCCACAATCCTTTGCGGCTTTCAGCTCGGCGGCCAGCGCCGCAGCCCATTCTTTCCACGTAAAGTGACCTTGCTCGGAAAGTCTGACGGCTAAAGCGAAGGCCTGCGCCTCCCACGGCTCGGCAAAGACTGGCTCGGCTGGAATCGGATCAGGCGTGCTCAAGGTAGTCGTCCCACATGTCGACGTAAACCGCATCGCGCGGCGAAGCCTGCTCACCCCAAAGTTCCTTAGCGGTGAAGCGGACGGAGTAAACATGCTGCGGCTTTTCGCCGAGGAAACGCGCGTTGGTATCGGGGAAAACGTAGGCGCCGTGGTCGAGATGAATGGTGCCGGTTTTGCCGCGTGCGTAGCGCGGCAGCCGCGTGTGACCGGTTGGATTGATATTGCGCGCGCGCACGCGCTGGCCAACTTTGAAACGCGAAGGTCCAGGTACGTTGCGGCTGGCCGGGCCGCCGCTGCGAAGCATGGACGGAACTTTGTCGGCAGTCAGCGGCGGAGTAGCTTTCTGCGAACCGGGCGCTGGTTTGCCGCTATCGATCTCGGCTTCCGTTACCAGTCCGGTCTTGACCAGTAGCTCTTCTAACCGCTGAGTCCACTTTTCGTAATAAGTCATGCGGAGATAATCCGCGGGAGCGATGAGCTCGATCTGATGACGGCCGGCGTCGATGTTCCACTTCCTCCACGCTGCGGCAGCGAGGTTCAACGCCAATGATCGTCCTTCCCACGGTGCGTGAAATACAGGTTCATTTTTCTCGTAGCGGATCGGGCCCATGTCCTGCATGCCGCCCATGTCGTGGATGCCGTTCATGCCTTGACCTTTCCCACGCCGACCATGGCATCGCGCGTGACTAACGCCGCGAGTTGTTCTTCGCTCAGATTCTCGGTGCCGGCGGGACGCTCGGGCAACACCAGATAGCGAAGCTCGGCCGTGCTGTCCCAAACCCGAACTTCGACATCTGGCGATAGATCGAGGCCGAATTCGTGCAACACTCCGCGCGGGTCGATCACTGCGCGCGAACGATAGGGTGCCGACTTGTACCATACCGGCGGTAAGCCGAGCACCGACCATGGATAGCAGGAGCAGAGCGTGCAGACCACCAGATTATGCACCGTGGGTGTGTTCTCGACCACCACCATGTGCTCGCCTTGCCGGCCGCCATAGCCGAGTTCCGCGATCGTGTTAGTGGCATCGGCCAGCAAGCGCTTCTTGTAGGCGGGATCGACCCAGGCTTTGGCTATTACTTGAGCGCCGTTGCGCGGGCCGACCTTGTGCTGGTAGGTGTCGATCAGCGCATCGAGCGCGGCAGGATCGACGAGTCCCTTTTCTACGAGCAAAGATTCGAGTGCTTTGACGCGGAGCGTGGGATCGGAAGGAACGTCCTGATGGTCATGATCGTGATCGTGTTGTTGTGCTTGCCCGAGTTCATTCGCGGCCGTACCGCCCGCAGCCATCAAGAAAGTGCGTCGACTTGCATCCATCTAGCGCCTCCTTACCATGTCGATCATATCGCAAGACCGATCGGCTGGCCGACGCCGTTCCACAAGGCGAATTTCTGGAAGCGCGGATCGGTGACTCCGTTCGGATGAATGAGGACGGTGACCTGGCGATCGCGTACCGCTCCCAGAAGGCGCGGAACTTTGGATCGCCAGTTAGACGCCGCCGACGCTCGAGAGGCTTGGTGGATCGCATCGACGCTTAGCGCGGGAGTTCGAAGACCCAGAGGGCAGCGCCATGGTCGGGCGGGTTCTGGATCTCGGGCACGAGTGCCGGCCAGGTGACGGCGTGAGCGCCGCCATTGCCGACGACGATGGCGATGTACTGTTTGCCGTTGACTGTGTAGGTGATAGGACAGGAACTCGGAACGTCGTTGAGGCGCATTTCCCAGAGCACTTTTCCATTTGAGTCGTCATAGGCGCGGATAAAGCGGTCGAGTGAAGTGTCGGCACGATTACCGACGCGGCACGCTGAAGCGTGCGCCACAATGCTTCACCCGCCGGCCGCCCAATTGTCTGTGTTGGCCTTTTTACTGATTTTATGGCTAACAACAATTCTTGCGAAAGTAATGTCGAACTCCAGGAGTTCGTTGGTGCCGGCGCCTTTCAGGCCCTCTGGTTTGGCGTGCGAGACATGAGGAACGATGTTCACGACTTTCGCATTCGTCAGAGTAAGCATACTATTGGGAGTATTTATTTCTACTACGGGTAGTATGGACTTTGCGTGCATGGCGGACCTGATTTGCGACGATAAAGCGTCGAAGCGGCGGATGAGCTTGAAAGAATGGCTCGACTGCAGGACCTGCAAAGGAGTCGTGACCGATCCTGCCAGGCTCCAGCGTGAGGGGGAGATGGTTTCGAGAACTGGCACAGTAAGTTGCCTCCAATCTTGGCAAACAGTATCTCAAAAGCCGGGTGGCGGCAGGGTTTCCACCGACATTCGGGCGCGATGGCGATGAAACCCTGCAGGGCCAGGAGCGTGAAAAGGAAACTCTACTTCGAGCTGGGCGATTCGATCGCCGCCAGCGTCGGGCCGGGCGCGCTAGGAGGCAATAGACTCGGGCCGGAGCGAATAAAAACTTTCTTCGGATCGGTCTTGGCATCGATAATCAGGCCCATGAAGCAGTTGCTCATCTCTTCCCAATTCTGGAGTCCCCAGCGGACTTCTTTGCCGGGATCGGGATTGAAGGGATTGTTGGGCGAGTTATCGAAGTGCGAGATCGCGATTACGCGTGTGCCCTTGGGCAACACGACGGGCTGGGCGAAATTGTAGCCGAGCTGCCAGTTGAAATCCCATTTGGCGTTGAGCAGCGTCTCCGACTCGCCAGTTGGGTAGATGGCGCGCACTTCAAAATCCTTGCCACGCAGATGCATGTGGGGTTGAGCGTAAACCAGCTTGGCTTCTTCGCCGACGGTGACTTCGCTCACGACTTCGGCATTGCCGTTGGAAGCCGGGATCACCAGATTCATGGCTTGCGGACCATAGGACATGTAGTAACGAGTAGTGTGCGGGCCTTTGGCGAATACGAGACCGACCTTGGTCTGGTCGTCGACGGCTTTGCCGATGGCGGTGTAGTGGATCTCGAAGACGACGTCGGAGCCTTTGGGAATGAACTTGGCGGAATCGCCGAAAACGAAGGTCTGCGCGCCGAGGCCGGGGTTGAACTTGCCGATGACGTCGATATAATCGGCGGGCTGCTTGGGCATTTCAAGAATGGAATAAGAAACTCCGGGCTTCGCGCCGGTCATCCATTTCGAGCCGGGCGGCCGGACCCAAACCTCGCCATGGTGCACCACTTGCGAATTGCCTGGGCGCATTTCGGCGGCGGCGATCCAGGTGTCTTCTGTGAAAGTGTAGTTGACGAGCGTGTACTGGTATTCGATGGTGCCGGTGGCCGGCACATGGAATACATTGGGCATTTCGATCACGAGGTCGGGCTTGAGATTCCAGCCCTCTTGGAATGCCAGGGGCGCGGGCTTATCTTTCGCATCGCCTTCGGGCGCGCCGCCATCGGCCCAAGCGGTCAAGGTTTTGACATCTGCTTCGCTAAGCCGGCGCACATCGGAGAAGTGGCTGTCGTATTTCGCGTCCATGAACCACGGCGGCATTTTCTGAGTGACCACAGCCGCCTTGATCGCTTTGGCCCAGGGTCGCGCGTCCTGGTAAGTGACCAACGACATGGGCGCCACTTCGCCGGGCCGATGGCAGTTCTGACAGTTCTTCTGCAAGATGGGAAGAACGTCCTTATTGAACGTGACATTGGGGGCGGAATTTTTCGGCGCCGGGGCGGAAACTGCCGCTACAGCCGTTAACAACGTGGCAAGGCCGATGCGTCTCAAGCAGCACCTCCGTTTTGTTTATGCTACCAGATTCGCGGGATTGGGGTCTGGCTGTGATGCTATACTTTTCAGCAGTCTGAGAACTGACGAGGACACGCTACTTAAGGAGAACAAGAGCCATGTCGAAAAACATTTCTTTAGTGTTGTTAGCAATCGGGGCCGCCCTGGCGGTCGGCTACTGGTTTGGACGGACGACCACCGCATCCGCGGCTGGGACCAATGGAAAAGTTTTTGAGATCCGCACGTACACAGCGGAACCGGGCAAGCTGGACGCACTGCACAGCCGCTTCCGCGATCACACGCTTGAAATCTTCAAGAAGCACGGGATGCACAGCGTGGGCTACTTTGCGCCGGCCGATGAGCCATTGTCAAAGAACACCTTGATTTACATCCTGTCGTTCCCCAGCCGAGACGCCGCGAAAAAGTCGTGGGATGCATTCAGGATGGATCCCGAGTGGCAGAAGGTGCAGAAGGAGTCGGAGGCCAACGGGAAGCTGGTAACGAAGGTGGATTCGGTATTCGCGGAAGCGACCGACTATTCGCCGATGAAGTAGCGTGCAGACCTACTGATTTAGAAGCGGAGTATTCTTGACCGGGGGCGGGTCGGGGATCGATTTCAAGTAGGCCCACACGTCCGTCAATTCGGCGTCGGACATCACTTTGGGACTATAGGTCGGCATAGCGCTGGCGGGCGGGTGACGGACGATTGCGATGAATGCGACGGCCGGGATAGGACGGGGAGCTAACTTCGGTGCCACGCCGCCGTGCCCGTCGTAGCCGTGGCAAGAGTAGCAGCCGTCCTTGATGAAAATCTGCTTGCCCTTTTCGGCGTTGCCGGGGGAATTTCGCAGGTCGGGGACCTGCGCTACTAATCCTGTCGATAAAATCGCGACAACGAGCAGCTTCATATCCTCAGCGCCCCTGCGTCACGGTGTCGACTAAAACCGGCTCGCCGCTTTTCACGATTTCGACCGCGCGCTTGAGCGCCGGAGCAATGTCATTGGGATCGGTGATGGGCCCGATACCCTGCATGCCGTAGCCTTTCGCCATGGTCGCGTAATCGATATTGGGCTCGATGAGCTTGGTTCCGATGCCGGCGCGGCTGACATCGCGATTAGCGCGAGCGGCCATGGTAGTCACGAACATGACCTCTTGATGATAGCCGCGGTTATTGTGCATTACGGTCAGCATCGGGATTTTGTGATGGACCGCCGTCCACAAGACGCCAGGGGCGTAGTTGAGATCGCCATCATTCTGAATGTTGACGGTGAAGCGGCCATATTTCTTGTTGGCGAGTGCAGCGCCCACCGCGGCCGGCGCCCCGTATCCAACACCTTCGCCACCAGAACCGCCGATGTATTGATAGTGCTCGTCGAAGTTCCACAGCCGCGTTGGCCAGCGGCTGAAGAACATGTCGTTGCCGACTAAGGACCAATCTTCGTTCTTGATGTGCGGCCACAGTTCGGCCGAGACGCGCGCCGGAGTGAGCGGGCTGGAATCCCAGCCTAGAGCGGCTTGCTGGCGATTCTGCTCTTCCATGCGCTGGTGCGCTTCGGCTAGCCTGGCGGCGCGTTCGTGCAGTGCGCGCTTACGATCGGGAGTGATCAGGCGTTTGCAAGCATCAATAAGAGCCGGCAGCGTCGCTTCACCGTCGCCGGCGATGGCCATGTCCACTTCGTTGTAGCGCGCGAAATCCTGGTAGTTCGATTTCTGGAAGAGTTCGAGCGAGGAGATGCTGATCAGCTTGGCGCCCTCCTTGGTCAGACCTTTGGGAGCATCCATGCCGATACGGTTGAGTGGAGAGACGCGATGGGTCAACATGTAGACGTCTTCGACTTCGAGGAACAGGATCACGTCCGCCTTGGGAATGTCGCCGACTCCATAGAGCGGATGGCGCGTGGGGAAGTTCATGCGATTGCGCTGATCGTTGACCGGGGCCTGCAATGTTTCGGCGAGCTCGACCAGCAGCTTGATGCCGTTCGGCGTGCGGGCCAGGCGTCCCGCGACAATCACGGGGTTTTCCGCATTGACGAGTTGCTTGGCGGCCTCCGCGATGGCGCCCGAATCTCCCTGAGGAGGACTTGTCGTGGTCAGCTTCGGGATGCGCAGGCTGCTTTCTTCTATCGGTTCTTCCTGCAGCTTGCCGTTGGCGACCAACGCGACCGGACCCATGGGCGGCGTCATGGCGATCTTGTAGGCGCGCACGAACGATTCAGCGAAGTGCTGCAAAGAACCGGGAGCGTCGTCCCATTTGGTAAAGTCGCGAATGATGACGGCGGCGTCTTGAGCGGCATGGGTCCACTCCACAAAACTCCGGCGCGCGGTCGCGTCCAGTTCGTTGCCCAAAATAACGATGGCCGGAACACGGTCGCAGAAGGCGTTGTAAATCGCCATGGAGGCGTGCTGCGTTCCGACCGTGCCGTGCACCATCGCCATGATCGGCTTGCCTTCGATTTTGGCGTAGCCGTGCGCCATGCCGACCGAGGATTCTTCATGACAGCAGGTGAGCAGCTCGGGCGTCTTGTTGCCGCCGTAGTTGATGATCGATTCGTGCAAGGCGCGGCAACTCGAGGCCGGGTTCGCGGTGGCGTACTCGATGCCGAGCGATTTGATGACGTCCAGCATGAAGTCCGAGCCGGGGCGCTCGTTCGTTAGTACTTCAACTCTGGAAGATGTGGTGGTCTCAGGCGCTGGTTCGGCCGGCTTAGCCGCCACCGGAACGGCGGAGCGAACCTGCGCAACAAGCGGAACCTGCGCCGCGAGTCCCGCACTGGCTGCCGCGCCTTTTAAGAAATCGCGCCGGTCAACTGGACTTTTATCAGAAGCCATGTCGTTCAATATACATCCTTCACTTCACGACAATGGGCTCGGGCACCGCGGCCCCGTCGGCGCGAGGGTCGGAGGCTGCGTAATTGGTGCCAGTTTTGGAATCGTGCAGTATCGCCTGCCCGCGCCCCATCTCCTGCGTGTAGGGACGGCGGACGCCAATCTGGTGCCCACGCTCAGAAAGCTGCTGGAAGGTGTTTAAGGGAACGCGCGATTCGATAGAGACATCGCAGCCATTTGCATTTCTCTTGGTAAAGCGCGGCGATTCCAGTGCCTGCTGCAGGTTCATGTTGAAATCGACAATGTTGGAGACGAACTGGGCATGCGCCAGCGGTTGATTCGGGCCGCCCATAATTCCAAAACCAATGTGCTGGTCCCCACGCTCCAGAAAGGCCGGAATGATGGTGTGGAACGGGCGCTTGCCTCCCGCCAGGACGTTGGGACTCTTCGGATCAAGCGTGAAACCGGCACCCCGATTCTGAAGCGCGAACCCCATCCCCTCCACCGTCACACCAGAGCCAAAGGCGCCGGACAGGCTCTGAATCCAACTTGCTACGTTGCCATCTTTGTCGACCACGGTGAGATACGTTGTATCGCTCGCAAGTGGCTGGCCGGCGGCCACCGCGCAGTTTGCTTTCATCGGATCGATCAAGGCTGCGCGCTT
>DATHOT010000372.1:0-17742 GCA_035484655.1 Bryobacteraceae bacterium | reverse complement strand
TGATGGGTTGTTGCGAAACTGGCGAGGTGCTGGATAAAGTTTCGTTGACAGTGACGGAGGTGGGGCTAACCGTCAGCGGTGTGGCCGCGAGAACCGTCAGGTTGACTGGCACTACCACGGGGCTGTTCGCCGCTGAGGAAGTAATTGTGATTGAACCGTTATAGGCACCGGCCGCTAGGCCCGCGAAATTAGCCACTCCGACGGTGAAGCTCCCCGGTGTGGTCCCGGCGGCCGCGCCGGTGGCGACCAGCCAGTTGCCGGAAACGGCTGCGCTGTAACCTACCGCGCTACTATTCGAGCTGATGCTGAGAGTCTGATTGCCGGGAGCGTTGGTGACTCCGGCCTGTACTGTGAACGAAAGCGAAACTGGACTGACCAGCATTTGCACGGATGTTACCGTTCCAGTGATTGTGATCGTGAAACTGGCTGTGGCGGTTTTTCCGCATGGGTCTGTGGCTATTAGCGTGAAAGTTGATGAGCCGGCCGTGGAGGGCGTGCCCGCAATCGAATGTGTCCCGTCGGAGTTCGTCTGGATACTGAGTCCAGGTGGCAACACTCCGCTGTTCACCACGAATGACGGCTGAGGCGAGAAAGGAGTCACGCAACCGCCCAGGGCTTGCAGTAACTGTGACGGATAGGGCTGTCCAGCCGCGCCATTGGGGAAAGAGGTATTGGTAATGGTGAGTCCGGAACCTGGGTTGCCAGAGGCGTTGACGATAATCGAGTAAGTCTGGGTTTTCCTCGCGCCGGTAAGATCGGTGACGGTGGCGGTGAACGGGAAAGTCCCCGCTGTCGCCGGAGTGCCGGTTATATTGCCGTTGGCTTGGAACGACAATCCGGATGTCGAAATGGGTCCGGCCGGCGACCAGGTGTAAGGAGCAACGCCGCCGCTGGCCGTCAGCATGATCTGGTAAGAGGTGCCAGCCGTGCCGTCCGGTAGACTTGGCGGCGAAATCGTGAGGACGCTGGGACCACTGCCGGCCGCGTTTTGATTGACTGTGTAGGTATTTCCGGCGATAGTCAGCGTTCCGCTGCGTGCCGGTCCGCTATTCTGCTCCACTGAATAGGAGACGCTCCCGTTGCCCGTACCGCTCGTAGCGGACGAGATGGCGATAAAGGCTGAATTGCTGGCCGCGCTCCATCCGCATCCGGAGCTGGTCGCGATATTCACGCTGCCCGTTCCGCCCGCGGAGCCGACCGACTGGCTGGTAGGCGAGAGCGAGTAAATGCAGTTCTGGCCGGGAGTAATTGTCAGACTAAATACGCGCGTATACTGGATCGAGCCCACATAAGCCCTCAGATTCTCAAACGTACCTGATGCTCCGGTGATCATCAGATTGCAAGTCGCCGTTCCCGTATAGTCGGTGAGCACAGTACCAGTTGGACCCGCGCACGAAGCAGCGGACGTACTGGAAAAATTTGTAGCATCAACGATTTGCACACCCACATTGGGGATAGGAGCGCCAGTGTAGCCACCGCCCGCGGCAACCACCTGGACAACAACACCCGCTGGTATAGTGCTTCCGGCTGCCGCGGTCAGAGCTGGATTGTCCAGAGTTGGTGAAATAACCTGGATGGAGACCTCCGGCTGAAGCGAGGACGTCACCACCGTGGTAATGAGAAAATTCACGTTCCCATGATTGCTGCTGGCCGTTACAGTCGCGGATAGGAAGGACGCCCCCGGCTGGAGGCTGGTAGACACGAAAGTGGCGCTGGCCTGACCGTTCGCGTCGGTGGTGCTGCTAGCGGACGTGATCGTACCCGATCCGTCAGTGATGGCCCAAGTTATTGCAACATTAGGGGCCGGGCGTCCTGACGCATCCTTGGCCTCGACCACCATAGGGCTGTTTGATATGGACTGGGTGCCAATCACTTGACCATTGCCAGAGACAATTGTCAAGGTTTGCGCCTGGGCGAAGCCAGCGCACAAGGTGCAGAGCAGCAATGTATGGAACGAACGAGAAATACGGGATGAAATCATAGATTACACCAATCCAACCAAACAAAATTATCTAAGAGATAGATCGGAAGAACGCGGGACTTCCTTAAGCTTACCACCATTAGTAAAGCGCAACACCTTTAAAAAGTGGTACAGCTCCGACCTAAATGCCGCCGATTCTTCGACATCAGCCTCTTAGGCGCTGATGCAATCCGGATGTGAACGACAATAGACACGCCGCCGCGGCGAGCGAAGTTGTATCGGCAACATCGCGAGTGGGGTCGATTTCCACCAGATCGATGGCGCGTACACGCGGATGAAGGCCGCATAGCCGCGCCGCCCGACGGAGTTCCCAAGGCGCCAGGCCCCCGGGACGCGAACCGGAAGCAGCGGGCGCAAAGGTTCGGTCCAGCACATCGAGATCGAAATCCACGTATATGAAATCGCCTGAATTGGAAAGCTGGGTCAGCGCTTCGGCGGTGACGTTTTCGATACCGCGCAGCCGGACCTGTTCGAGCGTGATGAAAGTGATGCCGGCCTGGCGAGCGACATCGGCGTAGGCTCTCGAATTAGCGAACGATTGAATGCCGATCTGAACGATCTGGCCGCCGGGGAAGCCATCGGCGAGCAAAGCTCGAATGGGATTGCCGTTGGTCAGGCCGTTGTCCAGGGCGCGGAGATCGAAATGGGCATCGAAGGTGAGCAGACCGGTGGCGGATTTGGCGGCTGGATAGGTGATGCTGTTGTCGCCGCCTAAAATCACCACCGCGGCGGAATGTCTTACGGCTTTTGAGACCGCTTCGCGAATCGGCGCCGCTGCTTGTTCGGGACGAAGGTCGGCAATTTTCAGGTCGCCGCAATCGTGGACGGCCAGGGCACGGAGGTCGCGGCCGAATTCGACGTCATAGGTGCTGTAGCAGGCCAGGGCAGCGCGGATGGCTTGCGGAGCGAGATCGCAGCGGCCGCCGCTCAGGGAACCGAGCCCGACCGGCGCTCCCAGCATAGTGAGCGTGCCGATGGTCTTGGCGGCGTGCTCACCGGCCAGCCACTCACCGGCGCTGGGCCAGTTGGGATCGATGGCGCGCACGCTCACTTGGGCGGGTCCATTGGCATTCGAATGCCGCGCTCATGCGCGACGTCAATCGCTTTTGTGTATCCGGCGTCGGCATGACGGATGACGCCCAGGCCTGGATCGCTGGTAAGAACGCGCTCCAAGCGGCGCGCGCACGACGCGGTTCCATCGGCCACCACAACCATGCCGGCGTGCTGCGCATAGCCGATGCCTACGCCACCGCCGTTATGGATCGAAACCCAGGATGCTCCGGCGGCCGTGTTGACGAGGGCGTTGAGCAGCGGCCAATCGGCAATGGCATCCGAGCCGTCCAGCATGGCCTCGGTTTCGCGATAAGGCGAGGCCACCGATCCGGTATCCAGATGATCGCGGCCGATCACGATGGGCGCCTGGATTTTTCCACGCTGCACATAATCGTTGATGGCCACGCCAAACTCGGCGCGCTCGCCGTAGCCCAGCCAGCAGATGCGGGCCGGCAAGCCCTGAAAATGAATGCGATCTTTCGCCAAGCGCATCCAGCGCTCGAGCACTGGATTCTTAGGGAATAATTCCAGCGCCAAACGGTCGGTAGTATGGATATCTTCGGGCGATCCGGAAAGCGCGGCCCAGCGGAACGGTCCTTTGCCTTCGCAGAACAGCGGCCGGATATACTCCGGGACGAAGCCTGGGATTTCAAATGCATCTTCGACCCCGGCGCTCTTAGCCTGCGCGCGGATGTTGTTGCCGTAGTCGAACGTAACCGCGCCCATGCGTTTCAATGCCAGCATGGCGCGAACATGCCCGGCCATGGCGTCGAAGGAGCGCCGTTGATATTCATCGGGATTCGAACAGCGCAGCGCCAGCGCATCGGCGAGCGGCATCCCATTCGGAACGTAGCCCTGCAGCGGATCATGCGCGCTGGTTTGATCGGTCAGAATATCGGGAACAATGCCCCGGCGGACCATTTCCGGAAGAACGTCGGCGCAGTTGCCGGCCAGGCCGACCGAGATCGCTTGGCCCAGTTTGCGAGCGTGGTTGACGATTTGCAGGGCTTCGTCGAGACTCCAGGCGATACGGTTGCAATATCCGGTCTTCACCCGCTTCTCGATGCGCGCCGGGTCCACGTCGACACCAATGAAACAGGCGTCGTTCAAAGTGGCCGCCAGCGGTTGCGCGCCGCCCATACCGCCCATGCCGCCGGAGACGATGAGGCGGCCCTGCAGTGTCCCACCGAAATGCTTGTTCGCCGCAGCGGCAAATGTTTCGAAAGTCCCCTGCACAATTCCCTGGCTTCCTATATAGATCCACGAGCCGGCGGTCATCTGGCCATACATGATGAGGCCGAGCTGCTCCAGACGGTGGAATTCCTGGTAATTGGACCAGCGGCCGACCAAATTGGAGTTGGCGATCAGTACGCGCGGAGCTTCCGAATGAGTGCGGAAGATACCGACCGGCTTGCCGGATTGCACCAGGAGGGTTTCGTCATTTTCAAGATCCCGGAGCGAGCGCACGATGGCATGGAAGGACGGCCAATCGCGGGCGGCGCGGCCAGTGCCGCCGTAGACGATCAATTCATCCGGCTTTTCGGCGACCTCGGGATCGAGATTGTTCATCAGCATCCGCAAGGCCGCTTCCTGATGCCAGCCTTTGCAGGAAATTTCGAGCCCCCGCGCCGCGCGAATTACCGTTGGGGGATGATCACCCATCACTCGTATCGTACCGTAAAGGGCGTAGAAAACCAGTCAGTTGAAATGCCTTAGGACCGGCATTGGCTGTACTGAGGGAAGAGCTAATGGATCTCGGTCACTGACTCTGGAAACCAAATTCCGGTGAGATATTGGCGGACAATGCTCCACTAGAGTTGCGTGAAAGACCAAGTTCTGCAACCAGACACCGCCGCGCGCCAGCGCGCCATTGACGCCGCACTCAGCCAGATGGACAAGCAGTTCGGAAAGGGCTCCGTGCTGCGTTTGGGGTCGCGCAATGTGCTGCCGGTGACGGTTATCCCCAGCGGTTCGATTTCGCTTGACGCGGCGCTGGGTGTCGGGGGATTTCCGCGAGGGCGAGTGGTCGAAGTATTCGGGCCGGAGTCCTCGGGGAAGACCACGCTGGCGCTGCAAGTGATCGCACAGGCACAGAAGGTTGGGGGCGCGGCCGCCTTTATCGATGCCGAACATGCTCTCGATCCAGGCTACGCCCGCAAGCTGGGCGTCGATGTGGACAACCTGATCGTATCGCAGCCCGATTGCGGTGAGCAGGCGCTCGAAATCACTAACGCACTGGTGGCATCCGGTGGTATCGATGTCGTGGTGATCGATTCGGTCGCGGCGCTGGTGCCCAAAGCGGAACTCGAGGGCGAGATGGGCGATAGCCATATGGGCTTGCACGCTCGCCTGATGTCGCAGGCGTTGCGAAAGCTCACCGGCGTGGTGGCCCGGACCAACACGCTGCTTATCTTTATTAATCAGATCAGGGAGAAGATCGGGGTCATGTTCGGCAATCCGGAGACCACCACTGGCGGCCGCGCTCTGAAGTTCTATTCTTCGGTGCGGGTGGAAGTCCGGCGCATGGCAGCCATCAAAGACGGCGAGAAGGTGGTCGGCAACCGAACCAAGATCAAGGTGGTGAAGAACAAGGTGGCCGCGCCTTTCCGCGAAGCCGAGGTGGACATTCTCTACGGCGAAGGCGTTTCCCGCGAAGGAGACCTGCTGGACTTAGGCGTGATCCAAGAGCTGGTGGAAAAGAGCGGGTCATGGTTCAGTTACGCGGGTGAGCGCATCGGCCAGGGCCGTGAGAACGCGCGCGCATACCTGATTGCAAATCCCGAAATTCGAGAGCAGCTCGATGCGGCGTTGCGCAAGCAACTCGGGTTCGGCGCGAGCGGTGACTCCGAAGTTACCGTCAAGCCGGTCGACAATAGTCAGCTGCGGCTTACCAAGTCGGCCTAGAATCCCCGTAAATTCAAGCCTTCAAAGGCCCCGAGCCCGCCGGAATGCCATTTCATCGGCCTCCCAGCATTCTGCCGTCAAGAAAACTGAGGAAAAATCGCATTTTTCTGCTATTCTACTCTTTACATCGGGCAGCTCTTCCCGTATGATTTGTTAGGAAACAATTTTGTACGGTTATGTTTTATGTAGCCGCACTGGAGATTGGAAGAACCTCACAGATTTGAATCACACCAAATTGAATTACACCAATTTGAACTACACAAGGAGAAGTTCATGGCAGGAAAAATGACGCAGTCGCAAATCATGAAGGAACTGGCCGCGGCGACCGGAAGCAGCACCAAGGCAGCGAAGACATTCGTCACCAGTTTCGCGGACATGGCCGTTCGCGAGACCAAGAAGAACGGGATGTTCGTGATCCCGGGGATCGGCCGTCTGGTGCGCGTGGATCGCAAAGCGCGCATGGGGCGCAACCCAGCCACTGGCGAGCCGATTAAGATCCCGGCTAAGAAGGTCGTGAAGTTCCGCGTGGCGAAGGCCGTAAAAGACTCAATCGTTCCGCCCAAGAAAAAGTAGGCAGCCCCTAAACACAACCCCCGCGACGGCCTCGCGGGGGTTTTCTTTCCAAAGTCGATTCAGGTCCGCTCAAAGTGCGAGCAAATCCAGGAAGCCTTATGCCTGCTTCTTTTCGTCGACGTCGTGTTCCTCGGTCTTTAGAGCATTCTTGAAATTCTTAATGCCTTCGCCTAAACCCTTTGCCACCTCAGGAATCTTCTTTCCGCCAAAGAGCAGAACGGCGACTACCAAAATGACCACAAGTTCAGGAAAGCCTATGGATCGGAACATACGGCCTCCTTTATGGACTCTACTCTATTGTACGGAGCCGACTTCGGTCCCGTCAAGCTGAGGGCCGGGCGCGCTAGGCCCGCTTAGTGGGCACTTGGCAGTCCAGTGGAAAGCGCCAATACAAGCCCGTCAAAATCGTAAAGGAGTGGGGAGCGGCATCACCTAAATTCTTTGACCAACGCACTGATTGTCCAAACCCACCAGGGGAAAAACTCACCTCAGGTTATGTATACAGGTAAAAAGTTCCAGGTATTGTGGTGGAAATTCTCAGATCAGGGCAAGGCACGTTGGCCGATTTCACCAAGTTACAAGCGTTGCTTCCTTTTGGCCCAAATGGTGCGAGAAGCCATCCATATGAAAGGGAAAACCACTCTTCTAGTAGCTCTGACCGTCCTGGCGGGCTTGACCATCGCCTGTGGAAATCGCCAAGCGGCGCAACCGGTCGCCCAGCAGATGGCGCAGCCCGGAGGGCCACCCACCACTCAACCTCTGGATAAGCCGAGCGCGTTAACCCAACCGGGCGGCCCACCTCCAGCGACGGGGCAACCGGCCGACCCCGTTCCCCCGCCGGCACCCAACCCGGCGGCTAATTATGAGCGCGTGCCTTCGAACGCGATCTCCATCCCGGCTGGAACAATTCTCGACGTCCGTCTCGAACAGACGCTCGACACCAAGCGCAACCGGGCGGGCGATCGTTTCACTGCGACGCTTACAAGGCCAATTATCCTGGACGGACAAACGGTGATCCCCAGGGGCACGCCGTGCACGGGGCACCTGACAGAATCGAAGCCTTCCGGCCGATTCAAGGGCCGCGCTGTTATGAGCCTTAGCCTGGATTCATTCGAGCTCTATGGCCGGCATCATGAAATCAGGACCACGCATGTTGGCCGCGAGAGCGGCGGGCACAAGAAGCGCAACTGGGCCTTTATCGGCGGCGGGTCCGGCGCGGGGGCGGCGATCGGCGCTCTGGCAGGAGGACCAGCCGGTGCGTTGATCGGCGCGGGCGCAGGTGCTGGAGCGGGGACTGCGGGAGCTGCCATCACGGGCAAGAAGAATGTTCGATTGCCGGTGGAGACGCCGCTGGCATTCTCACTGCGCGCTCCGGTGACGCTGGCAAACTGATTTCTGCTAACCTTGGCTGGGATTTCCCGTCCAAGGCATGGTCGTGAAACATCGAGAAGGTCGCGCGCTGCCGACTTTGGACAGCCTCCTCCAGGACATCCGTTATTCTTTGCGAATGCTGCGGCGGGACGCGGGCTTCACGGCCTTCGCCGTTCTGATCGTCGGACTCGGGATCGGGGCGAGTTCGACTATATTCGGAGTGGTGAACGCGCTGCTCCTTCGTCCGCTGCCCTTTCGCGACCCCGGCCGTCTGGTCTGGATCGCCAATCACGATAGCCGAGGCCTATCGGGCCAAACCACTCAAGTGGGGCACTTGCTGGACCTGCGCGCCCAGAATCAATCCTTTACGGACTTGGCAGCTTACTTCGCCTTCTATGGCGTGGGCGACAACAAACTCACTGGGCAAGGCGAGCCGGAGCGTCTGAGCGGCGTCCCGGTCTCCCAGAATTTCTTTCCCGTGCTGGGGGTTCAGCCGCAGCTTGGCCGGCTCTTCACAGCCGAGGAATGCAAGTGGAACGGGCCGAAGGCCGTTTTGTTGAGCCACGGGTTGTGGGCAAGACGTTTCGCCTCCGATCCCGGAATCGTAGGACGAGCGCTTACGTTGAATGATGAGCCAGTCACGGTGGCAGGCATCCTGCCGGCATCCTTCGATTTCGCGTCAATCTTCGCGCCTGGCAGTCACATCGACCTGTACCTTCCGTTTCCTCTTAGTGACGAGACCAACCGCTGGGGGAATACGATGGCGATCATCGGACGATTGAAACCCGGTGTGAGCTTGGGAAGCGCCCAAGCCGAGGTGAGTACCCTGGCTCCGCTGATCATGCGCGCTCATCCTGAACGGAATGACCTGGAAGGAAAGGTGACGCTTCTGGATGAACATGTCAGCGGCCGGATCCGTCCGGCATTGGCGGTGCTTGCCGGCGCGGTGAGCGTGGTCATGCTGATCGTGTGCGCGAATCTGTCGAACCTGCTGCTGGCGCGAACCGCGACCCGTCAGAAGGAGATTGCCATTCGTACTGCGCTGGGAGCCGGGCAGGGCCGCCTGATTCGCCAGGTGCTGACCGAGAGCGTCGTGCTTTCCTTTTGTGGAGCAGCACTGGGATTAGTCCTGGCGGTCGGCGGCACGCGCGCGCTGGCTCACCTGGACGCCGTCAGCATCCCGCTGCTCCAAGACGTTCACACCGATGCGACGGCCGTCGGTTTCACACTGTTGATGGCGGTGCTCACCGGCCTGATTTTCGGGATGGTTCCCGCGCTTCAAGTTCCCGCCGCCGCTCTTCATGACGCCCTGAAGGACACCAACCGAGGCTCGACGGGTGGCAAAGCACGGGGCTGGATCCGCGATGCGCTGGTGGTATCGGAGATCGCCTTTGCCTGCGTCCTTCTGGTGGGCGCCGGGCTGCTGATCCGGAGCTTTCTGCGAGTGCTGGACGTAAATCTGGGATTCCGGCCGGAAAGCGCCGTCGCGGTGCGCGTTGATCCGGCGCGTCAGTTGTCAGGGCAAGCTCAGCAGAATGCATACTTCGATGAGGTGCTTCGGCGCGTCAAAGACGTACCTGGAATCCAGGCGGCCGGGCTGAGCGATGCTCTGCCACTCGGCCGCAACCGCAGCTGGGGTGCCGGGGCGAAGGGACAGGTTTATCCGCGGGGACAATATCCCAACGCGTTTGTAAGAATTGTGAGCGATGGCTATTTGCGGACGATGGGGATTCCGTTACGCGGTGGGCGCGATATCAATGAGCGTGATACGCCGTCCACCGAGCTGGTAATCCTGATCAATGAAACCATGGCGCGCAGACTGTGGCCTAGCCAGAATGCGATCGGGCAAATCGTTCGGGCGGATAAGGAGCGGCGAGTGGTTGGCGTGGTTGGCGACGTGCGGCACCTGGCGCTCGAGCAGGGAGCCGGGCTGGAGATGTATATACCGATCCGGCAGATCGATGATTTCTCGTCGGTGGATTTAGTAGTGCGCTCAAGGTTCACTTTGGGGGAGTTGGCTCCGGCCGTTCGCGCCGCGCTCAAGCCCATTGAGCCGAATTTGCCTGGCAACGATTTTCGACCCTTGCAACAATTGGTGGACAAAGCCGTCTCGCCCCGGCGCTTTGTGGTATGGTTGCTGGCCGGATTCGCGGCCTTCGCATTGATTCTGGCCTCGCTCGGAATCTACGGCGTCGTGTCGTATTCCGTGAACCAGCGAACTCAGGAAATCGGAATTCGAATGGCGCTGGGGGCGTCGGCTACGGATCTGCAAATGCGTGTAATTCTGCAAACTCTTGCTCTGGCAGCGGCGGGCATGCTGCTCGGAGTGGCCGGCTCCTGGGCCCTGGCGCGAGCACTCCAAGGTTTTCTATTCGGAGTGACTTCAACCGATCCGGTGACGTTCGCGGCCATGCTGATGGTGCTCACTAGCGTGGCCGCGATCGCCGGTTATCTTCCGGCGCGCCGGGCATCGCGCATCGACCCGATGGTGGCCTTGCGCGCCAATTAGCGGTTTTCGGTGTCACAAATCGGTGTCGGCCGGCGTTATATTGATGTGAACGCTTCAAACTTGAGCACGGCCAGCGAAGTGGTCGGCAGCGTGGGGGCCGGCGAAGCGCCCTTCGATTTCGAGGCAACTTTCCGCTCTCAATACGAGCGCATTGCCCGCGTGATTCGGAGGGTCGTCCACGATCCGGCACGCGCCGAGGAACTCGCAGTCGAGGTGTTTCTGAAGTTGTGGCGGAGCCCGAAAGTCCAGGGAGAGAAAGCGGAAGCGTGGCTGTATCGGTCAGCCGTACGAACCGGTTTGGATGAGCTGCGGCGGCGAACGCGCCGGGCTCGCTATGAAAGCCTCTTCGAATTCGTCCGGGCGGTTCGAAATCCGGAAGAGATTCGCGCCACGATCGAGGAGCAGGAGAAAGTCCGGTGGGTACTGGCTGCCATAGGGCCTCGCCACGCGGAATTGCTGCTTCTTCGTAGCCAAGAACTCAGCTACGACGAGTTGGCGTCCACTCTGGATCTGAATCCAGCCTCGATCGGGACTTTGCTCAGCCGCGCGCAACAAGCGTTCCGGAAGGAATACATCAAGAGATATGGTGAACAATAACGAATCGAAGCTGGCCCCCTGGGTCGACGAACATCTAGCCAAACTCGATCCCGGCGTCGACTGGCAACCGGACGTAACACGGGCGCGCGCTCGTCTCGATCAGCGGCACAACGAAAAAGCAGCGGGGCGAAAAGTGACCTGGGCGTCAATGGCGGTGCTAACCGGGTGTGCCGGTCTTCTGGCGTTTCCAGCCCCGCGAGGGATTGCGCAACGTTGCGTGGGGGCGTGCGAGAGCCTTTTTCTCAACCGGGCCGGCATGGCGACGGTCCGGCCCTCGCAATCCGCACCGGATTTCAGCCTGGAAGATGACAACGGCGCTAGGATCCGGCTGTCGGAGTATAAAGGCAAAGTGGTTCTGCTCAATTTTTGGGCGACCTGGTGCCCGCCCTGCAAGGCCGAGATCCCTTGGTTTGAGGAGTTCCAACGGACCTATGCGAATCAGGGCTTCGTCGTGATCGGAATCTCAATGGATGAGGACGGGTGGAAGGTAGTGAGGCCGTATATGCAGGCGGCCAAGATCAACTATCGGGTCGCGATCGGGGACGATGCGCTGGCGCAGAAATTCGGCGGCGTGGAGTCTCTGCCGGAGACGCTGTTGATCGACCGCGAGGGGAGTGTCGTGGCCCGGCATGTTGGCATCGTGAGTAAGAGCGATTACGAGAGCGAGATTCTTCACCTCTTGAAGAAATAACTGTGGCAGACTCTACGAAGGGAGTCTGCGCCCATGAACTTTTTCTCCGACGAGATGCGCCGTAATCCCTTCCCGGCGTATGACCAGATGCGAAGCCGCTCTCCGGTGCTGCACGTCCCGGAGCTCAATCTGTGGATGATCTTCGATTATGGCGGCGTCAAGCGGGTGCTGAACGATCACGAAGCGTTCAGCTCCAGCATGTTCACCGCTCAGCGCGCGAATCCGGAGTGGTTCATCTTCTTCGATCCGCCGCGCCACAGCAAGCTGCGCGCGCTCATCACGCGAGCATTCACGCCGCGGATGGTCGCGAATCTCGAGCCGCGCATTCGCGAGCTCTCGAGGGAACTGTTGGACCAGAGAATCGAGCATGGAGAGATGGATCTTTCCGCGGATTTTTCGGTTCCGTTGCCGATGATGGTGATCGGCGAAATGCTTGGCATTCCGGCGGAGGACCGTCCAAGGTTCACCCGATGGAACGATGTCATGTTGAGCCTGAGCTACACGGTTCCGGGCGGGGATGAAGCCGCTAAAGCGTCCAAAGGCTATTTCGCGGTGAAGGATGAAATGGCCGCCTATCTGACCGGCTTGCTGGCCGAGCGACGCACGGCGCCGCGCGACGACTTACTGACCAAGCTGGTCGAGGCCGAGGTGGATGGCGAGCACTTGACCGAGCAGGAAATCCTGGGCTTCTTTCAGCTTCTGCTCGTAGCCGGCTCCGAAACGACCACCACCCTGCTCAATAACGCGATCTTGTGTTTGATTGAGAATCCAGACCAGCTGGCTCGTCTGCGTGCGACGCCCGCGTTGGTGCTTTCGGCCATCGAGGAGGTGCTGCGCTACCGCTCGCCGGTCCAATGGATGTTTCGCGCAACCAGGCACGACGTCGAAATGAACGGGCAAACGATTCCGGCCGGGAAACTGGTGCTCCCAATCATTGGCTCGGCCAATCGCGACCCTGGGCAGTTTCCGGACGCCGGCCGCTTCGATATTGCGCGCGACCCTAATCCGCATATCGCGTTCGGACACGGCATCCACTTCTGTCTGGGCGCGGCGCTGTCGCGACTTGAGGCCAGGATCGCTCTGCCGGATTTGCAGGAGCGGTTGAAAGGCTTAGCACTCGCGAGTCCCGAGCCGTGGGAGCCGCGGAAAGCGCTGCATGTCCACGGACCAGCGCGCTTACCGATCCGCTTCGAACCAGGAAGGCGAGCAGCCGCTCAAGCTTGACATAACTTTGTGAGAGCATGATTGGAAAGGAGTGGTCTCATGCTACTCACGCCCGATCCGACCTTCTACCCATCCCCACGCCTGGCCATGCAAGCTCCCGTGGAACGCTTGGCGTACGTCGCGCTTTTGAATCCCGCTCAAGATGGCCGGCCGGATGGCATGGCAGTCGTGGATGTCGATCCATCTTCTAATAGCTACGGTCGCGTGGTGGGCCGCATCGATATGCCGAACGCCGGCGACGAATTGCATCACTTCGGCTGGAATGCCTGCAGCTCGGCGCTATGCCCTTATGCACCACACCCGCATATCGAGCGGCGGTATCTGATCACACCCGGGCTTCGATCCTCGCGAATTTATGTGATCGACACCAAGCCTGATCCGCGCCAGCCCAAGATCATCAAGGTTATCGAACCCGAGGAAGTCGCAGCGCGGACCGGCTACTCGCGCACGCATACGGTGCATTGTGGCCCCGATGGCATCTTCGTCAGCGCCCTAGGCGCCCCGGATGGCAGTGGTCCGGGCGGGGTCTTTCTGCTGGATCATTTTTCATTCAATGTGCTGGGGCGCTGGGAAGTGGATCGCGGGCCGCAATACTTCGCCTATGATTTTTGGTGGCACCTGGGTCACGACACCATGCTGACCAGCGAGTGGGGCACGCCCAACATGCTGGAGAACGGCATCAATCCGGAGCTGCTGCTGGCAGGGAAATACGGGCATTCCATGCATGTCTGGGATCTGCGCAAGGGGCGTCACCAGCAGGCACTCGATTTAGGCGGCGAACAACAGTTGGTGCTCGAGCTGCGGCCCTCGCATGATCCGACCAAGACCTACGGATTCGTCGGCGTAGTGGTTTCGCTGAAGGATCTTTCGTCATCCATCTGGCTGTGGAGCCGCGACAACGGAAAGTATGGAGTAAAGAAAGTGATCGAGATTCCGGCTGAGCCGGCCGATCCGGATTTATTGCCGCCGCTGCTGAAAGGCTTCAAAGCAGTGCCGCCGCTGTTGACCGATATCGATCTGTCGCTCGATGACCGGTTCCTTTATGCGTCCTGTTGGGGCACCGGTGAGATGCGCCAGTATGATGTTTCCGACCCGAATAATCCTAAGCAAGTGGGCTCGCTGCATATCGGCGGGATCGCCCGTCGCGCGCCTCATCCCTCCAAGCCCGGCGCGGCTTTGAACGGCGGGCCGCAGATGGTGGAAGTAAGCCGGGACGGACGGCGCGTGTACTTTACTAATTCGCTCTATTCGGCCTGGGACGCGCAGTTTTATCCGGACGGGATCCGCGGCTGGATGGTGAAGGCGGATGCGGGGCCGGACGGCGGGTTGCGGCTGGATCCGAAATTTTTTGTCGAGGTGGACGGCATGCGTCCGCACCAGGTAAGGCTGGAGGGCGGCGACGCGTCGTCGGATTCGTACTGCTATCCATAATGAGCGCGCATTTCATTGCGACGCCAATCTGGGCGTGGCTGGTGCTATTCGCGCTGGGCGCGTATCACGGTCTCAATCCGGCGATGGGGTGGCTCTTCGCAGTGTCGCTGGGCCTGCAGGAAAAGAGCGGGAGCGCGGTCTGGCGGGCGCTTCCGCCGCTGGCGCTGGGACATCTGGCGTCCATGAGCGCGGTGGTCGCGGTGTTCGGACTGCTGCAGATTGGGTTGTCGAGCGGCTGGGTGCGAATCGCCGCGGCCGCTGTTCTACTGGCTCTCGGCGTTACGAAAATGATCAGCTCGCGGCATCCACGCTGGGCGAGTTGGACCGGTATGCGCGTAGGTTTTCGGGACCTGACCATCTGGTCATTTTTGATGGCGACGGCGCATGGGGCCGGTCTGATGCTGCTGCCCGTGCTTTTTTCGCTACCGGCCGGCGAGCATTCGCAGCATATGCACGCCGGCGCGGCGCTGCCTCAGCCGTGGTTGATCGCGGTCGCGATCCACACGCTCGCGTATCTGGCGACGGCGGGGACGATCGGTCTGGTGGTTTATCGATACGTGGGGCTGGCGTTTCTGCGGCGCGCTTGGCTCAACCTGGATATGCTGTGGGGGATGGCGCTGATTGTCGCGAGCGTGGTTACGGTGATCTTTTGAGCGATGGATCGGAAATCGGTATTTGAGTGCACTGTCCCTAATTAATAGAATGGAGGGCATGAGCGTGTACACCAGACGTAGTTTCGCTAAGACGGTAATGGCCGGACTGCCGCTCGGAGCGGCGCTGGCAAAGATCAACTCCAAAATCAGCGGCGTGCAGATCGGCGTGCAATCCTACAGCTATCGCGATCGCCCGCTGGACGCGGCCCTCCAGGCCATGGTCGAAGACGGCATCGGCGAGTGCGAGCTGTTTTCGCCGCACATCGAGCCGGGACCTATGCCGCGTAAGGGTCCAGTCAATCGCGAAGAACTCCGCAAATGGCGCTTAACCGTCCCGATGGATGAGATCAAGGCGGTCCGCAAGAAGTTCGATGACGCCGGAATTTGGCTGTTCGCGTTCAATTACAGCTTCCGGGACGATTTCACGGATCCCGAGATCGACCGCGGGTTCCAGATGGCGCAAGCGCTGGGCGCTAAAGTGATAACCGCGTCCTCCACCGTGAGTGTGATGCCGCGCGTCGCGCCGTTGGCCGAAAAATACAAGATCACGGTCGGGGTGCACGGCCACAACAATGTCAAAGATCCAAACGAATTCGCGACACCCGAGAGCTTCGCAAAGGCGATGGCGCTTTCGAAAATGATCGGCGTGAACCTGGATATCGGTCATTTCACCGCCGCGAATTTCGACGCGGTATCGTACATCGAAGAGCATCACGACCGGATAACCAACCTGCATCTGAAAGATCGCAAGAAGAACGACGGAGCAAACGTGCCGTTCGGAGAAGGCGACACTCCCATCAAGCAGGTTCTTCTGTTGTTGAAGACGAAGAAGTACAATATTCCGGCGAATATCGAATACGAATATAAGGGCAAAGACGACGCCGCGGTGGAGGTAAAGAAGTGTCTCGATTATTGCAAACAGGCGCTGGCATAATCATCTTGACCGCCGGGCTCGCGCCTCTGGCGGCGCAGCCTCCGCGCCCGGGCCGGAATTTTCTGATCAGCCGCGACGTTCCCGATCCGGCGGCGGTCGAGCGAGGCCAGAAGGTTTTTGTCGCCCGCTGCGGGTTTTGCCATGGATCGAACGCCAATGGCGGCGAAAGCGGGCCGGACCTGGTCCGATCGGTGCTGGCTTTGGACGACGAGGGCGGTGACAAGGTCGGTCCGGTAATTCGGAGCGGGCGCCCGGACAAGGGAATGCCTGCTTTTCCGCTGACCGACGATCAAATCAAGGACGTCGCTGCGTTTTTGCGCTCTCGCCAGCAGGCCGCGATCGATCGCAATACTTACACTATCCAGAACATCGTGACCGGCGACGCGAAGAAGGGGCAAGCGTACTTTAATGGCGCCGGCCGATGCAATACCTGCCACTCACCGACCGGCGATCTGGCGAAGATTGCTACCAAATATGACCCGGTGGCCCTGCAGTCGCGGCTGGTGTATCCACGGACTCAACGGCCGCGTCGGGCCGAGGGCCCGGACCCGAAAACTGTGCCGACCAAGGTCAGTGTCACGCTCGCTTCGGGCCAAACGATCAGCGGCACACTGGAGTATATTGACGATTTCGATGTCGCGCTGCGAGATTCATCCGGCGACTATCGTTCTTTTTCCCGCGACAGCGGCGTCAAGGTGGACGTACGCGATCCTCTGGCGGCTCACGAAGAGCTACTAAAAAAATATACCGACGACGAGATGCATAATCTGGTGGCTTACCTGGAGACCTTGAAATGAAACTCAGCCGGCTTGTTTTCCCAGCACTTCTCGCAGCGTCGTTATCCGGCCAGGGCCTGGACCCCGCGAAACTTCTGAAGCTGCCGGTGGATACCTGGCCCACTTACAACGGTGACTATTCGGGCCGGCGCTTCAGTCCGCTGTCAAGAATCAACGCTTCGAACGTGACGACGATGACGCCGGCTTGGGAATACCGGATTAACACGGGTGCGGCCGGCGACGACAACACATCGATCAAGTCCACACCGCTCGAAGTCAACGGCGTGCTTTATTTCACCGTTCCCGACCACGCCTGGGCTATCGACGCGCGCAATGGCCACCAACTCTGGCACTACAAATGGGAGACGCACGGCGGCATTCACATCGGTAATCGCGGTTTCGGAATGTATGGCGACTGGCTTTATTTCGAGACCCCCGATAATTATCTGATCTGTCTCAACGCGAAAGACGGCACGGAGCGGTGGCATGTCGAGATCGCCGATGTGAAGCAGGAATATTTCTCGACGCCCGCGCCCATCGTCGTCCGCAATCACATCATCGTGGGCGTAGGCGGCGACTCGCTGGATGTTCCAGGATATCTGGAAGCCCGCGATCCGGAGACCGGGAACGTACAGTGGCGCTGGAATTCGACTCCGCGTAAGGGCGAGTTTGGCGCTGACACCTGGCCGAATCAGGAAGCCATGGAGCACGGCGGCGGGATGACTTGGGTGCCCGGCACGTACGATCCGGAGCTGAATCTCTATTATTTGGGCACCGGCAATCCAAATCCAGTGATGGCGGGCCAGGGACGCAAGGGCGATAATCTGTGGACCTGCTCGATTGTCGCGCTGAATCCGGACACCGGGAAACTGGCGTGGTATTTCCAAGCCTCGCCGCATGACACGCATGACTGGGACGCGGCGCAAACGCCCGTGTTGATCGACGGACAGGTCAACGGGCAGCCGCGTAAGCTGATCGCGCAGGCCAGCCGTAATGGATACTTTTTCCTTCTGGACCGGACCAACGGCAAGAATATTCTTTCCAA